>NZ_DATMST010000321.1:0-20425 GCF_035565275.1 Sphingopyxis sp.
GCAGGAAACCCGCGCCTCCGAAAAAGGCGATGAGCGCGAGGAGCAGGGCGATCGCACTGAATCCATTCCGCCAAGCCGTCCAAAGCGCAGAGAGGACGAGAAAGCAGAGAAAATCGAGGTTGAACTGCCCGGGCCATCCCAGCTTCGCCACGTCTCCGAAAAAGATCGGTAACAATCCAAGGCCGTGGCGAGAAATGACTACTGCGGTGTAGGCGGCCAGCGCCAGCCAAAGGATGATCAAAAAACTACGAAACGACCCCATCGACGACAATCTGCCACGAGAATGTTAAGGCTGCAATCGCGGCTTTGAGTCCGCGACTGGATCATGCCAAATTTCTACTTTCATGCGACGATGGCTTACGCGCCGCTGCGCAACGCAGGTCTTGCCATAGGCAAGATGGATTTCATGCCGCACAGGCCCGTCACCAAGTCGCGCCCGAATACGACCGTCGAGAAGGCTCCGGCCTGTGACCGCGGGCTACCCCATTATAGCGGCGATTGCCCGTTCGAGCTCGGCAATCCTGAAAGGTTTGCGAAGAACTGGCCGGCCATCAAATTCAGCCGCCATGATCGTCGCATCTCCGCTCGTCGCTATGAAAGCCTTCCCGGCATCGCTCAACGCGGCAGCGACCGCCTCGCTCGTTTTGCCATCGGCAAGGTGAACATCCAATATTGCGAGGTCGAAATCTCGCTTCGCGACGAGATCCAGCGCCTCCGCGACGGTCGCTGCGGCCGCCACGATCTCGTGTTCAAGCACGTCGAGATACCCCTCGAGCATCATCGCCACCAGCGGATCGTCTTCAACAAGAAGCACCCTTATCATCATCCGTCCCTCATAGATCCGAAATCTGTAGCGCCAGTGTCTTCGATCACACGTCCCGTGCCCCTACCTTTCGTCGCGCTCAAAGTTCCACGCCAAGATGCTGGGCCACGGAGAATATGTCCTTGTCCCCGCGTCCGCACATGTTGACGATGATGATACTATCTTTCGGCATCGCCGGCGCGATCCTGACAACCGCGGCGACGGCGTGACTGGGCTCAAGCGCCGGGATGATACCCTCTGTGCTGCAAAGTAGCTGAAAGGCGTCCAGCGCTTCGGCGTCGGTCGCGGAGGTATAGTCCACCCGTCCGATGTCCTTGAGCCATGCATGCTCGGGGCCGATGCCGGGATAATCGAGGCCAGCGCTGATCGAATGGCCTTCGACGATCTGCCCGTCGTCATCCTGCAGCAGATAGGTCTTGTTGCCGTGAAGAATGCCGGGACGCCCGCCGGCCAGTGACGCGGCGTGCGCCTCGTCGAGGCCATGCCCGGCCGCCTCGACGCCGAGCATCTTCACCATCGGGTCGTCGAGGAACGGGTGAAAGAGACCGATCGCATTCGATCCGCCGCCGATCGCGGCGACCAGGAGATCGGGCAGGCGGCCGGTACGGGCCAGCATCTGCGCCCGCGCTTCCCTGCCGATCACGCTCTGGAAATCGCGCACAAGCTCCGGATAGGGGTGGGGACCGGCTGCGGTGCCGATGATGTAGAAGGTGTCCTCGACATGGGCGACCCAGTCGCGCAGCGCCTCGTTCATCGCGTCCTTGAGGGTCGCGGCGCCGGCCGTGACGGGCACGACTTCGGCGCCCAGCAGCTTCATGCGGAAGACATTGGGCGCCTGGCGCGCGATATCGGCGGCGCCCATATAGACGACGCAGGGCAGGCCAAAGCGCGCGCAGACGGTTGCAGTAGCCACCCCGTGCTGGCCCGCGCCCGTTTCCGCGATGATGCGCCTTTTGCCCATTCGGATCGCGAGCAGGATCTGCCCGACGCAGTTGTTGATCTTGTGGGCGCCGGTGTGGTTGAGTTCGTCGCGCTTGAACCAGATTTGCGCGCCGCCGAGCGCGGACGTCAAGCGCGGCGCGAAGTATAGCGGGCTGGGACGGCCGACATAATGTTCGAGCAGATCGTCGAACTCGGCCTGGAAGGCCGGGTCCCGTTTTGCGGCTCGATATTCGCGCTCCAGATCGAGGATGAGGGGCATGAGCGTTTCGGGGACGAAGCGGCCCCCGAATTTCCCGAAATGCCCCCCGTCGTCCGGCTGCCTGCGCAAGCTGTTCGGAAGATGGCCAGGATCGTCGGAGGGTTGCGACCCCTGAGTCATGTCGGCGCAACCCCGGCAGGAAACCGGCGTGAGGCGGCGGCGCACAGGATTTCGGCGCGCGCCTCACGCAGGCAGGTAAAGCCCGCAAGACCGGTCCGGATCATCGACCGGCGCATCAATGGCCCATCAGCGCGAGCACTTCCTTGCGGCTCCGCTGGTCGTCGAGGAAGCAGCCGAGGAGCCGGCTCGTGACCATGCCGACGCCCGGCGTGCGCACGCCGCGCCCGGTCATGCAGCCATGCTGGGCGTCGATCACCACGGCGACGCCGTGCGGACGGAGATTGTCCCAGATGCATCGGGCGACCTCGGCGGTCAGCCGCTCCTGCACCTGCAGCCGGCGCGCATAGCCGTTCAGCACGCGCGCGAGCTTGGAGATGCCGACGACGCGGTCGCGGGGTAGGTAGGCGATCGACGCCTTTCCGGTGATCGGCGCCATATGATGCTCGCAATGCGACTGGAACGGGATGTCGCGCAGCAAGACGATCTCGTCATAGCCGCCGACCTCTTCGAAGGTGCGCGAGAGATGCACCGCCGGATCCTCGTCATACCCCTGGCAGTAATCCTTCCAGGCACGCGCGATGCGCTTCGGTGTGTCGAGCAGGCCTTCGCGATGAGGATCCTCGCCGACCCAGCGCAGCAGCGTCTCCACCGACGCGAGAACCTCGGGGGGTATCGCGCCGTCAACGGTGGGACTGGAAGGGGGCACGTGAAGCATGGTCCTGGCCTCCTGACGGCGAAGGGTTAGCGGTCCGGGAGGGGAGGAGAGGGAGGTGGACCGCCGGATCGGCGCATGCCCGAGCGCAGCATGGCGTCGCAACATGTCCCTTGGGGCAGATCGTCGGTTGGAAGCGCGTTGGGTGCACGGACCTCGGGTGAGCCCCGGAATGCAGAAATGCCCTTCGCTCGCTTGACGAGGCTTGGCGCGGTGCGCGGTGGTTGGGTGAATAGGGCGGGTACGGAAATGCGGGGGCGGCGGTGGCCCCGCCGCCCCCGGCCTGTCAGAAGGCCATCGCCGGCATCGGCGCGGCCTTCTCCTCCTTCGGCAGTTCGGCGACGAGCGCCTCGGTGGTTATCGGCAGCGACGCGACCGACGCGGCATCCTGCAGCGCGGTGCGAACGACCTTGGCGGGATCGATCACGCCGGCCTTGACGAGGTCCTGATACTCGCATCCAGTCTGCCCCTTGGTGCAGCTTGGCGGCGCGGGAAAAGTCGGAGACATGCGGTCAACATCGCGCGGCACGGTCGCCGCAAGGCGTCCTGTCCGCGGAGATTGCAATGAATGACGAAGGGCCTCTGCTAACGGTCAGAATCGGCGACCGTTACGAAGAAGCGGATCCCGCCCGATTGCCAACGGGTCACCCCGCCGTGCCGGTCGACCGCATCGGCGTGCTTCTCGTAAACCTCGGCACGCCCGACGCGCCGACGAGCGGTGCGGTGCGGCGCTATCTCGCGGAATTTCTCTCCGACCGGCGCGTGGTCGAACTGCCCTCGCTGATCTGGCAGCCGATCCTCCGCGGGATCGTCCTTGCCGTTCGGCCGCGGAAATCCGCGCGTGTCTACTGCGAAATCTGGACGTCAGAGGGCTCGCCGCTCGCGGCGATCACCCGCCGCCAGGCAAGGGCGCTTCAGGCTTCGCTGGGAGGTGATGCGGTGGTCGCGCATGCGATGCGCTATGGCAGCGGCTCGATCTCGGACGGCATCGACGCGCTTCTTGCGGCAGGATGTCGCCGCATTCTCGTTGCGCCTCTTTATCCTCAATATTGCGCCGCGACGACCGCGAGCGTTGGTGATGCGGTCCAGGCGCATATGGCGCGCCTGCGCTGGCAGCCGGCGCTGCGCATCCTTCCTCCTTATTATGATGACGATCGCCATGTCCAGGCGCTGGCGTCGTCGCTCGGACGTGCGATCGGCGGCCTCGCCTTTGTACCCGACACGATCGTCGCGAGCTTCCACGGCATGCCCGAGCGCACTCTGCATCTTGGCGATCCCTATCACTGCATGTGCCTCAAGACCGCGCGTCGGTTGGGCGAGGTCTTGGGGAAGAGTGTCGTTCCGAGCTTTCAGTCGCGCTTCGGCAAGGCCAAGTGGCTGACACCGGCAACCGACATGACGCTCGAAACGCTCGGGCGAGAAGGCCGGTCGGTGGTCGTGATCGCGCCGGGGTTCGCTGCGGATTGCCTCGAGACCCTCGAGGAAATCGCCATCCGCGGCCGCGAGCAGTTCCTTGCCGCCGGCGGACGCCATTTCGCTTATGTGCCCTGTCTGAAT
The DNA here is from genome assembly GCF_035565275.1 of Sphingopyxis sp. Classification (GTDB taxonomy): domain Bacteria; phylum Pseudomonadota; class Alphaproteobacteria; order Sphingomonadales; family Sphingomonadaceae; genus Sphingopyxis. The sequence goes on from NZ_DATMST010000321.1 coordinate 4,414, forward strand.
GACAGCGATGTCGGGATGGATATGCTCGCCGCGCTGATAAGGAGCGAACTTTCCGGTTGGCTTTGAGGGCTTTTGATTATCGGGGCCGCGCTGCGCCAACAAGCGTCGCGCGGCCCCGATAATGTATCAGGCGGGAAGCAGCACGGTGTCGATGACGTGGATCACGCCGTTCGACTGAAGAACGTCGGCGGGGCCGATCTTCGCCGTGCCGCCCTTGGCGTCGCTCACATACCAGCTGCCGTCCTTCTCCCAGACGGTGAGCTTGGCGCCCTGCACCGTGGTGAGCACGGCCTTGCCGCCATTGGCTTTGGCCTGCGCGGCAATATCGGTCGCGGTCAGGCGGCCCGGCACGACATGGTACGTCAGGATGCCCGTCATCATCGCCTTGTTCTCCGGCTTGAGCAGCGTGTCGACGGTGCCGGCGGGGAGCTTGGCAAAGGCAGCGTTGGTGGGCGCAAAGACCGTGAAGGGGCCCGCTCCCGAAAGGGTCTCGGCGAGGCCAGCGGCTTTGACCGCCGCGACGAGTGTCGTGTGATCCTTCGAATTGGCGGCATTTTCGACGATGGTCTTGGTCTCATACATCGCGGCGCCGCCGACCATCGGGTTCTTGGCGGCCGCGATGCCGCCGGCGAGCGCAAGCGCTGCTGCGGCGAGCGAAAGAGAGATACGGGAAATAGCCATTGGTCATTCCTTTTCGAATGTTCGTCCCGGGGGGATAGGACAGGTACGGAATTAGGCGCGCCGCTCCGCCTCGGCGACCTGTCCTTTGGGGCGGGTTATCCGGCCCGCACTCGGTGGCCCATCGCCGCTAGCGATAACGGCAGTTCTCCCTCCGATCGGCTGCAGGCAAATAGGCGGCAGGCTGGCGATCGACGCAGCCGGGCAAGAAGGGGGCATCCATGCCGTTTGAGGGATCGTTCGAAGACCGGCTGGCGCTTCGCGACCTGCTCGATGCCTACGCCGACGCGGTCAACCGTGCCGACAGCGAAGCCTGGGCGGCGACCTGGGACGAAGGCGGCCGATGGTCGCTTCCCGGGTTCGGGATCTTCGAGGGCAAGGCGAAGATCGTCGACACCTGGCTCGCGGCGATGCGCGCCTTTCCCGACATCGTCTTTCGCGCTTGGCCGGGTTCGATCGAGGTCCATGGCGAGACCGCAGCCATGCGGTCCTACACCGAGGAAATCTTCCTGCGCGACGGCGCCCTTCACCGGACCCTTGGCATCTATGACGACGTCTGCCGCCAAATTGATGGTCGGTGGCTGTTTACAGAGCGGCGGTTTCGACCGTTGCCTCAGCTTTCAGCAAGCGAGGTGCAGGCATGAAAATCCTGATCCAGGCGGTCATCGATATCGATCCCGAGACGCGCGGAGAGGCGCTGGCGGGTGCGCGCGGCTGGATCGAAGGCGCGCTCGCCCAGCCGGGCTGTCTCGCTTACGCCTGGACCCTCGATCCGCATGTGGCGACGCGCATCCACGTGTTCGAGGAATGGGACGGCGAAGCTGCGCTCGCAGCGCATCTCGCCGGGCCGCAATACAGGGGAATGCTGGGGCATATAGGCGAATTTGGCGTGCGCGCGTCGTCGAGCCGCAAATTCGCGGTGTCGCGCGAAGGCCCTGTTTACAACAGCCACGGCGTGGCAAGCGCCGCCTTCGACTAGCTTGGTGGGCCTGCTCGCTAGCTGCGCAGGGCTTCCCAAGCAGCGAGGGCCCGCGCCCTCGCCGCCTCATGACCGATCAGCGGCGCGGGATAGGCGGGCACCCGCGCATCCTGACCATGGGCGGCGGTGATCTCGGCGTCCGACAGATGCGAAAGCTCCGGAACATAAGTGCGGACATAATCGCCCATCGCGAACCGCTCGCTCTGGAGCAGCGGCGACATGATGCGCGAGAAGACCGGCGCGTCGACGCCGGTGCCCGCGACATATTGCCAGTTCATTGCATTCGACCCGAGATCGGCGTCGAGCAGCGTATCCCAGAACCAGCGCTCACCGCGGCGCCAGTCGATCAGCAGATGTTTGACGAGGAAGGAGGCGGCGACCATCCGAACGCGGTTGTGCATCCAGCCCGTGTGCCAGAGCTCGCGCATGCCCGCGTCGACCACCGGGTAGCCGGTCCTTCCCCGGGTCCAGGCGGTGAAGTCCCGGTCGGCTTCGGGGCCGCTCCGCCAGCCGAAATCATCGAAGGTGGGGCGCCCGTTCCGATCGCCATAATCGGGCATCTGGTCGACGAGATTGATGCCATGTTCGCGCCAGCCAAGCTCCGACCGAAAGGTCTCGGCGCCCGCATCGTCGCGCTCGCCGAGCGCATGCCAGATCGACCGGGGGCTGATCTCGCCGAAATGAAGATGCGGCGACAGCCGCGATGTCGCGGGGAGCGAAGGAAAGTCGCGGCGGGCCTTGTAGTCGCCGGCAAGCGGCAGCCAGTCGCGCAGCGCGCGCCAGGCACCTTTCTCGCCCGGGTGCCAGTCGTCAAATCCCGAGGCCCAGTCGGGGCTGGTCGGGGTCAGACCCCAATCGGCGAGATTGTCCGACGTCGGCCAGACGTCGGGAGCCGGAATATGGTTGGGCGCGGCATAGGGAAGGGCGGGCGGCATGCGTCCCAGGAGCGCGCGATACCATGGCGTGAAGACGCGGTAGCGCGCGCCTTGCGCATTGATGATACTCTCGGGCGGCGCAAGATAATTGCCGTCATGGAGCCGCAGCGCAAGCCTGGCGTCCAGCGCGTTTTCGTAGCGCCGCCACCAGGGCTCGTAGCAGCGGGTCGCGTGAACCCTTGTGCTCCCGGCATCCGCCGCGACGCGTTCGACTATTTCGGCGGCAGGGCCGCGGCGCAGGACGAGCCGGCTGCCGCGTTTGCGAAGGCTCGCATCGAGCGCGGCGAGGCTGTGATGGAGCCACCAGCGCTGCGCGCCGCCGATCGCGCGCGTTTCGGGGCTCTCGTCGTCCAATATGTAGAGCGGAATGACCGGACCTTCGGCGATCGCCGCGAGAAGCGCCGGATGGTCGGTGGTGCGGAGGTCCTGACGGAGCCACAAGATGGCGGGCGGCATGGCGGCGTTTACCTTTTTGGTGGGCTATGGTGCGGGCGAGCGCGGGGTTCCTCATCTGGCAGGCTCCGACCTCCGCAAAAGATGACCTTTCGGGAAGTTCAAGCCATGCAGAACCGCATTGGCGGGCGTGTATATGCGGGGATTGGGCGGTGCGACGTGGCGTCGCACCGCCCGGCGTTGAGCAATCACCGCCCCCCGCCGCGGCCAGGCGTGGGTCGCAAGGCGCTGGCCGCCGGCAGAATCGGAACGTCCGTGCGATCAGCTGGACGAGGCATCTCCTGCCGCTTCATTGGGCCCGGAGACTATCCGGTCGCGAGCGCACGGATCGCGGGCTGCCGCAGTTCTGATGCCGAAGTCGCCGAGAATGAGGCTCGCCGTCGCCTTCGCGCTTGCGACGACCCCCGGAATACCAGCGCCGGGATGCGTGCCCGCGCCGGTAAAATAGAGGTTCTCGATGCGCGCGTCGCGGTTGTGCCCACGAAAATAGGCGCTCTGCAGCAGTGTTGGCGTCAGGCTGAAGGCGCTCCCGAGATGCGCGGCGAGATCCCGCTCGAAGTTCGGCGGCGCATATTGGATTTGCGTGACGATCCGCTCGCCAAGGTCAGGAATCAAGCGCCGTTCGATCTCGGCGATGATGCGCTTCGCCAATTTCGGCCCTTCGACCTCCCAGTCGAGCGGGGCGTGGCCGCGATGGGGAACCGGAGCGAGCGCGTAGAAGCTGCTGTGACCCGCGGGGGCAACGCCCGGATCGCTTGCGCTCGGGTGATGAAGGTAAAGCGAGAAATCCTCGGCGAGCGTCCCGTTCCGGTAGATGTCGTCGAGAAGCCCGCGGTAGCGTGGACCGAACAATATCATATGGTGGGGTATCTCGGGAAAGGCGCCGCGAACCCCCAGATGGAGGACGAAGAGGCTCGGCGACCAGCTCTTGCGCGCAAGGCGCTTCGCCTCGCGCTTGCCGCGCGGATGCGCGAGCAGGTCGCGGTAGCTGTGCATGAGATCGGCGTTCGAGGCGACAAGATCGGCGCGTGCGGTAAACCCGCTCCGCGTTACGATGCCCGTCACCCGGTCGCCCTCGGTTTCGATGCGGGCAACCGGATCGCCGAGCCTCAGCGTACCGCCGAGACGCGCGAACAGCGCGGCCATGCCGGCGACTAGCCGGTTGGTGCCGCCGCGCGCATACCAGATGCCGCCATCCTGCTCGAGCTTGTGGATGAGCGCATAGATGCTGCTCGTCGCCATCGGGTTGCCTCCGACGAGCAGGGTATGGAAGGAGAGCGCCTCGCGCAGCTTCTCGCTCCGAACATAGCTCGCGACGGTTTTATAGACCGAGCGCCAGGCACGGTGCCGCAAAAGAGCGGGCGCCGCCTTCAGCATCGAGCGGAAATCGAGGAAGGGCACGGCGCCGAGCTTCACATAGCCTTCCTCGTAAACCGACGCGGAATAGCTGAGAAAGCGCTCATATCCCGCCACGTCGGCGGGATCGAGCGCGGCGATCTGACGGGCGAGCGCCTCCTTGTCATTGCCATAATCGAAGGTCGATCCGTCGGGCCAGCTCAGCCGGTAAAAGGGCGACACCGGGACGAGGTCGACATCGCGCTCGAGCCGCTGGCCGCTGAGCTCCCAGAGCTCGGCGAGGCAGGCCGGGTCGGTGATCACCGTCGGCCCGGCATCGAAGGTGAAACCATCCTTCTCAAAGACATAGGCGCGGCCGCCCGGCCGGTCGCGCGCTTCGACGAGCAGCGTATCGAGGCCCGCCGACTGGAGACGGATGGCCAGCGCAAGGCCGCCGATGCCGGCTCCGATCACGATCGCGCGCGTCATCGCGGCGCCTCTGCCGCAATCGCCGCGCCGAGTACATGGCCCGACAGCCACGCATATTCGGCAAAGCCGTGATAGAGCCAGTCTCCGCAAGCGCCGAGGCCTATGGCAGGGTTCCAGAGCAGCTTCAGATCCTGTCCCGAGGGCTGCGAGAATAGCCAGCGATGGGCGGCGATATGGCTCGGGGCGGGCAGGTCGCGGCCCGCGACCTTTCCCAGCTCGGCGAGAAGCGCTGGCGCCACGCTCGCGCTGTCGGAGGCGAGGTGCGTCTGCGACCAGGTCCAGTCGGCTTGCACGACCCACCGCTCGCCCGGCGCGCGGCCGGGCTTCGCGCTGTCGCGCGCGGCGGTCACGATGGCACCCGAGCCGCGGAGGAAATCGGGGAGCTCCTCGATCCGCTCCTCAAAGGCGAACATCGCGGTCCAGCATGGGTTATAGCGCGCCGCCATTGCGGCGCGCGCCATCTCGAAATCATGCAGCGACAAAAGCGGAGCCGCCTGTTCGGCCGGAATGGCGATTACTGCCGCATCATATTTGCCGAGCCGTTTTGCCTCGCTGTGTAGCGTCCAGCCGGCACGCGATTTGGTCAGGGCCGTGACCGGTCGCGACAGGCGGACATCGAGATCGCTCGCGAGCGATTTCAGCGGCGCGGTCATTGTCGGCGTGCCGACCCAGCTGTCCGCGCCCGCGGCCGGCCAACGCGCCGCGAGGCCTGCCTTCTCCCAAGCAGCGAGCAGCCTGGTAAAGCCTTCCGAGCGCGCCGTGAAATGCGTGGCGCCATGATCGAATGCGACCCCCGGAGTGCCCGTATCCGCGCGGCGGGTCGCGAGGCGGCCGCCGAGGCCGCGGGATTTGTCAAAGAGTGTCGCCTCAATCCCGGCGTCGTGCAGCCGCCGTGCACAGGCGAGCCCCGCAATGCCGGCTCCGATGATCGCGACCCGCATCAGACCATGGCCTCGCGGTCACCAAGGGGGCTCGCACAATGTCCTACGCCCGCCCGTAGGCATGACTGTGCCGTCAATCTGCTGGGCGTCATACGTAATTTTTCCGGTTCGTCGCAATTGTCATCGACGCAGGCTTGCATGAGCGAGGGGAAGTGTCGCAACATGTCCCTTGGGGCACCCAAGGGAGAGCAGGCAGATACTATGTCATTGAAGACAATGATCGCGGCCAGCCCGATCGCCGCGGTGATCAGCGACCCGCGTCTGCCTGACAATCCGATCGTCGAGTGCAACGCTGCCTTCTCGGCGCTCACCGGCTATGGGTCGGACGAAATTCTTGGACGCAATTGCCGCTTTCTCGCCGGGCAGGGCACCGAGCCCGAACTGACCGAGACCTTGCGCGCCGCCATCCGGGAGCAGAGGCCGGCGCTCGTCGAGATCCTCAACTACCGGAAAGACGGAACGCCCTTCCGCAATGCCGTGCTGGTCGCGCCAATCTTTGGCCCCGGCGGCACTCTCGAATATTTTCTCGGCTCGCAAATCGAGGTCGACGAGACCGGCGAGGCGGTTGGAGGACGGAGCACGCGAGCGCGCGCCCATATTGAGGCGCTCTCGCCGAGGCAGCGCGAGGTGTTGAAGCTGATGGCGAGCGGACAGCTCAACAAGCAGATTGCCTTCACGCTGTCGCTGTCGGAGCGGACGATCAAGATGCACCGCGCTGCGCTGCTGCGCGCGCTCGGCGTCGAGACCACGGCCGATGCGATCCGGCTCGCGGTCGAGGCCGGCTTCTAGGCACCGCTCCAGCTTCCCTTTGAGGCATATGGGATATCGCGCCGCCGCCGTTTAAGCTTCAGGCAGCCGGACCGGCTTTGTGGCCGTGAGGAGCAGGCATTTGAACGGCAAGCGCGCCTTGGTGATCGGAAGTGGCGGCGGTATCGGCGCCGCGCTTGTCGAGCAACTTGTCGCATCGGGCCGATTTGACCGCATCTATGCCGGGACCAGGCGGCCCGATGCTTCGCGTCATCCCGATGTGACAACGCTGACGATCGACATATTGGACGACGGCACGCTTGCCGAGGCAGGTCGCCAAATTGCCCAGGATGGCGCGCTCGACTTGTTGATCGTGGCAACGGGGCTGCTGCATCGCGGGGCTGAGATCCGTCCTGAAAAGAGCCTTCGGCAGCTCGATGCATCGGTTATGGCCGAAGTATTCGCGGTCAACAGCATCGGGCCCGCGCTCGCCGCAAAGCATTTTCTTCCACTGCTCGGCCGAAGACACCGGGCCGTCGCCATATTTCTTTCTGCTCGCGTTGGTTCGATTGCGGATAACAGACTTGGCGGATGGCACAGCTACCGCGCTTCCAAGGCGGCGCTCAATGCTCTGGTGCGATGCTTCGCGATAGAGCTCGGCCGCAGCAATCCGGAAGCGATAGTCGCGGCACTGCACCCCGGAACAGTCGACACGCCGCTCTCGGAGCCGTTTCAGGCGCGAGTAGCTGAATCATCGCTCTTTAGTGCGAATAATAGCGCGATGCACATTCTAGGCGTCATCGATCAGCTATCGTCAACGGATAGCGGCGGGTTCTACGGCTGGGATAGAAGGCCTATCCCGTATTGACGAGCCAGCAGGCGCTTCAAGAGGCTCCGCCTCTTTGCCTGTCCGCTTTAGCGAATATTGTGCCAGAAGCAGACCGACGGCAAGCGGCCAAGCGGCGCCGCAAGAAACGCAGTTCGTTCGATGACAGCGAAATGCCGTCGCGCTATATCTGGAAAATCGGAGGCGGCGAGCAGCGCAGTTTATAGCGCACCCTTACACAGCGGCATCGAAGCAGCGTTGCGGCTGGGCGAGCAACACGTATGTATGAGCGCATTCAAGCCATGATTTCGCGAATCCGGTGCGCGAGCGCGTCCATCGCAAAAGGCTTGGTAATGAGCGCCATGTTAGGCGCGAGCCTCCCGCTTCCGATGACAGCATTCTCCGCATAGCCCGTGATGAAAAGAATTTTCAGGCTAGGGCAAAGGCTGAGAGCGGCATCGGCTATCTGCCGTCCGTTCATGCCGCCAGGTAGACCGACGTCGGTGATCAGAAGATCGATGGCCTCCTTTGCCTGCAGGACCCGCATCGCGCTCGGCCCGTCGAACGCCTCGAGAACCTGATAGCCCAATTCCTCGGCCACTTCGGCGACGAGCATGCGGATCGTCGGCTCGTCGTCGACGACCAGCACATTGCCGCGTGCCGGCCCGGCGCCATCGATCGACGTTGGCGCGGGCGGATCGGGATCGACCGTGTCGGGCTCCTCAGCGCTCATGTAGCGCGGAAGATAGATGCACATGGTCGTTCCCATCCCGACCTCGCTGTAGATACGAACCTGTCCCCCCGATTGACGCGCAAATCCGTAAATCATCGACAGGCCGAGGCCTGTTCCTTCGCCAAGCGGCTTGGTCGTAAAGAAGGGATCGAAAGCGCGCGCGGCGACCTCGTCGGTCATGCCCGTCCCGGTGTCGGTCACGCAGAGGGACACATATTGGCCGGGTTCGAGATCGCGCTCCCTTGCGCCGCGTCCGTCGAGCCATTTGTTGGCCGTCTCGATCGTGATCCGTCCGCCCTCGGGCATCGCGTCGCGCGCGTTGATGCACAGGTTGAGAATGGCGTTCTCGAGCTGATTGGTGTCCACCAGCGTCGTCCACAATCCCGCCTTTCCTACCGTCTCCACCGTGATCGAGGGGCCCACCGTTCGGCGCACCAATTCCTCGATGTCGAAGATCAGCCGGTTCACGTCGCACGGCTTGGGATCGAGCGTCTGACGGCGCGAGAAGGCGAGTAGGCGGTGCGTGAGCGCAGCGGCGCGCCGGACCGCGCCCTGCGCGGCGACCGAATATTTGTCGATCTCTGCGACGCGACCCTGAGCGATGCGGATCTGCATCATTTCGAGCGACCCCGAAATGCCGGTCAGCAGATTATTGAAGTCATGCGCGATGCCGCCTGTGAGCTGGCCGACAGCTTCCATTTTCTGAGACTGCCGGAGCGCCTCTTCGGCACGGTCACGCTCTGCTGCGGTCTCTTTGACCTCTTCGACCAGCCGCATGCGCTCCTGTTGAAGCTGGCGCTCTACCGCTTTGCGCGCCGATACATCGAGCATTGCGCCCACCATCCGGATCGGCGCGCCATCCTCACCGCGAATGACATAGCCCCTGTCGAGAATGTCGGCGTAGCTGCCGTCCGCACGGCGAAAGCGATACTCGTCAGTCCAATCGCTCGCGCCTCCGTCGATCACATGATGGATACTCGCATCGATCCGCGCGCGGTCTTCAGCGTGGATCTGCGCAAGCCACCATTCGCCGGTCGGCACAACGTCGTCGGGCCTGTGACCGTAAGCGCTTTCGAGAGCGGCATTCCACGTCACATGATTGGTGCGAAAATCCCAGTCCCAGATCGCATCGTTCGTGGCGCGTCCCGCGAGACGAAGGCGCTCCTCGACCTCGCGCAGCTTGGCGCTGGCCTCGCGGTCGCGCGTAACATCTTGCACGGTGCCGATGAGCCGAACAGGCTCTCGGCCGTCGAAAAATGCGAGGCCTTGCGCACGAATGTGACGAAGAACCCCGTCTTCGATGCCGACCGTGCGATACTCGACATCGAACCGGTGACTTCCATCGGGATCGAGAGCCGCAGCGACGGCGCGGTTTGCGCGCTCGCGATCATCAGGGTGAAGGCCGGCGAGAAATGCGCTTTCGTAGCTGACCGGAACTCCCGATGACATCCCGAAGAGTGCACGGCACCGGTCATCCCAGGATAGACTCATCTCGCGCGGGCGATAATCATAACGACCAAGCTCGGCGGCGCGTGTCGCGAGCTCGAGTTCTTCGCGACTGGCCTTGAGCGCCGCGTCGCTGCGCGCACGATCGACCGCCTCGCGAATGCGAAGCGCGACATCCTCGACGAGCGCGATTTCGCCCGTCGTCCATGCGTGCGGCGCGTCCTTTTCGACGTAAAGCACCGATTCCAGCACGCCTTCGCGTGTCATGGGACAGAGAATCTGTGCCGCAATGTCGTGCCGCGAATGGTCATCGGATTTGTGTCCTGTCGTGACTACGGTGTCACCTTGGGCGAGCTCGCCGTTCGTCGCCCCCTGCAATCGTGAAACCTCGCCGCTGCGCGACGCGCCGTCTTTCGTCCATTCAGACGCGATTCTCATGCCGGCCTCGCCGGCGTTCGAAGCGAATCCGCACCGTGCCGCGCCGAGATGGGTGCCGAGCCGCGTGGCGGCTGCCGCGAGGATCGCCACGGGGTCCGCGAGATCGCGCAGTTCCGTAAGCAGGGCGAGTTGAAATGCCTGACGCTCGAGCAATTCCTCGCGGCTTAGCTGATCGGATCGTGGCATGCGTCTCCCGTTCGCATGGGACGATCCGCCACCTTGGCCGACCCTTGACAATTTCCCCGCGGATGAACGTTATAGGGACGAGTTCGTTCCGGTAAGAGCCACGCCACTTTGCAACAAAATCCGCACGGGGGCGTATGGGGTATCACGATGAGCCGCCCGCTAAGCGGGCGAAATGGAGGCTGTTGACCGCGTGACAGATCATGAGGAGCTCGACGCCGGAGCGAGCGGGACCGAACCTTCGGCTGGGGCCACTCTTGGCGATCATCGACGCGAAACCACGCTGACCCATTCTGGCCTCGACGAGCGAAGCAATATCTTCTTCGCCGCAATCGAGATGACCAGGATGCCAATGATCCTGACCGATCCGAACATTGCCGATAATCCGATCGTCTTCGCGAACAAGGCCTTCCTCGATCTGACCGGCTATGAAGAGACCGAGGTTCTCGGGCGGAACTGCCGTTTCCTGCAAGGGCCGCAAACCGATCGCGAGCGTGTCGCGGACCTCCGGTCTGCAGTCGCGAACCGCCAGTCGATCGCCCTCGAGATATTGAACTACAAGCGCGATGGGACGCCGTTCTGGAATGCGGTCTTTATCGGACCGGTTTATGACACTGGCGGCAAGCTTCTGCATTTCTTCGCGAGCCAGCTCGACGTGACGCGCCGGCGAGAGAGCGAACAGGCGTCTCAGCAGGCTCAGAAAATGGAGGCAATCGGCCAGCTCACCGCGGGGCTCGCGCATGATTTCAACAATCTGCTTCAGGTCGTGAACGGCAACCTCGAATTGCTCGGGACCCGGATCGAGGATGAGAAACAACGAAGCTATCTAGCGCGTGCGCGCGGCGCTGCGGAGCGCGGCGCCAAACTCACGGGCCAGCTCCTCGCGTTTGCGCGCAAGACGAGGCTGACGCCCAGGGCTGTCGATGTGAACGATTGCATCAACGGCTTCGCCGACATGCTTGAGGCTTCGCTCGGCGGCCGCATCGAACTGCACCTGTCGCTCCGGCGCGGCCTTCCAAAGGCGGTCGTCGATCCCGAGCAGCTCGAAATGGCGATCCTCAATATTGCGCTAAACGCGCGCGACGCCATGCCGGGAGGCGGCGTCCTGACGATTGCAACGGCGAAGGTCCATCTGAACGGCGATGCACCGGCCCGGGGACTCTCTCCGGGTGACTATATCTCGGTCGAGCTCGTCGACGAGGGCGAAGGCATGGCGCAGCATGTGATCGCGCGGGCGGTGGAGCCGTTTTTCACGACCAAGGCTACCGGGAAGGGGACAGGGCTGGGCCTTGCGATGGCGAGCGGCTTCGTTCTGCAATCGCGGGGGCGGCTCGAAATCGAGAGCGAGGTCGGCAAGGGCACCACCGTTCGCATTCTTTTCCCCGTCTCGACATCTGACGAACCCGAATTGTCGGTTGCGGGTCCGAAAAAGTCTTTCGAACGCGGCGAGGCCCATATTCTCCTGGTCGAAGACGATGCCGAAGTCCGTGCGCTGGCGCGCGAAAATCTCGAAGATGCAGGATATCGGGTGACGGTCGCCGAAAATGGCGACGCAGGGCTCAAGGCATTTGAGCACCTGCTTGCCACAGACATGGTGGATCTTGTCTTCACCGACTTGGTGATGCCCGGAAACCTGGATGGCATTGCGCTCGCGGAAGCAGTCCGGCGGCTCGCGCCTCAAGTGCCCGTGTTGATGACCACGGGCTATAACGAGGACTTAGTCGTAGAAGGACCACTTCGCAGCGAGCGTGACGTGCTTGGCAAACCCTATCGCCGGGCCGACCTGCTCGATCGCATCGCACAGGCGCTGGCGCACAGGGATGAAAATTCTGCTCGGCGACGCCCGTCTGACTTCGGTGCTGCCGAGGAATGATCGTTTCAATCGCCCGATGGGTAAACGGCCTGTTGCACTTCAGAAACCAAGCCCCCGGTCTCGGTCAATGCCTCAACGGCTGACGTTGCGACCTCGCACCCAAGCGCACTTGCAGTGCCGCACCTGTAAATTGTCCAGACCGCGGGACCGTCGCTGACCATTCTCGCCAACGAAGCCGGAGCTGCAATCTGCCGCAACGGACCTAATGGCAGCTCCTTGCATTCTGATGCCATCAGCAGACTGTCTCCTGTCGGCCACAACGAACGATTTGCCGAAAAAGAACACCCGCCCGATCGAAATCGGACGGGCGTAAGATGAAGAGCTGAGTTTCCTGAAAGGAAGAGCTCTCTTGGGTCGCATGGCGCGCCTAGCTTCGCTGGTAGACCTGATATTGTACCGCGACGCCAAAAAGGGAGCAGCTCTCGCGCCTCAGGGCTTGACCGCAACCGGAAGACGGAATGGTGCGCCAAGCCTGTTGAAGGCGTTCATCGCCGCGATCGCGATCGTCAGGTCCACGAGGTCTTTCGGCTCGAATGCCTCGGCGGCTGCTGAATAGGCCTCGTCGGAAGCGTGGGTCTCGCTGACACGCGTGACTTCCTCCGCCCAGGCCAAAGCCGCGCGATATTGGTCTGGGAACAGATGCGGGACTTCATGCCACACCGGAAGCAGCGCGATCTTGTCGATCGGCATGGTCTTGAGAAGGTCCCGGGTATGCAGATCGATGCAGTGAGCGCATCCGTTGATCTGCGAGACGCGGAGGAAGACGAGGTGAATCAGTTCTTTAGGCAGGGCCGTGCTGGTGGTGACATAATGGTGCACACCGTAGAGCGCCTTCGCTCCAGCGGGAGCCACTTCGGACCAATTCAACCGGTTCATCTGATCTTCCTTTCATCCTGAGCCAAAATCGGCGTCACCATGCCTGACGAGCGGGATTCTTCCGCTGTGACATCCCGCGCAAAAAAATGCCGGTGGACCGAATGCTGTCGAATGGGATCGGAAGAAAGGTCCGAGATTGATCTAGCGCAGTGTACCGATCAGGCCGCGCCAAGAAACGAGGGGCCACGGCATTGTCGTACCGCTACAGAAAGTCCCCTTATCTGGAATTGGAGTTGAAAGCCGCCCGACCCAATCGGCCATTCCAATCGCCAACCGGCAAGCGCCAAAAAAGACGCCCGCGCGGCCGAAACCGTGCGGGCGTCAGATGAAGATCTCGGTTTCCTGAAAGGACGAGGTCTCCTGGGTCGCACGGCGCAGATAATGTCGAGGGCCGGGTAGTTATTGTACCGCTGCGCCAAAAGAGCTGCCTTGGCGCGCATTGGACGTCGACCACCGGTTGCTTCAGATAGGAACCGTTCGGTAGGCAATCGGCCGCTCATGCGGTTTGTTCAGCCGGTGTTCGGCTGCGCGCCGCTACGTCCGGTGCCTGATTGAAGGAGACGGGTCATGAAAGAATATATCGCCGCTGCGGTCCTCGCTGCGCTCGCCGTTCCCGCCGGCCCGGCGCTGGCGGATCCGCCGCCCTGGGCGCCGGCGCACGGCAAGCGCGCCAAGGATCGTGGCCTCTATGACGGATATGGGCGCTATTACGAGCCTCGCCGCATTTCGCACAATGATCGCATTTGGCGGAGCAAGGATGGCCGCTACCACTGCCGCCGCGAGAATGGCACGACCGGATTGATCATTGGCGCCGCCGTCGGTGCGCTCGTCGGGCGCGAACTCGATGGCGGGCGTGATCGCACGGTCGGCACGATCATCGGCGCGGCCGGCGGCGGGCTGCTCGGGCGGGCTATCGATCGCGGCGAACTGAAATGCCGCTGATGTGAAAGGACGGCGCGAGAGGGACCAGTCTGCTCGCGCCGTCCCCTTTGACACCGCACGCAGTGGGGGTGCGGGCGGTGGCGAAGAATCTATCCGACAGTCTGATGCCGCGGGCGAGGTGCCTTCGTCATGCGCAGACCGGCTATGCCCGCGCGGTCGATAGTGCGGCGCCACGATTCCAGCTCTTCGCCGCTGAGACGGTATCTTGCGCAGTCGTCGGCCAGCCCGATCAATCCGCCATCGATCGCGGCAAGCAACTCCGCCTTGCGGCGCGCGACCCAATAGCCTGCCGTCGATGAGGGCAGATCGTCGATTGTCAGCGGCCCCACCGGCCCGGCGACCGATGTCGGCCTTGTCCTAAATTCGAGCACTGCGAACTCTCCATTCGCTCGGCTGCTGCCGTATGAGTGCCCCCCGCGGCAAAAATGCGGTTTCGAGGTTAACAAAAGGTTGCGGAGGAGCATTGTATGCGGCCAACCGTTCGTCGATCATGGGTGGCGACGGGTCAAACTGCGTGTCGAAGGGAGCGCTGCGACCCTCTCAATGATCGCCGCTATTGCCAGGCTGGGCGGAATGCTGCAGCCTCAATGCTGTAACGGGGGGAAAACAGATGCGAACTGCGAATATGATGGTGGCGTTGGCGCTGATGGCAGTACCGGCGCAGGCTCAGACGGTGCCTGACTTGCCGGCAAATCCGGTCAAGGCGATCGATGGCGAATGGTATGGCGTTGACCACAAGATCAAGCTGTCCGTGGCAAATGGCGTGGTAACGATCGTGGAGAATGACACCGCTGATCCCTACCTCAAGAAGATCGCGGCACCTGCTGGAACCGTCATCGCTCGCATCGCGGGCGTGGAATCGACCGGACCCAAGTCGGCACGGTTCGTCGGCCAATGCCTCGAATTGATCGACACCTCGCGGTCGGACACCATAGCTTGTCCTACGCATGCTTTCGTGCGGTCGGCAGCCTACGGCGGCAAGCCGGGATTGACGATCAATTTCTGGACCGCCGCTTTCCTTCGCAAGGGCAATATTCCCGAGTATCAATGGCAATACCGCAAGTGAGCGATGAAGGAAGCGAAGGCTAGTCGCTGCGCAGCAAAACGATAGCGCTCACGTCAAATCCGGCCTGATTTTTTTGCACGGGAGTTCTCGCCGCAAAACAGGCGAATCAGCTTGCTCCAATGAAAGGTCTCCGATTTTTTTGTTCCGCGGGCCGGGGTGCGAGAAGCGGGCGCGGGTGAGGGAACTAGGGCAGTAAAATGATGGGGGGTCGGTGATGAGAATGGATGCGCCGCGGCCGGGCGGGACAAAGGCTCACCTTGTGAGGCATCAGGCGAAGCGAGGCGCGACCCATTGCCGGCATGTCATCGCCGGGTTCCTCCTCGCGGTCATCGGCCCTTCCGTGGCAGTCGGTGCTTCCGTGCCTCCAGCCGTTGACGGCAGCCAGGCCGACAGGGACGCCGCCGCCGCTCGGATCGCAGCGCAAGCGATCGACGCGGGTCACCCCGCCGAAGCGGCGGGCATCCTCGAAACGCTGGTGGCTCCGCGCCATCATATGCTCGCGATCCTGCCCGAGTGGCATCGTGATCTCGCGCGCGCCTATGTCGCGCTCGGCCTGATCGATGGCGCCGCTGGCCAGTATCGGCTCGCCTTGGCCGTCGCGTCCGACAACGAAGCGGGCGCGCTTGGCGAAGAGCTTGCGGCGATCCTCGCCAAGGAAGGGAGCGCAGACATCGTGCCGGACACGCTGGGGCCGAACGGCGCCAAATATTTCGATCTCCATTGGGTGGACCGCGACAACGGGACGCTCGATTTCGCGGCCGCCTTCATGCTGCCGCAGAACGATGCCGACGGCGCGGCGTTTACAACGGCGACCTATCGCGCGGACTGCCTTACGCTCAAGTCGCAGCTGCTCGGGGGCGCCGCCTTCTTGAGTTCAGGCGCGAAGCTGCGGTCGTTCGGCGAGGGTGAGGCCGCGAAGCCGGCTAACGACCTTGCGGACCATAGTCTGAGAATGATCTGCCGTCGCGATCCGGCCCAGCAGGTGAAGCATGTGCCCGCAATCGACGGCCGCACGCTGCTCGCGCGCTACCGCGCGCAACGCGCGCAGCGGACCGCTTGGGCGCCATCCGGC
>NZ_DATMST010000322.1:0-2320 GCF_035565275.1 Sphingopyxis sp.
TGCCAAGCCGCGCAGAGGCCTTTAGGGGGCGCGTCACCCCAAGGGATGGGCGTGTAGCTCAGTGGTAGAGCACTGTGTTGACATCGCAGGGGTCGCAAGTTCAATCCTTGCCACGCCCACCATTAAAAACGCCGCCGCCCCGATGGGTTGGCGGCGTTTTTGCGTTCAGGCCATCCCCTTTGTCAGGTCGCCGCGCGAAGCGTCGCCGATCTGGCTGCCGCCGTCGCAATCGAGGATCGTACCGGTAATATATCCCGCGGCCGGCGAGCACAGGAACACGGCCGATTCAGCGACCTCCTCGACCCGGCCCCAGCGCTTCATCGCGATCCGGTCATAATGCGCCTGCCGTGTTTCAGCGTCGGGCGCGAGCCGCTTCATCCCTTCGGTATCGGCGATCGGGCCCGGTGAAATACCGTTCACGCGCACCTCCGGCCCCCATTCGAGCGCGAGCACGCGAATCAACTGGTTGATTCCGGCCTTTGCGGCGCACGCATGCGCCTGCAGCGCCGACGCATTGACCGCTTGCCCCGCGGTGATCGCGATCAGCGACGCGCCCGGACGATTGAGCAGGTCATGACACCCCCGGAATACGTTGAAGGTGCCGTTGAGGTCGATATCGACAACGGTGCGAAAGGCGTTCGCCGACATGCCGAGTACCGGCGCGAGGAAATTGCCCGCCGCGCCCGAGATCACGATGTCCATCGGACCCAGCTCGCCCGCGACCTGCTCCATCACGCCGCGGATCGCCGCATAATCGCGGACGTCGCCCGACAGGCCGAGCGCGCCTTTGCCGATTTCTGCCGCAGCGCGCGTCGCCTTTTCGGGATCCCGCCCTGCCACCGCGACCTTCGCGCCCAGTTCGGCGAAGCGCTTCGCAATACCCAGATTGATGCCGCTCGTGCCGCCTGCGACGAACGCCGTCTTGCCCGCCAGCAGATTGTCCCGGAATGTCTTCATGATCTTCTCCCTCGCTCCATCTCTTTGCCCCGCCCGCCCGATGGGGGTTGACGGATCGAAACCAGTCGCCTTTTGAAACTGGAACAGACAGCAAGGACGAACCGATGGCAAGTGCCGGCCCCACCTCGAACAGCTTCATCTCGCAGCGGCTGAAGCTTCACTATGTCGACTGGGGCAATCGTGGCGCGCCACCGCTGCTGCTGATCCATGGTGGGCGCGATCATTGTCGCAACTGGGACTGGGTCGCCGAAAAGCTGCAAAGCCGTTATCACATCATCGCGCCCGACCTGCGCGGTCATGGCGACAGCGCCTGGTCGCCCGACGGCAATTACGCCATGGACGGTTTCGTCTATGACCTCGCGCAGTTGATCCATCAGCTCGATCTTGGCCCGCTCAGCATCGTCGCCCATTCGATGGGCGGCAATATCGCGCTGCGTTACACCGGCCTCTATCCCGAAAATGTCAGCAAGCTCGTAGCAATCGAAGGTCTCGGCCCCTCGCCCAAGGTCATCGCCGAACGCGCGCAGACGCCTTATGCCGAACGCTTCCGCAAATGGATCGATGACAAGCGAAAGGCGGCCGGCCGCACGCCCCGCCGCTACGCGACGCTCGACGACGCGCTCGCGCGGATGATGGGCGAGAACGCCTATCTGACCGAGGCGCAGGCGCGCCACCTGACCATCCATGGAATCAGCCGCAACGAGGACGGGACGTGGAGCTGGAAGTTCGACAATTATCTGAACGTCTGGCCGGCATTCGATATGCCGCAGGACGACATTGCCGCGCTATGGGGTGCGATCACCTGCCCCACCCTGCTTCTCTACGGCGCGAACAGCTGGGCCTCGAACCCCGAGCGCGACGGACGCCTTGAGCATTTCAGCACCGCGACGGTCATCGAGTTCGAGAATGCCGGCCACTGGCTCCACCACGACCAGTTCGACCGGTTCATATCCACGCTCGACGAATTCCTCTAGGCAGGTACCGGTTGCGCGCCGCGGTGCGCGATAAGAGGCGCACGATGGCCTATACGGGACAGATTTCGGGACGCCAGCGCGCCTTGTCCGGCGCCGGAGCGCTGATCGCCGTCGTCGCGGTCGGACTGGGGCTTGCCGGTGGTCTCGATCTGGATGTCGTACGTCGCGCCAGCGAAACCATCAGTGCAATCGCCGTCCCCGCTCCGCCGCCGCAGGAACAGATAGCCCCTTCCAAAGCGCCGAGTGAAAGGGCCAGCGGCAAGGCTTCGGCGCCAAACGAACATGCCAAGGCCACGCAAATTACCGCTCCGCAGCCGAAGCTACCGCCCGTCACCCCGCCCGTCGCGGCGGCCGCGCGTCCGGGGACCGGGGCCGACAGCTCCGCCGGT
>NZ_DATMST010000323.1:0-6738 GCF_035565275.1 Sphingopyxis sp.
ACGGTTCGCTGCCCCGGTGAGCGCGGCGATCGCATCGCGCGCGCCCTCGGCGGCATAGACTTTGCGCCCCGCCTGCACCGACAGCGCAAAGGTTCCGACACCGGCAAACAGGTCGGCGACCGCCCCGGCATCGCCGATCGCGCGCTGCACGGCGTCGACGAGCGCCGCCTGCCCCGCTGCGGTCGCCTGCAGAAAGGCGAAGGGCGGAACCTCGACCAATATGTCGCCAAAGCGCATCGTCGGCGGCTCCGGCTGCCAGAGGATTTCCAGCCCGTCGCCCTGATCGATCGCGAAGCGCGCGAGGTTGTTCGCTCCGGCGAAATCCTGCAGCGCCATCGCGGCGTCGAGCCCCTCGGCCTTGACGCCTTCGAGGATCAGCTCGACGCCCTGATCGAGCATCTGCAGCTTGACCTTCACCGGGCGCCGCGGCTGCGCGATCATCGTCAGCAATCCACGGGTCGGCTCGACCAGCGCGAAAAGTTCGGGCAGCAGCAGCGGGCACATCCGCATATCGACGATATGATTGCTCTGGCCGGCGTTGAAGCCGATCGCGACCTGCTTGCCAGTCCTCAGCGCGGTCAGCGTCGCGCGGCGGCGGCTTTGCGGGGGAGAGAGCAGCGCCGGAAGCACCTCGCCGGCAGCGACCTGCTGCCCTTCCAGCCCGCCAGCCACCCGGTCGCGAACGAAATCGGCCAGCGCCGGTTCGGCAACATGCTGCAACTGGCAGCCCCCGCATTTGCCGAAATGGCGGCACGCGGGTGCGGCCCGGTTCGGGCCGGGGATGATGATCCCGTCGTCGCGGACGCGATCGCCCGGCACGCCGCCCGCTACATGGCGCCCGTCGGCGGTCACGCCATCGCCGCGCGCGGCGATGCGCTCGATCAGCGCAGCTTCGGACATACAGCCTACCTTTATTCTCTAACCAGATCGTCGGCGACGAGGCCGGGGCCTATACGCGCCGCCTGCGCGATATGCCAGCCCACCGCAGCGACCGCGGCATCGAAGGCATCGCCGCCGCGCGCCAGCATCGCGCCGCACGCACCCGCCAGCACATCACCCGTTCCCGCTGTCGCCAGCCAGGGACTCCCAGGCCAGGCCGCAGCCACCCGACCGTCGGGCGCGGCGATGATCGTGTCGGCGCCCTTGTAGATCACCACCGCCTGCGTCCGCGCCGCCGCCGCTTTCGCGCGGTCGATCTTGCTGCCGTAAAGCTGCGGAAAGGCGCGCGCGAATTCGCCTTCGTGCGGGGTCAGGATCGCCTTGCGCGGCGTCTCGGACAAACGCGGCAACGCCGCATCGATCGCGGCGGCATCGAGGACGAGCGGCTTGCCCGAATCGAGCGCCGCCTCGACATCGAACAGCAGTTCGTCGCCCGCGGGGAATCCGGGGCCGATCACGACCGCACCGATGCGCGGATCGTCGAGCCGCTCGCCGAATTTTTCGTCACTCTCGGTGATAATCGCCGAAAAAGGGGCCCGCTCGCTGCCGTCGAGCACGGCATAGCCCGCCCCTGCCCGCAGCGCCGCCGCGGCGGCCAGCCCGGCCGCTCCCCGCATCGGTCCCGCGAAGACCAGAACCATGCCGCGCGTGAACTTGTGCGCGGCGGCATCCGGCCTCGATATTTGCGGCACGGGCAGCGTGTGCATCGCCCGGTTCGCCGAAATCCCGATCGGCGCGAGCAGCACCCGCCCGCAGGCGGGCGCTGTCGGCAACAGCACGTGGGCCGGCTTCAGCGCGCCGAGCGCGAGCGTCACATCGGCAGCGAGCGGCGGCATCCAGTCGGCCGTGCCGTCGCTGTCGACACCGCTCGGGACGTCGACCGCCAATATGCGCCGGTCGGAAAAATTCCCCAGAATGATGGCCAGATCGTCCGCAACCGGCCGCGACAGCCCGACGCCGAACACCGCGTCGACGATCAGGGGTGCAGGTGCAAGGCGCCCGTTCAGCGCTTCGACGGGCCCGCTCCATCCCGCGCGTGCAGCCTTTGCCAGATCGGTTGCCGGCTCGGCCAGTGCGGCGACGCGGACCGTCGCGCCGCGTCCGGCAAGCACCCGCGCGGCAACATAACCGTCGCCGCCATTGTTGCCGGGGCCGCAAAGGATCAGGATCGGCGCGCCCGCCGACATCCGCCACGCGGTGTCGGCAACCGACGCGCCCGCAAGCTCCATCAGTTCGGAAAGCGAGGTGCCCTGGATCGCGCAGGCCGCCTCGGCCTCGCGCATCGCCTTGCTGGTCAGGATCGGGGCATCGGCAGGAACGGGCATCGCCATGTCCCTAGCATGATTTGCGCTATTTCGCGCCGCCCGTATTGGCGGGCAGACGATAGCGGTCGTGGCCGACCGCGACCTCGATCACATTGTCACCGACGATGCTGACCTTCGCAGGCTCGGCCCCGTCGGCCGACACCACGCCGCGTCCGTCGGTCGTGATCTGCAGGCGCCGGTATCCGACATTGCTGCGCCCGACGACAAGGATCGCCCCGCCCTCGCCGCTCATCTCCTCGACCGTGCAGGTGCGGTCGAACAGCTTTGCGCCCTCAAGCGCGCATTCGATGCGGCCATTTTCGGCCGCCTCGCGCGATCCGCGCGCTTCGGCCTCGGCGAGTTCGCCATTGTCGGGCGTGCGGTCGCAGCCCGCCAGCGCGAGCAGTGTCAGCAATAGCCCCCCAAGCTTCTTCATCCCTTGCCCTTCAGCTGCGACAGGTCGCGCACCGCACCGCGCGCGGCACTCGTCGTCATCGCAGCATAGGCCTGAAGTGCTACCGAAACCTTGCGGGGGCGCGGCTTGGCGGGCTGCCATGCCGCGTCGCCCCTTGCTTCCATCGCGGCGCGGCGTTCGGCGAGGACATGGTCGGCGACCATCAGGTTGATCGTGCGCTTCGGGATGTCGATTTCGATCGTGTCGCCATTCTCGACCAGCCCGATCGCGCCGCCCTCGGCCGCCTCGGGCGAGGCATGGCCGATCGACAGCCCCGACGTGCCGCCCGAAAACCGTCCGTCGGTGACCAGCGCGCAGGCGGCGCCGAGCCCCTTCGATTTGAGGTAGCTCGTCGGATACAGCATTTCCTGCATCCCCGGCCCGCCCTTCGGCCCTTCGTAGCGAATGACCACGACATCGCCCGCCTCGACCTGCCCGGTCAGGATACCTGCAACCGCGGCGTCCTGGCTTTCATAAACCTTCGCCGGCCCGGAAAACTTCAGGATATTCTCGTCGACGCCCGCGGTCTTCACGATGCAGCCCTCGAGCGCGATATTGCCCGACAGCACCGCGAGCCCGCCGTCCTTGCTGAACGCATGCTCCGCCGAGCGGATCACGCCCGCTTCGCGGTCAAGGTCGAGGTCATCCCAGCGCCGGTCCTGACTGAAAGCGGTCTGGGTGGGCACGCCGCCGGGCGCCGCCATGAAGAACTTCTGCACTTCGGGATCGTTGGTGCGCGAGATATCCCATTTATTGAGCGCATCGCCCAGCGTCGCGCTGTGCACGGTGGGCAAGTGCGCATGGAGCAGCCCCGCGCGCTCGAGCTGACCGAGGATCGCCATGATCCCGCCGGCGCGGTGGACATCCTCCATATGGACGTCGCTCTTCGCGGGCGCCACTTTCGACAGGCACGGCACGCGCCGCGACAGCCGGTCGATATCCTCCATCGTGAAATCGACCCCCGCCTCGAACGCCGCGGCGAGCAGGTGGAGTACGGTATTGGTCGATCCGCCCATCGCGATGTCGAGGCTCATCGCATTCTCGAACGCCTCGAATGTCGCGATATTGCGCGGCAGTACGCTGTCGTCGTCTTCCTCGTAGTGACGGCGACACATCTCGACGACGAGGCGCCCGGCGTTCAGGAACAGCGCCTTGCGATCGGCGTGCGTCGCAAGCGTCGAGCCATTGCCGGGCAACGACAGCCCCAGCGCCTCGGTCAGGCAGTTCATCGAGTTCGCCGTGAACATGCCCGAGCACGAACCGCACGTCGGGCATGCCGCGCGCTCGATCTCGGTCACTTCCTCGTCGCTATATTTCTCGTCGGCGGCGGCGACCATCGCATCCACAAGATCGAGGGCGACCTCCTTGCCCTTCAGCACCACCTTGCCCGCTTCCATCGGCCCGCCCGACACGAAGACGACGGGAATGTTGATGCGCAGCGCCGCCATCAGCATGCCCGGGGTGATCTTGTCGCAGTTCGAGATGCACACCATCGCGTCGGCGCAATGCGCGTTGACCATATATTCGACGCTGTCGGCGATCAGGTCGCGGCTCGGCAGCGAATAGAGCATCCCGTCGTGCCCCATCGCAATGCCGTCATCGACCGCGATCGTGTTGAATTCCTTTGCAACGCCGCCCGACGCCTCGATCTCGCGCGCGACCATCTGGCCGAGGTCCTTGAGGTGGACATGGCCGGGGACGAACTGGGTGAAGCTGTTGACCACCGCGATGATCGGCTTGCCGAAGTCGCTGTCCTTCATCCCCGTCGCACGCCACAGGCCGCGGGCACCGGCCATATTGCGGCCGTGGGTGGTGGTGCGCGAACGATATGAAGGCATTTCAAACAATCCTGATAATTTTATTTCAAAAACAAGCGAAGAGACGCGCCTCTACACGCCTATCCGGCCAGATTCAATGCAACTTTGCTGCACATGCGAGAAAGCCGTGAGGCAAACACTTCCTGTCCTGCCGTATCGCCGACCAGATCCTGCCGCATCTCGATCCCGACATAGGGAATGTCGTTCGCTTCGGCATGCCGGTTCATCGTCGCGTTGAGCAGCTTGCCCGAATAGGGCTGCTGGTCGCCGACGACCATATTCTCGGCCTCCAGCGCCGCGATCGCCGCCGCCGCGAGCCGGTCGTCCTCGTTATAGAGCACCCCGACGTGCCACGGCCGCGCCTGATCGGGATGCGCCGCGAGCGAGGGCGTGAAACTGTGCAGCGACAGGATCATCGCCGGGCGATGCGCCGCGATCGTCGCCGCGATATGGTCGTGATACGGCCGGAAAAAGCGCGCCAGCCGCGCCTCGCGCCCGGCGTCGTCGAGCGCATTCCCCGGCACCGCATGTCCGTCGCTCGCGATCGGCAGCACCCCGGGCGCATCCTCGTCGCGGTTGCAGTCGACCACCAGCCTCGACACGCCGCCGAGGATCGCCGCGTCGACCGCGCCGCTTTCGACGAGCAGCGCCGCGACCTCGGCGACCCCGATATCGATCGCAATATGGTTCGACAGCAAAGCGGGTTCGATGCCAAGGTCGATGTCGTCGGGCACGAAGGCCGAGGCATGGTCGGCGATCAGCAATATGCCCCCCGCCCGTGCTTCGCCCAGCTGACGCCACGCTTCACTCACCGCAATGCTCCTGCCATCGACCACCAGCCGGGATGCCGCTCTGCCAGAAGCGCCGCCGCCGTGTCACGCTCGGCAGCCGCATCGAACAGCGCAAAGCAGGTCGCCCCCGACCCCGACATGCGCGCCAGCCACGGGCGCAGCGCCCCGAGTTCGAGCAAGATATCGGCGATCGCCGGACACTGCGCGATCGCGGGCCGCTGCAGATCGTTGCGCGCGCCGAATAGCTGCGCCCGCATATCGGCCCCGGTGAACAGCGGTCCCCGATCGATCCCGTCCCACGCGGCAAACACCGGCCCGGTCGCCACGGGCTGGCGCGGATTGACGAGCAGCACCGGTGTCCCGCCCAGCCGCAGGTCGGGCACCGCGCTCAATTCCTCGCCGACGCCGACGCCCAGGCAGGTCGCGCTCGCGACGCACGCGGCGATATCGGCCCCCAGGGAACTCACGAGCCGCGCCAGCGCCGCGTCGCCCAGTTCGGACAGAAAATGCCGCCGCACGAGCCTCGCCATTGCCGCTGCATCGGCCGAACCGCCTCCGATCCCTGCCGCGACGGGCAGTTTCTTGGTCAGGGTCACGGCGAGCGGCGGCACCCGGTCGGCGCCGTAACGGTCACGCAGCAACGCCAGCGTCTTCATCACCAGATTGTCGCCGCCCGCACTCAGCCCTTCGCCAAACTCGCCCCGAATTGTCAGGCTATCGGTCTCGGCGAACTCCGCCTCGATCGCGTCGCCGTCGTCGACGAAGGCAAACAAGGTCTCGATTTCATGATAGCCGTCCGCCCGACGCGCCCTGACATGCAGCGCGAGGTTGATCTTGGCCCAACCGGTCTCCCTGAAAGCCGTCACGGCGCGGTCGTCGCCGGCGTCAGCCCGTCGCGCAGCTTTGCCTCCAGCCGCGTCGCCATGTCGGCCTCGGCGAGCAGCGCCGCGGCGCGCCAGTTGTATCGCGCCTGAAATTTTTGGCCGGCCTGCCAATAGGCATCGCCCAGATGCTCGACGATCACCGCATTGTCGGGCTCGCCGCGCTGCGCCTTTTCGAGCAATTCAACCGCGTCATCGGTGCGGCCGGTCAGGAAATAGGCCCAGCCGAGCGAATCGGTAATGCTGGCGTTCTGCGGCTCCTGTTTCCACGCGGCTTCGATCCGCGCGAGCGATCGCTCGACGTCCTTGCGCCGCTCGAGCGCCGAATAGCCTGCGAAATTCAGGACCGACGCATCGTCAGGGCTCAATGCTACGGCTTCTTCCATCAAAGGCTCGGCGGCATCCCACTCGCCCGCCTGCAACAGCAGTTCGGCGCGCGCGATCAGCAACGTGCCGCGTAACGACCGGTCATCCTCACCGCCGCCGAGCGCGGCCTCGAGCCGTTCATAGGCACGCGCCGCCGCGGTCGGATCGCCGGACCGCCGCGCGAGA
>NZ_DATMST010000324.1:0-5332 GCF_035565275.1 Sphingopyxis sp.
TGGCTTCGCCGGCTTCGACCGCCCGGTCGGGGGCGGCGCCCGCGGCGGCCTCGCCGACGATGGTCCATGGTCCGGGCAGGTCGGCGAAGCGAATCGCATAGCCGTCCATTGCCGACAGGGCGGCCGCCGGCTGGTCGCGCAGCGCGACGATATCGTCCGAAAGATAGCGGCCAAGCGATTCGGAAAAGGCGATATTCTCGCCAGGAAGAGGCGTTCCGAGGGCGAAGAGGCGCGCCTGCGCTTCCCCGACCGGAAGGAGCCCGCCGGTCATTCGGCGCGCCAGTCGCCGGAGCGGCCGCCGCTTTTTTCCAGCAGCCGAATCTCGCCGAGCACCATCGTGCGGTCGAGCGCTTTCGCCATGTCGTAGAGGGTGAGGAGCGCGACCGAGGCGGCGGTGAGCGCTTCCATCTCGACGCCCGTCTGGCCGGTCGTGTGCGCGACAGCCGTGACCGATATTCCATTGTCTTCCCATGTAAAATCCACGCCGACCTTGGTCAGCGCAATCGGATGGCAGAGCGGAATGAGGTCGGCTGTGCGTTTCGCCGCCATGATTCCGGCGATGCGCGCGGTCGACAGCACGTCGCCCTTGGGCGCGTTGCCGCTGCGGATCGCGTCGAGTGCTTCGGCAGACATGGTGATGCGGCCGCCGGCGACCGCGCGGCGCTGCGTTGCGGGTTTCGCGCCGACGTCGACCATATGCGCGGCGCCGGTTTCGTCGAGATGAGTCGGTTTGGGTGTCATTGCCGGCGATCGAAGCAATGCGAAGCGGGAAAGGCAAGGGGAGATGGCTGGTTTGATCGGTCACGGTCCGACGGTTTCGTGAAAAGCTCACCATCAAGCGGGATCGAATACCGGGCGCGCCGATCAGCAAAGGCGCGAATCCCATCGCCCGGACGGGCTGACCTTTGAGCGCAAGCTTCGGGACGTGCGTACGCGCCGAGGTTCTTATGGAGCGGACGATCGACAACATCGGAGCTTCTTATGGAACTGAAAAACAAGACAATCATCGTCACCGGTGCCAGCAGCGGCATCGGAGCAGCGGCGGCGGTGGTGCTTGCCCGGGCGGGCGCGAACCTCGTTCTCGGGGCACGCCGGGCGGAAGAGCTTGCCGCGATCGCGAAGCGCGCGTGCGATGCAGCCGGGCGAGCGGTGACGTTGCCGGGCGACGTCACCGAGCCCGGATATGCGGAAGCCCTGGTTGCGCTGGCGACCGCCGAATTCGGCGGACTTGACGGGGCGTTTAACAATGCCGGGATCGTGGGAGATCTGCTTTCCATGCCCGAGATGCCGATCGAGAACTGGAACCAGGTGATTGCGACGAACCTTACAAGTGCGTTCTTCGCCGCCAAGGCGCAAATACCCGCACTTGTCGCGCGCGGGGGCGGTGCGCTTGTCTTCACCTCGTCGTTCGTAGGTGTGAGTAACGGCGGACTCGCCGGTATGGGCGCCTATGCCGCGTCCAAGGCCGGGCTGGTGGGGCTGGTAAAGTCGCTCGCCTCGGATCATGCGGCGGCGGGCGTGCGTGCGAACGCCCTGCTTCCGGGCGGAACCGTGACGCCGGCGGGCGGTGAAGGTAACCCCGAGATACTGGAATTCGTCGCCGGCCTGCACCCGATGAAGCGGATGGCCGCCGCGAGCGAGATAGCCGAAGCCGCCATGTTCCTGCTTTCCGAACGATCGAGCTTCATGACCGGAGCGGCCATGCTCGTCGATGGAGGCATTTCGGTGCGCCTGACCTGATTGCGGGGCTTCAGGTGGGGCCGGATGCGGGCCGTCGAGGATCGATCGACATTCCGAGCGAGACGGCGAGGTATAAGCCCGACGGTCGATTATCGGCCGGAAACGAACGATTGGGGACCTTATCTATTATCGTCATCCCGGACTTGATCCGGGATCCATACGATGGTGCGGCTATGGATCCCGGATCAAGTCCGGGATGACGAAGGAAAGGGAGCGAACGTCCGCTTCCCACCCCCAATGCAGAAAATGGCACGTCAGCCCTGCAGCAGCGCTTTCGTTGCCGCGGTGACGTCGT
This sequence comes from Sphingopyxis sp., assembly GCF_035565275.1. GTDB lineage: Bacteria > Pseudomonadota > Alphaproteobacteria > Sphingomonadales > Sphingomonadaceae > Sphingopyxis. The sequence goes on from NZ_DATMST010000324.1 coordinate 2,036, forward strand.
CCTGACGCATCAGGCTTTCGCCGACGAGGAAGGTGCGGACGCCGCTTTCGGCAAGGCGTTCGCAGTCGGCGTGGGTCGCGATGCCGCTTTCGCCTACCAGCAGCGTGCCCGCCGGAACCAGCTTCGCGAGGCGTTCGGTTACGGCGAGATCGGTTTCGAAGGTGCGCAGGTCGCGGTTGTTGACGCCGATCAGACGCGATTTGAGCTGCGACAGCGCGCGGTCGAGTTCGGCCTCGTCATGCACCTCGACAAGCACGTCCATGCCGCGTTCGATCGCGGCGGCCTCGATTTCGCGCATAACGCCGTCTTCGAGCGCGGCGATGATGATCAGGATCGCGTCGGCGCCGATCGCGCGGGCTTCGGCGACCTGCCAGGGATCGACCATGAAGTCCTTGCGCAGCGCGGGAAGGGCACAGGCGGCGCGGGCGGCGACGAGATAATCTTCATGCCCTTGAAAATATGGCGCATCGGTAAGGACGGAGAGACAGGCAGCGCCGCCAGCGGCATAGGCGCGCGCATGATCGGCAGGGTCGAAGTCATGCCTTATCAGACCCTTGGACGGCGAAGCTTTCTTTATTTCGGCGATCAGGCCGAAACCGCCCGCATCGATCCTTGCCTGCAAGGCCGCCGCAAAACCGCGCACCGGACCGGCGTCGATCGCATCGAGGTCCGAAAAGGAGCGCACGGCACGCCGTGCGGCGACTTCGTCGGCCTTGGTGGCAAGAATCTGCGTGAGCTTGTTCATTTATAGGCGATCCAGCAATTGAGCAGCGCGTTGGCGAGGCCCTTGTCGATCGCCTCGGCGGCTTCCTCGACGCCGTCGCGCAATGTTTCGACAGCCCCGGCGACGACCAGCGCCTCGGCGGCGTTGTAGAGCACGGCGTCGCGATAGGCTCCCGGCTCGCCTTCGAGCAGGCGGCGCAGCGCTGCGGCGTTATATCCGGCGTCGCCGCCGCGGATTTCCGCGAGCGATCGCGTCGGGAGCCCCGCGTCGGCGGCGACGCTGCGCTGCATGCGCACGCCCTCGGGCGTCACCACCGCAACCTCGTTGCCGCCCGCTAGCGAAAGCTCGTCGAGCCCTTCGTCGCCTGAAATGACGCGCGAGTGGTCGGTGCCGAGCCGGTGCAGCGCCTCGGCATAGACGGGAACATAGGCGGGACGCGCGATGCCGACGAGCTGGCGCGTGACGCGCGCGGGGTTGGCGAGCGGCCCCATCAGGTTGAAGATCGTCCGGCGGCCGATTGCCTTGCGGATCGGCATGATGCGCTTCATCGCCGGATGCCGCGTTCCCGCGAAGAGGAAGCAGATGCCGAGGTCGGCAAGCTGTTCCTCGGCCATCCGGTCGGCGCGGTCCATGTCGAGGCCGAGGGCTTCGAGCGTGTCGGCGGCGCCGGATTTGGAAGAAGCGGCACGATTTCCATGCTTTGCGACCGGAACCTCGCACGCCGCGACGACGATCGACACGGCGGTCGAGACGTTGAGCGTGTGATGGCCGTCGCCGCCGGTGCCGCAGACGTCGATTGCGCCGGCGGGCGCGTCGATCGGGATCAGCCGGTCGCGCATCGCCTGCGCCGCGGCAGCGATTTCGACCATCGTTTCGCCGCGGTCGGAAAGCGCGTTCAGGAACTCGACGATATTTTCGTCGCTCGCGCCGCCGTCGAGCATGGTCGCAAAGGCGTCGGCCGCCTCGTCATGCTCGAGCAGTCCGGCGGGGTCGGGAAACGGACCGAAACGGCTCATGCGGCTTGCCGCGCGCGGACGGGCAGTCCCGCGATTTTCATGAAATTGGCGAGCATCGCATGGCCATGCTCGGTCGCGATGCTCTCGGGATGGAACTGGACGCCGTGGATCGGGAGGTCGGTATGGCGGAAGCCCATCACCGCACCGTCGTCGCTCGTCGCGTTGATCACAAGGCTCGCGGGAATGTCGACGACCTCGAGGCTGTGGTAGCGCGTCGCCTCGAAGGGCGAGGGCAGGCCGGCATAGAGCCCGGTGGCATCGTGACACACGGGCGAGGTCTTGCCGTGCATCAGATGGCCGCGCTGGACGGTGCCGCCGAAATGCTGGCCGATCGCCTGATGGCCGAGGCAGACGCCGAGCAGCGGGCGGCGCGCTTCGGCGCAGGCCGCGACGAGGTCGAGGCTGATCCCGGCCTCGTTGGGGGTGCAGGGGCCGGGCGAGATGAGGATCGCGTCGGCGCCGGTTGCGAGGGCATCGGCGGCGCTCAGCGCATCGTTGCGCTCGACGCGCACATCGGCGCCCAGCTCGATCAGATAATGAACGAGATTGAAGGTGAAGCTGTCATAATTGTCGATGACGAGGATCATGGCGCGGCCCTAACGTTTTTGGCGCAGCGGGGAAAGCATTAGGAACTATCCGTCCGCCAAGCCGAGCTTACTGCCCGTACCCCGGCGTTCCCGCCAGCCGGACGGCTTCGCGCGCCGCGGCGAAAAGCGCGCCGGCCTTGGCTTCGCATTCGCGCTGTTCATAGGCGGGGTCGCTGTCGGCGACGATGCCGGCGCCCGCCTGGACGTGCATTTCGCCGTCCTTGACGATCGCGGTGCGGAGCACGATGCAGCTGTCCATATTGCCGTCGGGTGCGAAGTAGCCGACGCCGCCGGCGTAGGCGCCGCGCGCATCGGCTTCGAGTTCGGCGATGATCTGGCACGCGCGCACTTTCGGTGCGCCGCTGACGGTGCCCGCCGGAAAACCCGCGAACAGCGCGTCGATCGCGTCCCTGTCGGGCGCGATACGGCCGATGACGTTCGAGACGATGTGCATGACGTGGCTGTAGAATTCGACGGTATAGCTGTCGGTGACGGTCACGCTGCCGCCGATCGCCGCGCGGCCGACGTCGTTGCGGCCGAGGTCGAGCAGCATCAGATGCTCGGCGCGTTCCTTGGGATCGGCGAGCAGCGATTCGCGGTTTTCGGCATCCTCGGCGCTCGTGCGGCCGCGCGGGCGGGTGCCCGCGATCGGGCGGATCGTGATCTCGCCATCCCTGACCCGGACGAGGATTTCGGGCGACGAGCCGATCAGCGCGAAGCCGGGCAGGTCGAGGAAATAGAGGAAGGGCGAGGGGTTGATCCGCCGGAGCGCGCGATAGAGATCGAACGGCGGCAGGTCGAACGGGGTCGAGAAACGCTGCGACAGCACGACCTGAAAAATGTCGCCTGCGGCGATATAATCCTTTGCGGCCGCGACCATTTCGGCAAAGCGCGCGGGCGTCGTCGCGGGATTCGCTGCGATGTCGGCGGGCAGCGCGCCGGTCGCGGCGCGGTCGGCGTGCGCGCTGAC
>NZ_DATMST010000325.1:0-4473 GCF_035565275.1 Sphingopyxis sp.
CGCAGCGAGCCCGCAGCCCGCCTGAGCGGTACCGCGATCAGCTCCAGCTTTTCAGCCGCGCCTCGAGCACGCTCATCAACCGCGCCGGCGCGCCCTCGAGCTGGCGGCCCAGCCGGTGGATCAGGCTGACCGTGCTGTGCTCGATCGCATCGTCGAGCAGCGGGCGCGCGACGAGGCTTCCTTCCTCGAGTTCGGCGAGCGCCGAGATGCGCGGCAGCACGGTCAACGCGCGCCCGGCCTTCGCAATCTCGCGCATCATCTGGATCGAGGTCGTGACCAACCGCGGCTCGAGCCAGGTTTGCGCGCGTTTTTCGGCATGATTGAGCGTGCCGCGAATGCGGAAGCCCTGCGGTGGCAGGCACAGGTCGAAACCGGCGAGGTCGGCGATCGTCAGCGCCTCCATCGCCGCGGCCGGATGGCCCGGCGCGCACAGCACCATCAAGGGCTGTGCGACCGCGCTGCGCGTGCGGATCTTGGGCTCGCTGGTGGTGTGGAGGATCATGCCGATATGCGCCTCGTCATCGAGCACCATGCGGATGATTTCCGTACTCGCGCAGCTCGTCACGGTGATTGCGATGCCCGGGTTTCGGCGCTGGAAACCCTCGATCAGCGCGGTAAAGGGCGGGCCGAAGAAACCCTCGCCGATCGCGAGGTCGATGCGGCCGGATTTGACCTCGCGCAGTTCCTGTATCTGGTTCAGCAGCGCTTCGCGGTCGGCGAGCTGGTTCTTGTGATATTCGAACGCCAGTTGCCCCGCCTCGGTCAGCCGGATCGAGCGGCGTCCGCGTTCGATCAGGGCGATCCCCATCTCGCTTTCGAGCTGCGCGATCTGACGGCTGATCGACGACACAGCCACGCCGATCTTGTCGCTCGCCAGTCGCATCGATCCCAGATTCGCGGCTTCGTAGAAATATTGAAGCGCATTATCCCACATCGGCAATTCCTCCGCAGCCACCGGTTGAAGCCCGAAAATGCTCATCGTTGCGATAAACGCAACTAATTTCGTCTTTTGATGCCCTTGCTGCGAATGCACCTTGGCTTATCGGGGCTGGCCGCATTGACTATATCCCGACCAAGGGGGAGCCGAATTACATGAACAAGAGATCGCGTGCCGACTGGCAAGGCTATATCCCCGCTATTACGACGCCCTTCGACGCGAACCGCAATCTCGACCTGCCGGCGCTCGGCACGCTGCTCGAATGGCTCCATTCGGAAGGGATGCACGGCTTGCTGCTGGCCGGCACGACGGGCGAATGGCCGAGCATGTCGACCGACGAGTGCAAGACGCTCTTTTCGGCGGCGGGCGCACAGCTCGGCGGCAAGCTGCCGCTGCTCGCGGGATGCAATGCCTACACCGCGCGCCATGTGCTCGAACTGGCCGACCATGCCGCGGCAAGCGGCTTCGACGGCATCGTCGTGACGCCGCCGCCCTATTATCGCCCTTCGGCGGACGAGATTCATGGCTTCTATGCTGACATTTCGGCGGAAACAAAATTGCCGATCTGCGTCTACAACTGGCCTCCCGGCACCGGCATCGACATGCCGCTTGCGCTCCTCAAGCGCCTCGCTGCGCTCGACAATGTCGTCGCGATCAAACAATCGACCAGCGACCTGCGCCGCTTTGTCGACACCTTCTTCGCGCTCAGGGACCGGATCCGGATCTTCGGCCATTCGATGGACGAACACGGGCTCGCGCTGCTCGAGGCCCGCGGCGGCGACGGCACGATGGGTGCGGGTGCGGTGCTGGGGCGCACCCACCCCGATTTCTACAACAAGCTGTGGGCGGGCGATATCGCCGGCGCGCGCGAATGTGGCCGCATGGACCGCGTCATCCTCGATGAATGGTACACGCCCGAACTCGTCGGCCGGTTCGGATCGGGTCCCGCCATATTGAAGGCCGGGCTCAACGCCCAGGGCCTGCCGGGCGGTTATGTTCGTCCGCCGCTGCGCGATGTATCGGACGCGGATGCCGAGAGAATCAGGGAGACTTTGGTCGCGCTCGGACGCATCTAAGTCTTATGGAACGGGTTGATGTCGCGATCATCGGAGGAGGACTGGTCGGCTGTGCCGCCGCATGGCGTCTCGCGGGGCGCGGGGCATCGGTCGCGCTGATCGAAGCGGGCGACATCAACAGCGGTGCGTCGGGACAGAATGCCGGGTCGTTGCACTTCCAGATCGAGCGCCGCTTTCTCGAGAACGGCGACGCGCTCGCCGGACAGGCGGCCGACATCGTCGCGCTGAGCCGCATCGCAGTCGACGACTGGCGCGCGATCGAGGGGGATCTGGGCGCCGATCTCCACGTATCGATGCAAGGCGGGCTGATGGTCGCCGAAACCGCCGAAGAGGCGGCGCTGCTCGAACGCAAGGCGGCACGCGAAAGCCGCGAAGGCCTGTCGGTCCGGACCATCGACGGCGACGAAGCGCGCGCGATCGCTCCCTATCTCTCGCCGGGCGTTCTTGCCGCGAATTTTTCAAGCGACGAGGGCCACGCCGATCCGCGCGCCGTCACCCCCGCACTCGCCGAAGCCGCGCGCGCGGCCGGCGTATCGGTCCGCACTGCGTCGCGCGTGCAATCGATCGCGCGCGAAAACGGGCGCTTTACGATCCGGGGCGACCGGATCGACCTGTCCGCCGACCGGCTGCTCGTCGCCGCGGGAGCATGGAGCGCCAATGTCTGCGCGCTGCTCAATATCCACATGCCCCTCTATCCCGTCGCGCTGCTGATGAACGCGACCGAGCGAATGCGCCCCATGGTGCCGCACCTCATCCAGCACGTCGGACGCCGGCTGTCGCTGAAGCAGACATATGCCGGCAATATCCTGATCGGCGGCGGCTGGCCCTCGCGGCTGGCCCGGACGCCGGCCGGGGGATTCGACCCGTCGGCAAGACCTGCGATGATTCCCGGCTCGCTGACCGGCAATCTGCGTGTCGCGGTCGATATCGTGCCGGAGGTCGCACGGCTGAACCTGATCCGCAGCTGGACCGGGGTAACCGCCATTTCCGCCGACCAGTTGCCGGTGGTCGGCGCGGTACCACGAATGCCCGGCCTGTGGGTCGCGGCGGGCGGATCGGCCTTCACGCTCGGGCTGACCTTCGCGCGGCTGATCGCCGATGCGATGGCGGACGGCCCGGTTCCCGCACTCGCGCCGCTTTCGCCCGCGCGCTTCGAGCATCTGAACGGGTTCATGGGATGAGCGCGACGCGTATCAGCCAAGGCGTGACCCGCGGCGGTCCGATCGAAATCACTGTCGATGGCACGCCGATCACCTGCTTCGCGGGCGAAACCGTGGCCGCCGCGATGCTCGCGGCCGACCATGCCGTCTTCCGTGTAGATACGCGCGGACAAGGGCGCGGCATGTTCTGCAACATGGGCGTGTGCAGCGAGTGTCTGGTCACGCTGATAGCAAGCGGACGGCGCGTGCGCGCCTGCCTTGTCGAAGCCCGCGATGGCATGGAGGTCGCGACGCGTGACTGAACCGGAACGCTTCGACGTCGCGATCCTCGGCGGCGGCCCCGCCGGGCAGGCGGCGGCAATCGCGCTGGAGGGGCACGGCCTGTCGATCGCGGTAATCGACGAGCAGATACGTCCCGGCGGGCAGATCCTGCGGCAGCCCCCGGCAGGCTTCACCGTCGCAAACTGGCTTGCCGACCGCAGCTACGCGCCGCTGAAACGTCAACTCGACCGGTTCGGGCGGCTGAAGGGCTTGAGCTGGCTCGGCGGCCACTCGGCGATCGGGTTGCAGGCAGGATCGATCGTTGCAAGCGGCCCCGACGGCATGCGAACCATTGCGGCCGACCGCATCCTGATCGCCGCAGGGTGCCAGGATCTGGCCGTACCCCTTCCCGGCTGGACGCTACCGGGCGTTTATGCCGCAGGCGGCATCCAGGCCTTCATCAAGAGCCAGCAGTTGCTGGCCGGTACACGCGTGCTGCTCGCGGGCACCCATCCGCTCCAGCTGATCATCGCGGCGCAGATAGTTGCGGCGGGGGGGACCGTCGCCGCGGTTCTTTTCGCGCAACCGCGCACCGCGATGATCGGCGCGCTTGCCCGCCACCCGCTGGTCGCACTGGGTCGCGCGTCCGACCTGTTCGCGGCTGGCGGGGCAATGGCGACACTTGCCCGGGCAGGGACTCCGGTGCGCTACGGCATCGACCTGTCGGCGCTGACCGGCCGCGATCGCGTATCGGGCGCAACGACGAGCGTGGACGATATCGAATGCGACGCGGTGGGGCTTTGTTATGGCTTCGTTCCGCAGTCGGCGCTGCCACGGATGGTCGGCGCACGGATGGTCGCGGCGGGTCCGGCGGGTGGCTGGGCGTGCGCGCACGACGACTGGATGCGGACCTCGGTGCCCGGGCTCTATGCGGCAGGCGAGACGGTCGGCGTGGCCGGCGCCGCGGCAGCAGCGGCGGGCGGCGAACTTGCGGGTCTGGGGATCGCACTCGACCTCGGCCTGCTCGATGCCGACGCGG
>NZ_DATMST010000326.1:0-11573 GCF_035565275.1 Sphingopyxis sp.
CTGGTGGTCGCGGGACGGCCGCTATCCGCGTCGGGAATCACCGACGCGCAACCCGAAAGCAGTGGCAGAGTAGCGAGCAGCGCGAATCCGAAAGTCCGCGCGCGCGGCGCCCCCACCATCGGGATCACGGGATCAGGCCGACTCGGCTTCGTCGAGCAGCCAATTGGGGTCGCCGCTGCCGATCTGGCGGCGGAAGGTCCACAGATCGTCGGTCTGCGACGCGTCGCTCATCGACCCGGCGATCATCCGGCCTTCGGCATCGCGCGTCACCGCGCTGATATCGGCGTGGTAACGCACCGAGATCCGCGCCTCGCCGCGGCTCATCTCGACCGCGGTGATCTTGGCCGAATCGATGCCGATCAGGCGATTGTCGAGCGTTTCGCCGCGTGCCGCGCGCGCGGTGATCGCCTCGGCAAAGGCTTCGTAGCTGTCGTCATCGCAAAGGTCGCGCAGCGTATCGCGGTCGCCCTTCCAATAGGCTTCGAGGATCATGCGATAGGCCGCCTCGGCGCCCTCCATGAAGCGGCCCGCGTCGAAATTGCGGTCGGTAGCAAGCAGCTGGCGAAGCCCCGATTCGGCCGCAGGCTCATAAACGAGGCCCGCGGTATCGGCGGCGGCGGAGGCCGGCGGCGTGTCGCCTTCTTCGAGACGGACCGGCGCGGGCGCGGCGCGTTCGTCGCGGCGCGGCAGCACCGGTTCCTGCTCATGCCCCGTACGCTTGCCGAGCACCGAATAGAGCCGCATGCCGAGGAAGGCGGCAATCATGGCGAGCAAGACGATAGAAAAAGCAGTCACGGGCAAAAGTCCAATGCGGGCAATGGCAACATATCGGCCAATATATAGGCCATACGCGGCCGGGTTTCAAATAGCCATGGCGGCAGCGGCACGGCAGGTCAACGATTCACCGGCCATGTTCGCTCCCCCGGCGCTTCCTTCGGCGCCCATTGTGCTCGCTGCCGGGCGCTGCTAAGCGCCGCGGCAACCGTCCGCCGCAGTCCCGCCACGGTCTGCGGATGCGGATATTGTTTCCATCTTTCCAGCGAAAGCATCAGCATCATGGCCGAAGAGACCAGCGCCGACATCAACAACCCCGCCCTTCAGCCGAACGGTGAAGACACGAGCCCGGCGATCGGCCTGATCTCGCAATATGTGAAAGACCTGTCGTTCGAAAATCCGAACGCACCCGCGGTGTACCAGTGGCAGGAAGCGCCGCAGGTCGACGTCCAGTTCAACATCGCCGCCGACGGCGTCGGCGACAATCTGTACGAAGTGACGCTGAAGATCGACGTCACGTCGAAGGGCGACCAGGGCACCTTCTTTGTGATCGACCTGAAATATGCCGGCCTGTTCGGCGTCCGCAACGTTCCCGACGACCAGCTGCAGCCCTTCTTCCTCGCCGAAGCGCCGCGCATCCTGTTCCCCTTCGCGCGCCGCGTCGTCGCCGATGCCGTCCGCGACGGCGGCTTCCCGCCGCTGCTGCTCGAACCGATCGATTTCCACGGCCTGTTCATGCAGCAGGTCCAGGCGCAGGGCGAAGGACTGGGCGAGATTCCGGCGCCGCTCGGCGAAGCCTGATTCACCGTTTCGGCTGATCTCGCGCGATGAGCAGCCTGATCAGGAACGTCGGGACGATCGGGGGGCTGACCATGGTCAGCCGCATTTTCGGTTTCGCCCGCGACATGCTGCTCGCGCGCGTGCTGGGGGCCGGCCTTGCCGCCGACGCCTTCCAGCTCGCCTTCACGCTGCCCAACACCTTTCGCCGGCTGTTCGCCGAAGGGGCTTTCTCGGTTGCGTTCGTGCCGATGTACAGCCGCGCGCTGCACGGGGCCGAAAGCGAAGGCGGCGGCGAGGAAGCTGCGGCGAAATTCGCCGACGACGTGCTGTCGGTCTTCCTGTGGGTGCTGCTGGCCTTTTCGGCGGTCATGATGATCGCGATGCCGGCCATCGTCTGGCTGCTCGCCCGCGATTTCCAGGAGGTTCCGGGCAAGTTCGACCTCGCGGTCTTCCTGAGCCGCCTGACCTTTCCCTATCTCGCGCTCGTCAGCCTCGTCGCGATGCTGTCGGGCCTGCTCAACGCGCGCTCGCGTTTCGCACCCGGTGCCTTCGCGCCGGTCCTGCTCAATATCGTGCTGATCACGGGCATTACCGTGGGGTGGTGGCTGCGCGGCGACAGCCACGACGACCGCATCGTCGCGATCGCGCTCGCCGTGTCGGTCAGCCTCGCCGGGGTGGCACAGCTCGCCTATCTGATCTGGTCGGTGCGTCGCGCAGGCCTTCGGCTCCACTGGCGCTTCCCCCGATTCACCCCCGAGGTAAAAAAGCTCGGCTTGCTGATCCTGCCCGCGACCTTCGGCGCCGGCATCTACCAGATCAGCCAGTTCGTCGACACCTTCTTCGCGACGTCGCTGCCGCAGGGGTCGCTGACCTTGCTCAAGCTCGCCGACCGGTTGAACCAGATGCCGCTCGGCATCGTCGGGATCGCGCTCGGCACCGCGATCCTGCCGATGCTCTCGCGCCACATCCATTCGGGTGACGCCGCCGAGGCGCAAAGATTGCAGGGCAACGCATTCGAGATCGCGACGCTGCTGACGCTGCCCGCCGCCGCCGCGCTCGCGATCTGCGCACCCGCCTTTACCACCGCCTTCTTCGTCGGCGGCAAGTTCACCGATGCCGACGGCGCGATCATGGCGCAGATCGTCGCCGCGCTCGTCGCGGGCCTGCCCGCCTATGTCATCGTGAAGATATTGAACCCCGGATTTTTCGCACGCGAGGATATGCGCACGCCGGTGTGGACCGCGCTCGCCTCGCTGATCGTCAATATCGCGATCAACCTTTATGTCGTCGAACGCTATGGCATCGTCGGCCTCGCCGGCGCGACCGCCGCCTCGGCGTCGCTCAACTGCCTCCTCCTCTACATCATGCTCCATCGCCGCGGCTGGTTCCATTTTACCGCGCGGCTCGCCGGCCAGATCGCGCGCCAGCTTCTCGCCGTCGCCGCGATGTCGGCGCTGCTCTGGTGGATGATGCCGCTGATGGCGCCATATTATGGCGGCAATGTCTTCGAGCGCATCTGGTCGCTTGCGGCGCTGGTGGGCGCCGGCGGCGCGGTCTTCTTCGCCGTCGCCTTCCTTGTCGGCGCGCTTGACAAGGATCTGGTCGCCATGCTCACGCGGCGGCGCGGCAAACCTGCCGCTCGACAGGAGTAAGACATGCGGACGCTATCGGGCATTCAGCCCACCGGAAATTTGCACCTCGGCAATTATCTGGGCGCGATCCGCAACTGGGTGCGCATGCAGGACGAGATGGAGGGCGACAAGCTCTATTTCCTCGCCGACCTGCACGCGATTTCGATGCCGCACGTCCCGGCCGAACTGACCGCGAACACGCGCGCGATGACCGCCGCGCTCGTCGCCTGCGGGATCGACACCGATCGCTCGCTGCTCTTCAACCAGGCGCGCGTCCCCGCGCATGCCGAGCTGCAATGGCTTTTGAACGGGACCGCGCGGCTCGGCTGGCTCAACCGCATGACCCAGTTCAAGGACAAGTCGGGCAAGAATCGCGAAAGCGCGTCGGCGGCGCTCTACACCTATCCCGTTCTGCAGGCGGCCGACGTGCTGCTCTACCAGACGACGCACGTCCCGGTGGGCGAGGACCAGAAGCAGCATCTCGAGCTGGCGCGCGACGTCGCGCAGAAGTTCAACAACGACTATGCAAGCGAAGACGCGCCGGTCTTCACGCTGCCCGAACCGATCATCCCGGCGGGGATGGCGCGCATCATGAGCCTGCGCGACGGCACCGCCAAAATGTCGAAGTCCGACCCGTCGGACATGAGCCGCATCAACCTGACCGACGATGCCGACACGATGATGCAGAAGGTGCGGAAGGCAAAGACCGACCCCGAAGCCCTGCCGTCCGAAGCCGCAGGGCTCGAGGAGCGCCCCGAGGCGCGCAATCTCGTCGGCATCTATGCCGCGCTCGCCGACACGAGCGTCGACGCGGTGCTCCGCGACCATGCGGGGCAAGGGTTCGGCGCGTTCAAGCCCGCGCTCGGCGAACTGCTGATCGAAACGCTCGGTCCGATCAACGCGCGCTTCGTCGCGCTGAAGGACGATACCGCGGCGCTCGACACGATTCTCGACAAGGGCGCGGCGAAAGCACGCGTGCTCGCGAAGCCGACGCTCGACGCGGCTTATGACGCCTTGGGGCTCTGCCGCTGATATCGCGCTGGTTCGCGCAGGAAATTCTTGTTTTTGCGCGCCACCTTCCCATATTCGGACATGGAACGAAGGTGCGACGAACCGGGTTCAACCAAGGTTAAGTCGTATCGACGTAGTCTATGGTATGAAAGCGACACATGTGCGCGACCCGAATCACGGAGCCAAGACGATGAGCAAGATGAATTTCCGGCGGCTGGGCCTGGCCGCAATGACCGGCGCGGCGCTGGCGCTTGCCGGCTGCGCCACCCCGTTCAAGGCCGATGTCGCGCGCTTCCAGACGCAGCTCCCCGCCCCGCAGGGCCAGAGCTTCGTCGTCGAGGCAGGCAATCCCGCGCTTCAGGGCGGGATCGAGTTCGGCCAATATGCGAATATCGTGGCGGGCGAACTGACCCGCTACGGCTATCGCCCGGCGGCGAATGGCGAGCGGGCCGATATGATCGTGCGCATGGACTATGGTGTCGACAAGGGGCGTGAGCGCGTCGTGTCGAGCCCGGGCTTCGGCGATCCCTGGTACGGCGGCTATGGCCGCGGCTTCTATCGCCCGGTGATCGTCGCCGGGCGCGGCGGGCGCCGTTATGTCTATGGCTATCGCGACCCGTTCATGTGGGGCGGTTTCGGTCCGGGCTGGGGCTATAACGACGTCAGCAGCTACACCGTCTATACCAGCGGCCTGAACCTGCAGATCGACCGCGCGGCGGACGGTACCCGCCTGTTCGAGGGCCATGCCGAGGCGCAGTCGCGCGACAATAATCTGCAGGCGCTCGTCCCGAACCTGGTCGAGGCGATGTTCACCAACTTCCCCGGCAATTCGGGCGAACGCGTGCGCATCACGGTGGCGCCGCCCGAAAAGGGCTGACCCCCCTTACCGGACGAAACAAAAGGCCCGCCTTCGACCGAAGGCGGGCCTTTTTGCATCGGGGATAATTCCGGGGTTAACCCGGTGGAAAAGTCCGGGACAGGTCTGTGGATCAGCTGTTGAGACTGCGGCGGATCGCGGCGATCTCGGCATCGAGCTCGCTGTCGTTGACGCGCAGCGCCTCGACCGTGCGCACCGCGTGGATCACCGTCGAATGGTCGCGCCCGCCGAAACGGCGGCCGATTTCGGGATAGGAGCGCGGCGTCAGTTCCTTGGCGAGATACATCGCGACCTGCCGCGGGCGCGCGATCGCGCGGACGCGGCGCTTCGAGGCCATTTCGGACTTGTCGAGGCGGTAGTGGGCGCAGACCGCGCGCTGGATCTCGTCGATCGTGATACGCGGGCGCGCGGTACGGACATTTTCGGCGAGCCGATCCTCGGCAAGCGTCAGGTCCACCGTCGTGCCGGTCAGCGCGGCGTAGGCGAGCAGCTTGTTGAGCGCGCCTTCGAGCTCGCGGATGTTGCGGGTGAAATGCTTGACCAGATAGGCCACGACATTGTCCGGAACATCGACCATCGGCATCGCGGCAAGCCGCTGACGGATGATGCGTTCGCGCAGATCATCCTCGGGCGCCTCGATGTCGGCGACGAGGCCGCCCGACAGACGCGAGAGCAAGCGGGCCTCGACCCCGTCAAGCATCGCCGGCGGGCGGTCGGCGGTGACGACGAGGCGCTTGCCCGCGGTCATCAGGTCGTCGATCGTGTGGAGCAGCTCTTCCTGCGTCGAATTCTTGCCGATCACGAACTGCAGGTCGTCGAGCAGCAGCAGGTCGGCGGCGCGCAGCCGCGCCTTGAACGCCATCATGTCGCCGCCGCGCATCGCGCCGACGAATTCGAGCATGAACTTTTCCGCCGACATCAGGATGATGTTCGCGGTCGGATGCGCCGCGGCATAATCCTGCGCGATCGCCTGGAGGAGGTGCGTCTTGCCCTGCCCGGTACCCGAGCAGAGGAAGAGCGGATTGAATTGCGGCACCTCGACCATCGCCATCCGCCGCGCGGCGTTGGCGGCAAGGATGTTGCTGCGCGCGACGACGAACCGGTCGAACGACAGGCGCGGGTCGAAATTCAGCAGCGCGGGATTCGCGGCGGGCGCCGGCGGAGCTTCGAAGGTCGGCAGCGGCGGCGCCGAGAGAATCGCCGCGCGTTCGCTACCCGCCGCGCCGCCGCGCACGGTGACGCCGCGCACTGCGGGCAGTTGCTGACGCCACGCGAGTTCGAGCCGGTCGCCGAAACGCTCGTTGATCCAGTTGGCCGAAAAGCGGCTGGCGGTCTCGAGCGTCACCACACCCGACATCGCGCAATAATCGGCGAAACGCACCGGCTTCAGCCAATGGTCGAAAGTGCGCACGCCGAGGTCGCGGCGCAGCCCTTCGGCGACGCGCGGCCAGAGCGCCCCGGCATCGCCGTTCACTGCTCCACCCTTTGCGCCATCCTCATGCCGATATCCGCTCTCTGTCACGCCCTGCCGCCCCCTTCGGTCCCCTTGGCGCCAGACCGACGGGCGGCCGCTTTACACGCAAGTCCGCTGCCTGCGACGGGCACAGGCATCCTTTCCGTGGCAAGCAGCCCGAAAAGTCACGAATCATGTCGATGTGGCGGCCACCGGCGAAGGCCGACGACACCTCTGTCTAGTCAGGGCGCGCCGAGTCGAGCAAGGGCTGGCCGTGTAAAAATACTGAAATAAAAATCTTGACTCGCGGGGGGTGCTGGAATCGCGCGAAAACCGCTTTTTTTCTATATTTTTCAAAAGCTTATTTGTGACAATCAGACGACACACCAACGAATCGCCGTAAATCCGTCACTTACCGCGGTGCAACACTATTGCCATCGCACGGTAACAATTGCGGGAACAAAAAAGGACCCGCGGGCACGAAGCCGGCGGGTCCTTTTTGTTCCCTTTCGGGACCGATCGGATCAGGCGATCGCGTTCACGCTTTTGGTCAGGCGCGAATATTTGCGGGCCACAGTGTTCTTGTGCAGCACACCCTTGGCGACGCCGCGTGCCATTTCGGGCTGAGCAGCCTTCAGCGCCGCAGCGGCGGCATCCTTGTCGCCGGCGGCGACGGCATTCTCGACCTTCTTCACCAGCGTGCGAATGCGCGAAACGCGATTCTTGTTCACGACGGTGCGCGCGGTGTTGCGGCGGATGCGCTTTTTTGCCTGCGGCGTATTGGCCATAAATTCCTCGGTTTCCAAACGGTCTAAGTCAGTCGGAGCACAGCGTCACCGGAGCAGCCGAATCGCGCAAAGAGGCGAATCAATGTCCGGATACGGCCGGTTCCGGTGGACCGGACCCTGCTCGAAGGGTGCGCGCATAGCCAGCGAGGGGCCAAAGGTCAATGGCTTTCGGCCCGATCCTGTACGCCGCCGCCGTTGAGAGGCTGGTTTGGGGTGCGGAGCGGACATCTCCTCCCTTCGTCATCCCGGACTTGATCCGGGATCCATTGGCGCGACGGAAGCTGTGGACCCCGGATCAAGTGCGGGATGACGATGATAATGAAAACATCCTCCCTGTCGCGTAGCGATGGGGAGGGGGACCGCCGCGAAGCGGTGGTGGAGGGGCCGCGACGTCGCGTTACGGGCCCCTCCGTCAGCGCTTCGCGCTGCCACCTCCCCATGCCTGCGGCACAGGGAGGAGCGAACGCCCCCTTTCGGTCGAAACCAACCGGACCACCCCGATCACCGCTGACATTTGGGGCAATAGAAGGTCGACCGGCCCGATTGCACGATCCGCGCGATCGTGCCGCCGCATTCGCACGCCTCGCCCTCGCGCCCGTAGACGCGCCAGTCCCTGGCGAAATAGCCGAGGTCGCCCTCGGGGCTCAGGAAATCGCGCAGGGTCGACCCGCCGGCCGCGATCGCAGCGATCAATACGTCCTTGATCGCGGGCACCAGCACCGCGAGTTTCGCCTTCGACACATCGGCTGCGGCCTTCGTCGGCGAAATGCGCGCCATGTTGAGCGCCTCGCACACATAGATATTGCCGAGCCCCGCGACGACTGTCTGGTCGAGCAGCATCGCCTTGATCGGCGCACGCCGCCCGGCGAGCGCCTTGGCGAGATATACGGCGTCGAAATCGTCCGATAGCGGCTCGGGGCCGAGCGTCACGAAGGCCGGGAACAAGGTCAGCGGATTGCCGCTGACGAGGTCAACCGAGCCGAAGCGCCGCGGATCATGGAGGAACAATCGATGCCCTGCCCCGGTTTCGAGCAGCAGATGGTCGTGCTTGCCCGCTTCGCCGCCCTCGGTCCGCCAGCGCCCCGACATGCCGAGGTGGAAGATCATATGATCGTCGCGGTCGGTCGAGATGACGCCATATTTGGCGCGGCGCGAGAGGGTGGTGACCGTCGCGCCGGTCAGCCGCTGCGCGAGATCGGCGGGAAAGGGCCGGCGCAGGTCGGGGCGAAAAGTGGTGACCGCCGTCAGCCGCTGGCCTTTGAGGAAGGGAGCGAGGCCGCGGACGGTGGTTTCGACTTCGGGCAACTCTGGCATATCGCGCATCGAGCTACGCGCCATTTGCCTGCACGGCAAGGCCCGGCTAAAGGCCATCGCAACACACCATCTCCCCCGCAAAGGCGCGCACTCCATGGCCACTCCCGACACCGTCAGCTTCGGCTATGAACAGGTCCCCGCGGGCGAGAAGACAGCGATGGTCGGCGAAGTGTTCAGCCGCGTCGCGCGCAAGTACGACATCATGAACGATGCGATGTCGGGCGGCATGCACCGCCTGTGGAAGGACCGCTTCGTGCGCCGCGTGAAACCGCGCGAGGGCGAGACGATCCTCGACATGGCAGGCGGCACCGGCGACATCGCGTTTCGCATGGAGCGTTTCGGCGCCAGCATCACCGTCGCCGACATCAACCCCGACATGCTGGGCGTCGGCGTCGAACGCGCCGCCGAACGCGGCATCGACAGCCTTGTCTGGTCCGAGCAGAATGCCGAGAAGCTGTCGTTTCCCGACCAGTTTTTCGACGCCTATACGATCGCCTTCGGCATTCGCAACGTCACCGACATTCCGGCGGCGCTCAAGGAAGCGCATCGCGTGCTGCGTTATGGCGGCCGCTTCTTCTGCCTCGAATTTTCGACCAACGAATGGCCGGGCTTCGCGCAGGCCTATGACGCCTATTCGCACCATCTCGTCCCCAGGCTCGGCAAGCTGATCGCCGACGACGAGGACAGCTATCGTTACCTGATCGAATCGATCCGCCGCTTCCCGCCGATGCCCGAATTCGCGCGGATGATCCGCGACGCGGGCTTCACTTCGGTGAAGGTCGAGCCGATCCTCGGCGGCCTCGTCGCGATCCACAGCGGGTGGAAAGCTTGACCCGACCCGTCACCCATATCGTCCGCCTGCTGAAGTGGGGGCGCATCCTTGCGCGCCACGGCGCGCTGCGTGGGATCGAAACCGCGCCGCAGACGCCGCCGGGGGTCAAGCGGCTGTGCCGGATCGCGCGGCTCGGGACGATCCAGCCGAAAATTCCCGACTATGCCGCCGCCTTCCAGGCGATCGGCCCGGCTGCCGTCAAACTCGGGCAAACGCTCGCGACGCGCCCCGACCTTGTCGGTGAGGAAGCAGCACACAATTTGCTGACGTTGCAGGATGCGCTCGCGCCCGTCGCATTCGACCGCATCCGGCAGGAAATCGAGGCGACCTTCGAAGTTCCACTCGAAAGCCTCTACAGCGAATTCGATCCCGAACCCGTCGGTTCGGCCTCGATTGCGCAGGTCCACCGCGCGGTGACGACCGACGGCCGCAAGGTCGCGGTGAAAGTGCGCCGCCCCGGCATCGACAAGCAGTTCGCGCGCGACATCGAAACCTATGAATGGGCGGCCGCGCATCTCGAGGCGTTCGGCGGCGAAGCGACACGGCTGCGCCCGCGGCAGGTGATCGCCAATTTCCGCCGCTGGACCTTGCGCGAACTCGACCTGCGGCGCGAGGCCGCGTCGGCGTCCGAACTCGCCGACGCGATGGTCGGGGTCCCGACCTATGAAGTTCCCGCGATCGACTGGGACCGCACCGCGAGCCGCGTGATGACGCTCGACTGGATCGACGGCATCAAGATTTCACACCGCGATGCGCTGATCGCCGCGGGACACGATATGGAGGCCTTGTCGGCGAACCTCGTCAACGCCTTCCTGCGGCAGGCAATCGCCGAGGGGTTTTTCCACGCCGACATGCATCAGGGCAATTTGTTCGTGAAGGCCGACGGCACGATCGCGGCGGTCGATTTCGGCATCATGGGGCGGATCAACCGGCAGGCGCGCTACTGGCTCGCCGAAATCCTCTATGGCCTGACCACGGGCAATTACCGCCGCGTCGCCGAGATTCATTTCGAGGCGCAATATGTCCCCGACTATCACAGCGTCGAAGAGTTCGCGACGGCACTGCGCGCGGTCGGCGAGCCGATGCGCGGCAAGCCGGTGAGCGAATTGTCGGTCGGGCAGATGCTCGACGGGCTGTTCGCGATCACGCGCGATTTCGACATGCAGACGCAGCCGCACCTGCTGTTGCTCCAGAAGACAATGGTGATGGTCGAGGGCGTCGCGACGATGCTCGATCCGAAGATCAACATGTGGGACGTCTCCGGCCCCTTCGTCAGCGAGTGGATCCGCGACGAACTCGGCCCCGAAGCCGCGCTCGCCGACGGCCTGCGCGAACAGGGCAAGACGCTGGCGCTGATCCCCGACATCATCCGCCGCCTCGACGCGCAATTGCCGAAGAAGGGCGCCGCCCCGCCCGCGCCGCCGCTCCCCGAGATTCCGTTGATGTGGGACAAGGGCGAACCAAAACGCTGGTGGCGCTATGCGTTGACGGCGCTGGTTGGCGCGGCGGCTGGTGCAGCGGCGTTCAACTGGCTAGGCTAGGCGCATGACCCAGCCCCGCATCCTGCTCATCATCGGCGGCGGTATCGCAGCCTATAAATCGATCGAGCTCGTCCGCCTGCTCCGCAAGGCGGGTTATGTCGTGCGCTGCGTCATCACGCGCGCGGGCGAACAGTTCGTGACCCCGCTGACGCTCGCGGCGCTCAGCGAGAACAAGGTCTACACCAGCCTCTTCGACCTCAAGGACGAGGTCGAGATGGGGCATATCCAGCTCAGCCGCGAGGCCGATCTGGTCGTGGTGGCACCCGCGACTGCCGACCTGCTCGCGAAGATGGCGGCGGGAATCGCCGACGATCTGGCGACCACGCTGCTCCTCGCCACCGACAAGCCGGTGCTCACGGCGCCCGCGATGAATGTGCGCATGTGGCTGCACGCGGCGACGCGGCGCAATATCGCGACCTTGCGCGGCGACGGCGTGACGGTGATGGAGCCCGACGAGGGCGAGATGGCGTGCGGCGAATATGGCCCCGGCCGCCTGCCCGAACCGCAGACGATCAAGGATGCGATCGACGCGGCGCTGGCCGCGGCCCCGGCGCCCACGGTGCTGGCGGGCC
>NZ_DATMST010000327.1:0-11156 GCF_035565275.1 Sphingopyxis sp.
CGGCGCAACGCGCGCAACAAGCGGGCGGGCCGGAAGGTTGCTCGAGCGGAGGCACCGGCGCCGCCTTCCCCCCCCTCGGGCGGCCGCCGGTGCCGAACGATGGAGACAGACATGCGCAGCACCCTTGCCCTTCTGACACTGGCCCCCGCCCTCCTTGCCGCCCCCGCATTCGCCCAGATTTCGACCGATGGCGTGACGAACGTCAACCTTGTCGGACAGGTCGGATTGGGCGGCAGCGCGGCAGCGGGCGGCGTCGCCAACCCCGTCGGCACCGCCATCGACCGCGTCGACGGCACGGTCGACAAGGCGGTCGATACCGCGAACCTGACCCTCGCGACGCGCGAACAGGTGCGGGCGGGCGCCGAAATATCCGACACCAGCGGCAACAGCGTCGGCACGGTACAGAGCATCGAGGGCGACACCGCGGTCGTGATCCGCGGCGGCAAGCTCTACAATGTGCCGCTCGCCGAAATCTATCGTGGCGCGGTGGGCGCCAGCCACGGGCTCGTGACCAAATTGTCGCGCGCCGAAATCCAGGCGCGCACGACCGCCGCGGTCGAATAGCGCCGGCTCTCCCCTGCCCCGGCCCGGCCCCCAACCCCCCGGGCCGGGGCGAACGGAACGAGCCATACCAGACCGCATCGCGTCCGCGATCGGGGAGGGAGCCGGGATGCCGGCTCCCTTTCGCCGTCAGGGATGTGATCAGCTACCGGGGAAGGTGGCGCCCGCGGTGACGTCGATCGCTGCCTCGCCCCCCGTCGGGATCACCGTGCGGCCGAACCGGACGAAGCGCGCGGTCGGCCGGTCGAGGTCGCGGTCGTACCGCGCCGCAACCGCCACCGGGTCATAGCCCATCCAGATCAGCGTCGCGGGGAATATCTGGCTTGCCGAATGCCCCACCGCCGGCGCCGCGGCGTAGCGCGCCGCAAGTCGCTGCGGCAGCAAGGCGAGCAGCGGGACGCGGAACTCGTCGGCGACCGCCTCGCGGCTGCAATGCGGCAGCGCGCCGGGGGCAAGATTCTGGCCATGGTCGGAGGTATAGACGATCGCCACCGCCTTGCGGTCGACGCCCTTCAGCAGCCGCGCGAAGAAGTCGCGCTTCGACCATAGGAGCGCGGTGTCATATTGCAGCGCCACCGGGCTGTTCGCGGGGATTGCGCCCTCGGGGTAATGGTCGCGATACTGGAAATGCACCCCGCGCAGCACCGCATAGGTAAAGCTGCGACCCGGGCCTTTCATCCGCGCGTTGAGCGCGTCGGCGATCGCAAGGTCGGTATCGATCCCGCCGACCATCGGCCGGAAGTCGTCGATCAGCGCACGCTCGGGCGGCAGCATCAGATTCTGCGGCGCGCCCGACGTCTGCCCGTCGATCAGCATCGTCGAGTAACCCGCCGCCTTCGCATAGCCCCAGATCGACGGCGTCGCGCGCAGGTCGGTCGTCGGCGATACCCGCCGCACATCGACGCCCGAACGCAGCGCGACCTGCGCCGGTGCGCTGCAATGCCCCATCGCCGCCGCGACACCGAAATCCTCGTGCGGAACCTGCGCCAGCGTCGGCGCGATCAGTCGGCGGAACGGCGCCTCGGCAACGCTCTCGTCGATCAGCCACACAATATGCTGCGGCGTTGCGGCGCCCGCATCGCGCTTCAACTCGACCGCCGCGCGCGCGGGCGGCGGCGGCGCGCTGGCAAGGTCCCAGCCAAGACCATAGAGGCTGCGCTCGGCGCCTTCGGGCCAGACCTCGGCATGCCGATAGATCGGGCTCGGCAGCACGAGCAGGACGAGCAGCACCGCCGCGATTTTCCCGTTCCAAGGCATCGGCACCGCGCGCCGCGCCAACCTTCGCGCGAACACGAACAGCACGAGAACCGCAGCGACCTGAACCGCAACCCACAGGAAATCGCCGCCGAACTCGCCCGCCGCATTGCCTGCCTGTCGCACCTCGGCGAGCATCCACGCGAGCGAGCCCGCGTCGATGAGTTCGAGGATGATCTGGCTATAACCGATGTTCACGAGGATCGACGCGCCCGCGAGCGCCAGCAAAGCCGCCGCCCATCGCCGCGGAAACAGGAACAGCGCGGCCATCAGCACCGCCCCCTGAAACGCCAGGAACAGCGCGGCGACGACCGCGCTGCGCGTGTCGCCCGCCGCCAGGCGATAGGCGACCGCGTGGACCAGCTGGAACCGGTTCGCGATGCCATAGCCGATGCCGAAAACCGGCATCACAGCGACCAGCCGCCAAAGCCCGGCGCGGCGCGTGCGTGGCTCCTCTTTCCCTCGGTCGAATCGCATGACGCGACTATCTAGCGGCCAAGGCCTTGAAAAACAGCGAATGCAGCGAGCGTCTGTCACCGCATATGAAAATGGCCCGCCCCGGGGCGCCGGGTGCGGGCCAGTTCCGGTGCCGGCGCGCCCTATTGCGACGCCAGCCCTCTGTTATCCCGAAAGCCTATTCGGCCTCTTCGAACAGGTCGACCGCGTTCGCGGCGTTCGCCGACAGGCGCACGGTGTCGCCTTCGACCGCGGCGACGAGGCCTGCGGGCAGGTAATGATGCTTGCCGTCGCCGCTGTCGGCCTTGGTCAGTTTGATGCGCTCGCCGTCGAGATGGTCGACGGTGCCGATATGGACGCCGTCGGCCCCGATGACGTTCATCTGTTCCTTGATCGCGCTATGGTCATGCTCAGCCATCGTCATTCTCCTTCGCTCCGGAGGGGGAGCCTTCTCACCATACGCGCAGGTTTCGAGTCGGCTCCACAGCTTTGGACAAACCGCCCCAAAGCCGCGCCCGCTTCCCATCATCGCGCGCCCGCGCTACCTTCGCCGCATGCGCAATCTTCTCGCCCTCGCAAGCCTGCTGGCTCTTGCCTCGCCGCTTCCCGCCATCGCCTGCTCGGTCGCACCCGGATATCGCGTGCCGACCAATATGGAGCTCGTCGAACGCGCCGACCTTGTCCTGCTCGGCACCGTCACCGCCGGCGATTTCGAGCCCGACAGCACCGACCGCCAGATGATCGCGGTCGAACCGGTCGCGGCCTTGAAGGGTGCGATGCCAACCGCACCGGTCGCGCTGCCTGCGATGATCGCAACGAGCGACGACATCCTGCTCAGCAATCCTTACGAGCTCGAGGAAGCGCATCCACAGAGCTTTGCCGGCGCCTGCGTCCGCTACGTCTTCCCGCGCGGCTCGCGCATACTCTTCTTTCTCGACCGGCAGGATGGCGCGTGGCAGCCGGCAGGCGGCCCGTTCAGCCGCTGGGCCGAGGATGTGCTGACCGACGACGCGCCCTGGCTGCAGGCTGTGCGTTTCTATCTCGATGTCGCAAAGCTTCCCGACGAGGAGCGCACGGCCGCGCTCACCGCGCGGCGCGACGAGCTCGCCGCGCTGGGTGACGATCCTGTCGCGCAACTGATCGCCGCCGACATCGACCGCCAACTCGCCGGGCCGAACGCGCCGCTTCGCGGCGAACTCCCCTCGCCGCCCGACGATACCGACGCCGAAACCGCGGCCGAGACCGTGGAAGCGATGGCCGAGGAGGTTATGGGATCGGCCGAAGCCGCCGCAAATGCAAGCGGCGGCGCGGCCGAACCCGGCACCTCCCGCCCCGAAGCCTGATCATCGATGCGGCTGCCGACCTATGTCTACAGCCTGATCTACCCCGGCTTTCTCGGCAGCTTCCTTTACGGATCGCTCACCGCGCCCTTTCCCGACGCGCTCCACGTCTGGGCGGCGCTGTTGATGCTCCTCTATTTCGGCGCGCAATATGGCGAAGGCGCGATCGCGGCGTTCCCCGGCGCCGACGGCAAGCCACGCTATGGCGCGCCCGAAGCCGCCGTCGATCTGCTCGAAACGCTGGCAATGGCCGCGATCATGGCCGCCATCGGCGTATTCGGTAGCGCCCCGACGGGGCTCGTCGGCCACTTGTTCGACGCGGGCAACGACAGCGATCACTGGCTCTGGATGGCGCTCGCCTTCGCGCTGCCCCCGATCGCGCGCGTCGGGCTGTCGATCGTCGGCCGCGATCCGGACCGGCCCAGCCGCGACGTAAAGGCGCACAAGCGGCTGACCCTGCTCTCGCTCTCGGCGGCCGGCGGCGCGCTGGTCGGCCTTCTCGTTCAGCCCGCAGCCGGGCTGGCCGTCATCAGCGTGGTGCTCGCCGCCTATCTCTTCGCCTATATCTTCAAACCGTCGCTGGGGCGCGGAACGGTGCATGAGGCGCTGTGGGGAACGCCGGGCGACGACGACTAGCTTCGGTGGAGCGTCAGCACCAGGGCCGCCGCCGCCCGTCCCAGCGCCGTGCCAACCCGTCTTCGACCAACGTATCGCCTACGCTCTCGCCGTTGCGCGTCACGATCCGCAGCTTGCGGTCATATTGGTCGCTGTCGCGGTCGATGCTCTCGAGGCTGAATGGCCCGTCATTGAGCCAGCCGCGTAGTCGCCCGGTCGCCGCGCGGCCAAGGCTCGCCTCTTCGGCGCAGCGCGCCGGATGCGTTTCGGGGGTGTCGATATCGGCGATGCGGTATCTATCGCCTTCGAACCGGAATGTGTCGCCGTCGACGACGCAGTTGCGTCCGCCGCCGCTGTGGCAAAAGCCGAACTCCGCAGTCAGCATATCGCGCGATGGCGCCGCCACGTTGCGAAGCAAGGGCATCCCCGCCGCTTCGGGAATATCTCCAGAAAACTGCAACGCGCCGAACGGTCCGGCAAAACCCCCGGCGGCGACAAGGGCGAACCACAGACCAAAGCCGGCGCGTTTGCGCGGTCGTTGTCGCGTGCGACGACGGAATGGGCGGGGCCTCTGCGCAGACCGGAGGATAGGACGGGCCATCGCCCGGACTTACCGGCACTTGTTTGGTGAAATCCCGACAAGGCGCCTCCGCTATGGCCATGGACCGGGACGAAAATCCCCATTACGGCGCCATTTTGACGGTTCGCGCTACGGCGCGCCGCGCGGTTCGTCATCCTCGACGCCGCCGGGACCGAGTTCGTCGTCCTCGTCATCGTCGCTGCGCTCGCCGCGATAGGCATCCATGTCGATCCGGCCCGAACGTTCCATCTGGTGCATATGGTCGACCAGATCCTGCACATCGTCGTTTGCATCGCCACTGCGCGCCTTGTCGCTGTCCGCGAGCCGCGTCTCGCGTCGCGCCGCTTCGGCGACACTTTGCGCCTGCGCCTCCTCGTCCTGCTGTTCGCGGTTCAGCGCTTCGGGGGCGTCTGCTTCGGGTTTGCGCGGATCATCGGCCATGGCCAGCTCCTTGAAAGGGAATGGCCCGAAAACGCGTCGCGACGGCGCGGGGTTCCTCAGGCGGCGGCGGTCAGCACCTTATTCTCGATCACGCGAACGAACACCTCGGGGTCCTGTGCACCGGGAACCAGCATCCGCCCGCCAAGGATGAAGGCGGGCACGCCCGTTATATTCTGGTCAGCCCAATAGGCTTCCTCGGTGCGTACCATCTCGCCAAACTCGCCCGACGCAAGGATCGCGGCGGCACGGCCTGTGTCGAGCCCCACCGATGCGGCAATATCGGCGAGCACCGCCCGATCGCTCACATCGCGATTGTCGGTGAAATGCGCCTTGAACAGCGCGAGTTTCAGATCGGTCTGCACCCCCGTTGGCCCATCCTGTTCGGGTTCTTCGAGCGCGCCCGCCCAAGTCAACAGCCGATGCGCGTCAAAACTGTTGCGCATCCGGAAGTCGGGACCGCGATTGAAGGTGAAGCCCAGTTCGCCCGAGATTTCAGCCAGCCGCCCGGTGTTCGCGCGGCTCTGTTCGGCGCTGATCCCGTATTTGCGCATCACATGGCTTGCGGCATCCTCGCCCTCCGCCGGCATGTCCGGATTGAGTTCGAACGGATGCCACTGGACGCGGAAATCGAGCCGTCCCTCGAAATGCACCATCACCTTGCGGAATTTCAGCCAGCCGATGATGCACCAAGGACACATCACGTCGGACACGATATCGACACTCAGGCGCGGCACGCGCGGTTCAGCCAAATTCCGTCTCCTGTCAGCGGCCGCGCTCATCCGGGCGTGCGGCGATCCTTGCCTGAACGCCGGTCTCCCTTGCGCCGGTCCAGCCCGTTGAAATCGGGGTCGTCGGCCACGCGCCGGTCGGTCGACCGCCTGTCCGGACGCGTCCTTTTGTCCTCATCGGATGTCATATGCTTCCCTCCCACCACAAAGGAAAATGAAGCGACCCGATGCGCATTAATTCACATAAAGGTTAAAAAGACAAGCAATGGCGGAAATCCGGCGATTGCAAGTGATCCACTCAGATATCAGATCATCTGAAATGATCGTGTCTTTTCAAAGACGGAATAGGCTTCGATACTTCTTCGCATATTCGCAAGCATGGGCGGCAAATCGTCAGGACGAAACCACCGCAACGCCAATGTTTCGGTTACGTCGGCCTTGATGTCGCCATCATAGTCCGTGGCATAGAACATCATGACGAAGAATTGGCAGATGTCTCCATTCGGGAAGCGCACCGTCTCATAGGCCGGATTGCTTCCGAAACCGAAAGGCGTCGGATTTCTGATCCGAAGTCCGGTCTCCTCATATGTTCGCGAACCGCCACTTCGGCCAGATCTTCGCCTTCTTCTGCATTGCCGCCCGGAAGACCCCACAGTGCAAAATCGCTTCGATGTTGCAACAGGATCGCTCCGTCCTCGCGGACAATAACGACGCGCGCGCCGGGAACCAGAAGACAACGGCTTCCGACCAGTGATCGTAACTTTCCCAAATGACTGTCTGCGAACGACATCTCGCCGATCCGTCTTTACAGGCGATCAGGCTGATCGAGCGACGCTGCCTCGGGCCGCGACAGGACCCACCAGCTACCGACCATCAGCAGCACGGTCAGCGCCTCGATGATCATCGCCTGGATGATGCCCGTGTTGATGGTGTCCCCGCTTGCGACGCCGAACAACCGACCCGCGAGCGCGGTACCATAAAGCGCGGCGGGCACCAGCAAGGCGCGCAGCCAGCCCGGCACTAGCGCACCGATCCCGGCACTGCCCGCGGCGACAAGGAAGAAGGCCGACAGATCGGCGCGGATCGTATTGGTCGCCGGCCCCTCGACCAATATGCCGAAGGTTTCGGTATAGCTGGCGGGATCGAACAATCCACGCACTCCGACGATGACGAAGAACAGCGCCCACAGCAGGATAGCGCCGCGCAAGACCCAATTGACCATCACTTTCTCCCCTGTTTGCCGGCAGGCTGCGGCATCGGGGCAGAAAGTGCAATCTATTCCGGGTCAAGGATCCCCCGCCGCGAACGTCTCTTCGATCCAGCCGCCGCCGAGCACGCGCGAATTGTCGCCGGCATCGTACAGTACAGCCGCCTGCCCGGGCGCGACGCCATATTCGGCTTCGGCGAATAGCAGCCTGTCGCCCGCGACACGCGCGGGCACCGGCTTCGCCATGCTGCGTACCTTCGCAAGAATGTCGCGGCCCTCGACCGCGCCCAGCCAGTTCGCCTCGCCCAGCCGCGCGCCCGACACCGCAAGCGCGCGCCGCGGTCCCACGACGACCTCCTTCTTTCCGGCATCGAGCCGCACGACATAGAGCGGCTCGGCCTGTCCGCCGATCTCGATCCCGCGACGCTGTCCGACCGTATAATGAATAAGGCCCTTGTGCGCGCCAAGAACCGTGCCATCGACATGGACGATTTCGCCTTGGTCGTCGGCTTCGGGGCGCAGCTTTCTCACCAACGTCGCATAGTCGCCATCGGGGACAAAGCAGATGTCCTGGCTATCGGGCTTGCCCGCGACGCCGAGGCCGAGATCGCGGGCGATCTCGCGCACCACGCTCTTTTCGAGTCCGCCCAGCGGAAAGCGCAGGAAGTCGAGTTGCGCCTGCGTCGTCGCGAAGAGGAAATAGCTCTGGTCGCGCGCCGGATCGACCGCGCGGTGGAGTTCGGCGCCCGCGGAGCCCATCACGCGGCGAACATAATGCCCCGTCGCAAGGCAATCGGCACCAAGATCCCTGGCGAGCTGGAACAGATCGGTGAATTTCACTCCCATGTTGCAGCGCACGCACGGGATCGGGGTCCGGCCTGCCAGATACTCGTCGGCGAACTGATCGATCACCGTGTCGCGAAAACGGCTTTCATGATCGTAAACATGATGCGCGAAACCCAGCCTGTCGGCGACCGCGCGCGCATCGCGGATATCCTGCCCTGCGCAGCAGGCGCCAACGCGCTTTGCCTTCGCGCCATGGTCGTAAAGCTGCAGCGTCACGCCGATCACCTCGGCGCCCGACCGCGCGGCAAGCGCCGCCACCACGCTCGAGTCGACTCCACCCGACATCGCGACGACGATTCGCCGGTCCTTCAGCGGCGCTGCCAGCTGAAAGTCGGCCCCGGCAAGGCCGGTGGGGGAAGGAATCGTGTCGATCATGATCGCTGCCATCTAGGGATGAACATCGCAAAATACCAGCTTTTCGGCGGCATGCGTCAAGATATTGACGCGGATTAAGCTTCGCTAACAGGTTCTGAAACAGGCATTTACGGGACCTTAGCTCCTCGGCACTACACCGGCAGCATGAATGTCGCCCCGTCCGAATTTCCGCGCATCGCCGGCGCGGCCAGATTGTCGAAGCCCGGCTTCGATATCATCATGGCCGTATCCAGCGCGCGGCAAGCCATGCTGCCGACCGTGCGCCTGCTGCGGACGCACGCGCATCGCGAATCGCATGCGGCAAAGCTTAACGCGCTTCGCCATTATCTCGGCGGCGCGGCGCGGCGCGGAGAACAAAAGGGACCGCAGATAGTCCGCTTCTTCGACCTGTCGGACGATGTGAACGCCCTGCCCGAAACTATGAACAGCCTGTTTACCAGAGGATTTCAGCCGATGTTGAATCCCTCTGATTTAATGCGGAACGCGTCGGACCAAATCCCCCCCGACGGTGAAGATATGGAATGAATATGATCGAGAATCAGAAAATCCGGCCCGCACAGGTCATCGGCCCCTTGGGTGAACCGCTGACGCTGGACTCGCTGCCCCCGCCGACGACGACCCGCTGGGTTGTTCGCCGCAAGGCAGAAGTCGTCGCGGCGGTCAACGGCGGTCTGCTGTCCGTTGACGAAGCGTGCGAACGCTATGGGCTGACCCTCGAGGAATTTGCCGGCTGGCAACGGTCGATCGACCGCAGCGGCATGCCCGGATTGCGCGTCACGCGCATTCAGCACTACCGCGACCTCTACGAGCGCCAACAGCGCTTCTAAGGGCCGCGGGACCGGACCAGGCATGAAGAGGGCGCTTCGGGCGCCCTCTTTTTTTGCCTGTGACTGGACAGCCGGGGGCGCCACCCGCTAGCGGCGCGCCATGACTATCACCGCTACGATCATGAACACCGCCACCGGCCAGCCGATCCAGAAGATGAGCTTTGGCCGCATGCCCAAACCCTGGGCCAGCTTCCATCTCGAAACCGGCGAACGCGTCACCGCCGAGCGCATCGACGTCACGCCGCCCGCGCCGGGAAAATTCACCGCGACGGTGCAGGTGTGGGTGAAGGTCAAGTCGAACGACTGACGCCGCGCCCGCGGATATCAAAGAAAATCGGCGCGATTCCAACGTCATGACGATTTTGTTGCAACCCTATTGTTCATCCCGCGTTAAGCCCCCGAGTCAACTTTGGGAGTCACTCAATATGCGCAAGATGTTCATCACCCTCGCCGCCACCTCGGCCCTCGCGCTCGGCGCCTGCCAGAGCCCGCAGGCCGACAAGGTCGAGGACCAGGCCGAAGCCCAGGCCGAAGCGATCGACGATCAGGCCGACGCGATGCCGGAAGGCCCCGCACAGGACGCCATGGAAAACAAGGCGGACGTCGTCGAGGAGCAGGGCGAAGAAAAGGCCAACGCGATGGACGACGATGGTGAGATCGCCCCGTCCGAAACCGGCGTCGGCGACACGCAGAAGAAATAAGGGCTGCCTTCCCTAAAGGGCAGGGCGAAGGGCGCCGGTCGATTCCGGCGCCCTTTGTTTTGCCTGCCGCATTTTCGGGGCGCGCTGTGATCCGCGTCACCCCGGTGTTGCGCCATCAGGGTTAATGACGCGTTCGGGACGGGCACACGCTTTCAGCGACCGCTAACGGACCACCCTCTCGCCGTCCCTAGCGACCCAGGGCGGCGGGAGGGACTATTCCTCCCTTTCCCCTTCGAGCGCGCGCAGCACATCCTGCACCCCCGGCGCCTCGGTGTCGGCGCGCAGCGCCTCGATCGCCGCCGCGACGTCGAGCTTATAGTCGGCGACCCCGGCCGCCTCGCCCGCCCATGCCGCGCCGAGCGATTTGACCAGCCGCCGCGCCGCGGCATTTTCCGACAGCATATGGACGTCGAGCACGCCGAGCCCCTCGGCACGGCAATGGACGAGCAGCGCCGCGGTCATCATCCGCGCGAGCCCCCGCCCCTGAAATTCGTCGAGCACCGCGATCGAAAACTCGCCGACCGGACCGTCGTGCCGGTATCGCACCGCATGCACCGCGCCGATCGGCGGGCGCCCCGGGCATTCGGTGCAGATCGCGCCCCACGCGATATGGTCGTGCCCGTCGACGTCGGCGAGTTTTTGCACCACCGCGTCGGGCAGCGCCGGCGCGGGCGAGAAAAAGCGCAAATAGCGCGATTCCGCCGACAATTTGGCGATTCCGTCGCGGATCAGCGGCGCGTCGTCGGGGGTGATCGTGCGCAAGGATACCGCGGTGCCGTCGTTCAGCGCGCTGTGAACCGCGATATCCTCGATCCGCGCGCCCTTTTTCGCCGCTCGCTGCCCGTCCGCACCGGTCATCGCCGTCTCCCGATGCGCGATGATAGGCAACACGAACTTTCTCCGCAATCTCTGCACCGCCAAACCCTAAGCAATTTCACCGCGCCCGATCGGTGAAATGTCGGAAGCGAACCATGCTTAACTTTGGTAAATGTTGCACCTCGAAGTCCGAAAGGTTGCACGTCAGTGATCCACGCTCACCCGGACGACAACGCGCGCTATGACAAGCGCTATGAGGTGCTCGGCGACCGCCTCGCGCGGCTGCGCCGGAGCCAGGGGCTGAGCAAGACCGATCTCGCCGGCCGGCTCGGGGTCACCGTCACCTCGATCTGCTATTGGGAACAGGGCCGCTCGCGCCCGCGGCTCGCGCGGCTTGAGGCGCTCGCCG
>NZ_DATMST010000328.1:0-8869 GCF_035565275.1 Sphingopyxis sp.
CGAACCCGACCGCCGCCGTGACCGCCGCGCTCTCCGCTGCCTCGATCGCCTCGCCGCTGTCCGCGGCGGCAATCCCGTCGACATAAAGCTGCGCCTTGACCCGCCGCAACCCCAGCCCGCGCCGTGTCATCGCGCCGGCGCGCATCGCGGCATATTGGCGGTCGTCGAGGAACTGCAGTCGCTCCATCCGGTCGGCCACCGCTTCGCACGCCGTCATGGCGTCAACTTCGTCTATCCATTCGGATTCGCGGACCTTTCGCGACAAGTACCGCGTCAACTTCGCCCGGCTCGTCGCGAATCGCGCGACATAAGCGAGCGCCAGTTCATCGAGTCGCGCTGCGCCGAGCGGCCTTTTCGATCGGTCGGAGGGAGCGCCGCGATTGGACATATGCCATGTTTGTGCCACAGTCGGGCCCGATTGAGAACGATCAACACCGCCATATGGGGCTATAACGCCCGGAAATGGGCGATTTGTTCAAACAACACGTTCAAACAACACAGGGCTCGCGCACGGTACATGGCTCAGAAAGATGACATGCTTGTTGCCGCGCGGCCCGTATCGCGGGATGTCGCACCCCCTATGACCGATACCAACATTGATCTGGCCGACGCGCTCGCGCCGACACCGACCGAATGCGCCCAGCCGCGCCGCTTCTCGGACTTCGCCACCGTCGGCGAAGCGCTCGATTATGCCGCGAACGGCTCGCGCGGGCTCAATTTCCACGATCCGCGCGGGAAACTCGTGCGCCCCTATCCCTACAGCGAGCTCAAGGCCGACGCGCTGGCGACCGCCTTTCGGCTGATCGCCGCGGGGGTGAAGCCCGGCGACCGCATCGCGCTGATTGCCGAGACCGGCGCCGAATTCGCCGCGCTGTTCTTCGGCACCATCTACGCCGGCGCCTGGCCGGTACCACTGCCACTGCCCACCAGCTTCGGCGGACGCGACAGCTACGTCGGCCAGCTCATCGTCCAGCTCACCAGCTGCGACCCCACGATGCTCTTCTTCCCGCCCGAAATCGCCGCGATGGCGATCGAAGCGGCCGAAAAGGAAGGCGTGAAGCCCGTCGACTGGAGCGAGTTCGAAAAAAGGCCGGCGCCCGTCGCGACACTTCCCGAGCAGAAACCGGACGAAACCTGCTACCTCCAGTACAGCAGCGGCTCGACGCGTTTCCCGCACGGCGTCGCGGTCACCCACGCCGCGCTGCTCAACAATCTCGCCGCGCACAGCCACGGCATGGAGCTGCAGGACAGCGACCGCTGCATCTCGTGGCTGCCCTGGTACCACGACATGGGCCTCGTCGGCTGCCTGCTATCGCCCGTCGCCAACCAGGTGTCGGTCGATTATCTCAAGACCGAGGATTTCGCCCGCCGTCCGCTCGCCTGGCTCGACCTGATCAGCCGCAACGAGGGGACGACGCTCAGCTACTCGCCAACCTTCGGCTACGACATCTGCGCGCGCCGCGTGTCGAGCCAGACGCATGTCGCCGACCGCTTCGACCTGTCGCGCTGGCGCGTCGCGGGCAATGGCGCCGACATGATCCGCCCCGACGTGATGCAAAGCTTCGTCGACGCGTTCGCCGACGCGGGTTTCAAGGCAAGCGCCTTCCTGCCGAGCTACGGCCTCGCCGAAGCGACGCTCGCGGTCAGCATCATGCCGCCGGGCGAAGGGATCGTCGTCGAACTTGTCGAGGAAACCGAGCTGTCGGGCGCCGCGAATGATTCGGGCCGCCCGACGCGGTACCGCGCGATCGTCAACTGCGGCCGTGCCGCGCGCGACATGACGATCGAGGTCCGCGACGAAGCAGGCAATGCGCTTCCCGACCAGACCGTCGGCAAGGTGTGGTGCACCGGCCCCTCGCTGATGACCGGCTATTATCGCGACCCCGAATCGACCGCCGCCTGCATGAAGGACGGCTGGCTCGACACCGGCGATATGGGTTATCTTTCAGACGGTTACATCTATATCGTCGGCCGCGCCAAAGACATGATCATCATCAACGGCAAGAATCACTGGCCGCAGGATATCGAATGGGCGGTCGAACAGTTGCCGGGCTTCAAGTCGGGCGACATCGCAGCCTTCGCGATCACCGCGCCGGGCGGCGAAGAGACCCCCGCGGTGCTCGTCCAGTGCCGCACCAGCGACGATGCCGAACGCCTTGCGCTGCGCGAGACGATTCGCGACCGCGTCCGCGCGATCACCGGGATGAACTGCCTGATCGAGCTGATCCCGCCGCGAACGCTGCCGCGCACCAGTTCGGGCAAGCTCAGCCGGTCGAAGGCGCGTGCCCAGTATCTCGCCGGGGAAATCCAGCCTTTCGCGATCGCTGCCTGATCGAGCCGCCGGGCCTGCGAACATTCCGTCCCGAAACAGGACGGAAAAGCGGCCGGCGAAGCGCCGGTGGTTACCTTCGGGTAACCCCGCCGCGCTAAACAGGCTCTCGTGAAAAGCCTGTTGACCGACCAGATCGCTGCCGAAGAGATTCCTGCGCGGACCCTGTTGGGGTTGGGGCCGCGGAACGAGGACATCGGCAATCTCCGCCAGCTCCAGCTCGCGCCGCTTCGCGGCCGCGGATCGCTGCGCCTTTTGATGGGCATGGGCATGGCGCTGGTCGCGGCCTTTACGATGGTCCTGGGCGTACCGCTACCGATCGCCGGCGGCTGGCTCGCCTGCGGCCTGCTCTTCGGTTTCTGGTCGTACAGCAAGTTCCGCAACCTGCCGCTCGGCGACCCCAGGCTTTCGGGAATGGCCGAATACCGGCTGTGCAACCGTCACGCACTCTATTCGGCGCTGCTTTGGGGAAGTCCCTTCTGGCTGCAGGGCCTGACGCCATCGCTCGACCATGTCTTGTCGATGTGGACGATTGCGGTGCTGATGATGGTGACGCTGTCGATCGTCGCGCACAGCGTGCCGCTGGCCTGCGTGCTGTTCATTGGCCCCGTCACCCTGTCGGCGGCGGCCGCGCTCGTCCGCGCGGGGGCGCCGCAACTCGCCGGCGTCGCGCTGGTCGCGGGGCTCCTGCTCTGCGCCTTCTGCGTCCGCTTCGCGCAAAGCCATATCCGCTTCCGCCGCGCCGAGGAGGTGCTGCACGAAAAGACCGAAACGGTCAGCCTGTTGCTCCGCGAGTTCGAGGAAACATCGGCCGACTGGTTGTGGCAGACCGACAACAGCCGGCGCCTGATCCACGTCTCGCCGCGCCTCGCCTATGCGCTCGGCGGCAGCGCAGAGGCGCTGGAAGGCGTGCCGCTGCTCCAGGCGCTGTCCGGCGACGCGTGGGAAAGCGGCCTCTTTCCCAAAAGCCTGCACGACATGGCCGAGCGGATGAAGCGTCGCGAAAGCTTCTCGAACCTGATCGTGCCGGTGACGATCGAGGGCGCGCCGCGCTGGTGGGAGCTCTCCGCCTCGCCGCGCCTCGACGAGGCCGGCAAGTTCCTCGGTTTCCGCGGCGTCGGCTCGGACGTGACCGAACAGCGCGCGACCGCCGAACAGATCGCCCGGATGGCGCGCTTCGACAATCTCACCGGCCTGCCCAACCGGCTCAGCCTCAACGAAGATCTCGCCCGCGCGCTCGACCATGCGCAGGGCGCCAAGTCGCGCTGCGCCTTGCTGATGATCGATCTCGACCGGTTCAAGGCGGTCAATGATACACTGGGCCATCCGGTCGGCGACAAGCTGCTCGCGCAGGTCGCGGCCCGCCTCAAGGGCCTGATGGAACGCGGCATGACCTGCGGCAGGCTCGGCGGCGACGAATTCGCCGTCGTGCTGCACAATGTTCCCTCGGCCGACGCGGCCGAAGAACTCGCGCAGCGGCTGATCACGACGATCAGCCGGCCCTATGTGGTCGACAATCATCAATTGTTCGTCGGCGCCAGCATCGGGTTCGCGATCGGCCCGCAGGACGGCGCGACGGTCGAGACGCTGACCCGCAACGCCGACCTTGCGCTCTACAAATCCAAGGACCGCGGCGGGAACGTCGTCGCCGCCTATGTCGCATCCTTGCACGCACAGGCCGAGGAACGGCGGGTGATGGAACAGGAACTGCGCGGCGCGCTCGAACGCGGCGAGTTCGAGCTCTATTACCAGCCGGTGGTGACCGCCGCCGACGGCACGCTGAACGGTTTCGAAGCGCTGATCCGCTGGAACAACCAGAAGCTCGGCAATGTCTCGCCCGGCCGCTTCATCCCGCTCGCCGAAGATGCGCGCCTGATCTCGCCGATCGGCGAATGGGTGCTGCGCACCGCGTGCCGCGAAGCGATGAAATGGCCGTCGAACCTCAAGGTCGCGATCAACGTCTCGGCCGACCAGCTCACCGATCCCAGCTTCGCATCGGTCGTCGTCTCGGCGCTGGCGCAGAGCGGATTGTCGCCGCAACGCCTCGAGATCGAGGTCACCGAAAGCGTGTTTTTGCGCGACGGCGGCGGCGCGGCGCAACTGCTCGACCAGCTCATCGGGCTCGGGATTCGGCTCTCGCTCGACGATTTCGGCACCGGCTATTCGTCGCTCGGCTATCTCAGAAAGACGCAATTCTCGACGATCAAGGTCGATCGCAGCTTCGTCGTCGGCGCCGCGAAGGGCAGCATCGAATCGATCGCGATCATCCGCGCGGTCGTCGCGCTCGCCGACAGCCTCGGCATGTCGACGACCGCCGAGGGCGCCGAGACCGAGCTTGAGGTCGAGACGCTGCGCAGCTTCGGCTGCAGCAACATCCAGGGCTATTATTACGGACGCCCGATGCCTGCGAGCGATGTGCTGACCTTGTTCCGCCGCCCCGACGATGTGGCGACCGTCGCCGCATGACGCCGACGATCCGACGCTGCCGCACGACGAATTGAACGTCTTAACAAAAGGTTCCCCCATCCACCGCATCGATGGCGCGATTCGTCGCTAGACGGTTGGTAGACCGTCCGAGGCATAGCAAAGACGCTTCCAACGCTTGAGGACAAGCACTGGGGGGTCGCATTTCATGCTCCATCGTCGTTATCTGGCTGCCGCCATCGCGTCTGTGATGATGCTCACCGGCATGCTCGCCAGCGCGCCCGCGGCCGCGAAAGGCTATCTGCAGTGCGTTCCCTTCGCGCGTGCCGAATCGGGCGTCGAAATCCGCGGCAATGCCAAGACCTGGTGGGCGCAGGCGGCCGGCACTTACGAGCGCGGCGAAGAGCCTCGCAAGGGCGCCGTCATGGCTTTTGCCGGCACGGGCGGCATGCCGATGGGCCATGTAGCAGTGGTCAAGAAGATCGTCAGCGACCGCGAAATCCTGATCGACCATGCCAACTGGTCGCCGATCAACGGCCGCCGCGGCCAGATCGAGCGCAACGTCCGCGTCGTCGACGTCAGCGACGCCGGCGACTGGAGCATGGTCCGCGTCTGGTACGCGCCGATCGGCGACCTCGGCCTGCGCGCCAATCCCGTACAGGGTTTCATCTATTCGGACGGCGAACCCGCCAAGGCACCCAGTTTCAAGGCGCCCGTCTGGGCGCAGAACGACTGGAAACCCGGCAACGGGCTCGAGGTCGTCGCCGCCTCGCTCGGCCAGTAAGGACGAACGACGCCGGCAAGCGCGCCGCGCGCACAAGGAAAAGCCCCGGATCGCTCCGGGGCTTTTCCTTTATTTGCCGTCGCACCGCCTGTTCAGGCTTCGTCGTCGCCTTCGTCGGCCGCCGTGTCCTCGAACCAGGCCTCGACTTCGCCCGACAGCTTGATCGTCATCGCCTGACCGAAGCGGTCCTTCGACTTGCCCGCGGCAACGCGGATCCAGCCTTCGGAGACCGAATATTCCTCGACGTCGGTGCGTTCCTTGCCCTTGAAGCGGATTCCGATGCCGCGTTGCAGCACTTCCATGTCGAAATGCGGCGAGCGCGGATTGGTCGACAGACGGTCGGGGGGCGTATCGGTCATGACTATATTTCCCAAAAAATGATGGCGCGGCCCTAGCTGGACCGCGCCATCATCGTCAATCGCCGAGAAGCAGTATCGGCAACGCCGGTCTAGAAACCGGCCTTCAGCGTCACGAAAAACTGCTGCGGCGCGCCCGCGAGCAGGGTCTGGCTGTCACCACGGTTCGCAAAGCCGTTGGTCCCGATCGTCGATACATATTCCTTGTCGAACAGATTGGTCGCATTGGCCTGAATCGAAATGCGGTCATTGAGCCGGTAACCGATGCTCGCGTCGACGATCACGAAGCCACCGACCTCGGCATCATTCTCGTAGGAATAATAGCGCTTCGACGTATAGTTGGCGCCGATCCGCGCGAAGAAATCGCCATTGTCCCAGGTGATTTCACCCTTGGCGAGATGGCGCGGCGAATTGACCACCGTCTTCCCCGCGGTGGCCGCCACGACCACCCCCGCCGCATTCACGACGTCGTCCCGGTATTCGGAATCATTGTACGCATAGGAAGCGAAGAGCGAGAGTTCGGGGGTGACGCGGAAGGTGCCCGCCGCCTCGATGCCCCACGAACGGACGTCGCCGACATTCTGCAGGATTGCCGGGTTGCCCTGGATGCCCGACCCGTTGGCAAAGGCGATGATGCGGTCCTTGAAGTCGACATAATAGCCCGCGATCACGCCCTGAAAGCGCGACGATCTGGTGCGGAAGCCAAGCTCGTAGGTCGTCGACGTCTCGGGTTTCAGGTCGAGCGCGTCGAATCCCGCCTGCGTGGTCGCGAACGGACCGCCCGTCGCCGACGATTCATAGGCGCGCAGGTTTTCGGTATAGCTCGCGAAAACTTCATTATCGTCGTTCAGGCGCCAGAGCAGCCCCGCTTGCGGCAGGAACCAGTCTTTCGCCTCGGTCTTCCCCGAGGCGAGCCCGCCGCTGACGATCGGCGTCGCAAGGTTCGTGACGCGCAGCCCCTTCCACCCGGCATTGATCTGGAGCCGCCCCAGATCGAGCGTGTCCTGCACATGATATTGCAGCGTCTGGGTGTTGAAATCGAAATCCCACTGGGTCGCGAGCGGATCCTTCGGGAATTTCAGACTGCTGCGGCCCGGCGCGCCCGCCGTGTCGGCGAGGCCATAGAAACGGCGCGCCTGATTGAAGTCATTGTCTTCGTACCACATGCCGATTTCGAAGCGGTTGTCGCCGAGCGTGAAGAGGCTGGAGGCGATGATGCCATAGCGTTCGACGTCATATTCGGTGGTGCGGATCGTCATCGGCGCGCCGCCGGGGGTGGTGACATACGGCGTGAACCACATGCCGCGGCCCTGATTGCCATGGTAATAGCCCATCGCCTTCAGCGTCCAGTATTCGCCCAGCGGCGCCTCGACGCCCATGCCGGCAAGCCAGTCCTTGCGCAGCCCGGCCGCGTCATAATAGGCATCGTCGACGGTTGCGACCGGTGCAGGGAACGCTTCGCCGACGCCCGCATAGGGTGCGACATAGGGCGTGCCCAGCGGCAGGCTGCCGTCCGCGATACCGGCGTTATAGGCGGCGCGTGCCGTCTGGTTCTGATAGATTTTGGCGACCTGGACGGCGAGGTCCCAGTTCTTCGCATAATTGTCCCAGTTATAGCCCAGCCGCCCGATCATGTCGGCGCTCAGATCCTGATAGTCATTCTCGCGGCGGTCCGAATAATTGACGAAACCGAAGAACCGGCCATCGCCGACCGGCTGGACGATGCGCGCATTGACCTGATGCTGGCGCTGGACGCCGTCACCTTTCCACTTGTCGGCATCCTGCCAGGCATAGCTCAGCGACAGGCGCGGGCCGCCCGACAGGAGTTCTCCGCTGTCGAGGCGGATGAACGCGCGCTTGGTATCGTCGCTGCCGTATGTGCCCGACGCCTCGACGCCGAACCGGTCGGCGGGCTCGCGCGAAAAAAACTCGATCGTGCCGCCGAGGTTGCTCGTCGACGCCGCCGAAAGCGAGCCCGCACCCTGCGCGACCTCGACCCGGCCGACATTCTCGCTGATGATCGCACGACTGATGTGCAAGCCGTTGTGGTTGCCGTAATTCATGTCGCCGAGCGGAATGCCGTCGAGCGTGAAGCCGAGCTGGTTCTGCGAAAAGCCGCGGATCGAGATGCGCGCCGACCATTCATAGGCGCCGAACGGATCGGCTGCCTGGAAATTGACACCGGGCAGCTTGTCGATGGCTTTGAGGGGGCTGATCCCCGACACTTCGAGCGCGATGTCGGCGGCGCCCAGTTCCTGGACCTGACGCGCTTCGCCGCGGCCCAGCACGACGATTTCCTCGACCCCGTCGGCATCGGCCGCCGCTTCCGCCCCCTCTTCGGCGAAGGCGGGCGTCGCCGCCAGCAGGACGATCGAAGCGGCCCCGGCCCGCAGGCGGTTCCTGAACTGACTGGTCATGAATATATCCCCTTTTCCCGGCGACGAAATGGCGCCGGATGTGCGGGGAACTAGGAGCGCGATATTGCCATGCTGCGGCGGAGGCATGACACGGCGATGACCGAACGAAGAAAGTTCGGCGGCAGGGCCGACGGAACCTTTCGCAAGGGTCGATCGGGCGTTCTTCTGACCGACAAGGCTCCGCATGAATCAGATTTCGATTTCGCGATTGAAGATATTTTTAGTTAACCCTGAATATCCTTATCCCTTCAAATTGGTCACTATTAGCTAAGTTATTAGTTTACACATCAAGTTAACTGTAATTAATTTAAACATTGATGGGAACTTTTATGCGCCGATACGCATCTCCGGCTTAGGGACCAGATCATGTACGAAGGGGATGTCTCATGCCTTTGTCCTGTCTTGAATTCCGCCCGGCCCATCTCATTCTCATTCCGGCGTGCCTCGCGCTCGCCGCCTGTGAATCGTCCGGCAGTTATCGCGTCGGCAGCGTCGGATCGGGCGGTGCGACCGGTGCTGCCGGACCGGCTGGCCCCGCCGGCGCTACCGGACCGGCCGG
>NZ_DATMST010000329.1:0-4892 GCF_035565275.1 Sphingopyxis sp.
GATCGCCTGCGCATCGGGGCGGCGGCGCGGTTCGCGGCGGTCGCGCCACGCGCCATAGGTGTCGGGGTCGCGATAGCGCAGCAGGAACATCGTCAGCCGCTCGTCATAATAACGCCGCTCGCCGACCTGTTCGCCCTGGAACCACACCGGGCGCGTGACGCCGTGCAGTGCGCGCGAAAAGGCGGCGTCGGACAGGCGGCGGATCGCATAGTCGAGCGCGGCATCCCACGCGGCGCGAAAGCTGTAGGCGTCGACGCGGCGGCGCAGGCGATAGGCGGTCGACGGCGACAGCCCGACGCGCTCGCACGCCTCGGTCACGCAGCCGCATTCGCCGAGCGCGTCGATGAAGTCGACCTGCTTTTCGGGCGTCCAGCCATCGCGGCGTTCGCGCGGGGACGCGGGGACGAATTCGTGCGCGGCGGCGAGCGTGCGGGTGTCGTCGGGCGGCGGGCGGCGCGCCTTGGTAATGCGAACAGGGCTGCGCGTTTTGTTCGCGCGCTGCGCGCGGGCGCGAAGGGCGGCGAGGTCGGGGGTGATCTTGTCGTGCTTCATCCAGCAGGATGAACCAGACGGGGGTTTTTTAGGAAAGGGGTTTTTGGGGTGGGGTGTGCGAAATAGGATGGGCGAAGTTTGGGGATTTAGTGGTAAGACTGTAGGTTCAATCAATTGTATCGTTATCATGTAAGTCTGCAGTAAGGCGGCTCTTTATTGATTCAGCACGTTCTAGCAGGTCCTCATAGGTCAAGATCGAGATTCGGCCACCCCAATAAATATTGCGCCGCCGCAGCTTCTCGGCAGATTCAGCAGAGAGGCTATCCCGTCGCCCAATGATGACAAAACCTACCGGATTAGAGATCCCGTTGAGACTCTGTGAGGCATAAGAAAAGTTTTCTTCAACCCATGCCAGCCAATCTAGAACTTGCTGCTCGGCATGGACCAAGTGGCTCGAAGGGTTTCCTCCCTTTGTATAAATTGTAAGGTTAGATGATTCGAGTTCAATAAGATCATAAGATCCGTCAAATCGCTTGCCGGCGTAGTCCATTTCATATTCTGAACCAAGTTTATGCTTAGGAAGGATTTTGATATATTCTACACCAAACAATATGGGGTTGCGCGTAATGCATCGCTGAATTGCATTTTCATTTCGCTCCTCCAAGGCAATTTCGGCTTCCAATTCGGCGATCCCTCGATCAAGGGCCGAAAGAACACTCTCAGCTCGCGTTAATCGAGCGATTTCTCGGAGAGCTACGTCGCGTATTAGCGCTATCTCTGCAGGAAAGATCGTAACTGAGCAGTCGATCTCTCCTAACCGCCCAACCTCAAGAAACTCGATCGTGGGTCGTTTGGCAAACTTCAGTCGAACGCGATTTCCCTTTCCATCCGGCGCTGTGAAGCCATCGGTGAGAAGGCGACGGTGCAATTCGGTCAGTCGCGGAAGGAATTCTGGTCGATTTGGAAAAACAGGCACTTCTTCCATCGCCGCAATGGCGAGCATGTCTATCGCTTCCTCTTCGTCCGTTTGATCGTCTCCGCTTGAGGAAATCTCAAACAGCTGCCCCGCTTCAATTATCATCTTATCCGGATTTATGTAATGACTTATAGCGTGGAATATAATTTTTCCATCTCGTTCATCATAAATCAATTCACGACAAGGTTTTATTAGGTCATTTATAGTCGGACCTTTGGATTTTTCTTTCGTAGTGTTCGAATTGAGTTTCTTTGAAATCTCGAGAATGGCTTTTGCGTTTTCTGAATCTCCGATCACGCCAAAGCCTAACTCTTTAGGTTCCTTCCATTGGCTTAAGCGCGTGCCCTCGCCATTCGTATTATCGTTGCTCTCAATTTGTTCACTATTGGGGTTGGCGTCGGACATCTTCAATCCGCCCGCGGTAAATGCAGTGCGCTCATTCTCTCCATCCCCTCTTCAGCGACCGGAATTACGGTGACAGGTGCAACAATCCCCAATCACCCCGGATCGATCAACCCAGTTCCGATGGACGGTGCCCGTAATATTCGTAGATATCCAGCACCCGATCGGGTGAAATGCCGTGGTCCTGATCGATCGCCAGCGGGTGGTCGTCGTTCATCACATAGAGCTTCGGACGCTGGCGGTCGGCTTGCGGGACGACCCAGACGGCCAGCGGATCGTTGCCGACATAGTCTTCGAGCTGGTTGCAAAGCCAGCCCGACCAAGGTCCCATGTCGGGATATTCGCCATCGTCGAAGCCCGTCAGATATTTGTCGAAGTTTTCGCGTGACAGCGTCGACCAGGCGCCGAAGCTGAAGGGCGTCCCCATCCCGTGAACGGGGATGTCGAGGCAAGCGCGGACCATGAAATATTGGCCATCGAGGACGCAGAAATCCTCGGAAAGGAAGTCGCCGTCGAAGCGGATC
This sequence comes from Sphingopyxis sp., assembly GCF_035565275.1. Lineage (GTDB taxonomy): Bacteria > Pseudomonadota > Alphaproteobacteria > Sphingomonadales > Sphingomonadaceae > Sphingopyxis. The sequence goes on from NZ_DATMST010000329.1 coordinate 2,395, forward strand.
GCGCCATTCTCTTCATAACCGTCGCCGCCCGGCCATGGGTCGGGGGCGAAGGCAGCCACGGCGAAGCGGCCTTCATGCGGCGCATCGCATGAGGCGCAGTGCCACTGCGCCGAAGACAATATCTCCAGCGCAGTGGGCTTGCGGCCGCCCTTCAAGATTTTCGGAATCCACGACAAGGGCAGCGCCTAGCTAGTCATGCTCCCGCCCACCCGCGCCCATATACAGCTCGCGCCCGGTTTCCTCATAAACTTCGCTCATTTTCGCCATGCCCTTTTCGGCCTCCTCCGCCGCGATGAAGCCGGCGCTGTCCTGATTTTGCAGCTTCGCGAACTCGCGGACTTCCTGGCTGATCTTCATCGAGCAGAATTTCGGGCCGCACATGCTGCAGAAATGTGCCGATTTCGCGCCCTCGGCGGGGAGCGTCTGGTCGTGATACTGCTCCGCCGTGTCGGGGTCGAGCGACAGGTTGAACTGGTCGCGCCAGCGGAATTCGAAGCGCGCTTTCGATAGCGCGTCGTCGCGGACCTGTGCGGCGGGGTGGCCCTTGGCGAGGTCGGCGGCGTGCGCGGCGAGCTTGTATGTCACCACGCCGACCTTCACATCGTCGCGGTCGGGCAGGCCGAGATGCTCCTTGGGCGTGACGTAGCAAAGCATCGCGGTGCCGTACCAGCCGATCTGCGCGGCGCCGATGCCGCTGGTGATATGGTCGTACCCCGGCGCGATGTCGGTGGTGAGCGGCCCGAGCGTGTAGAAGGGCGCCTCGCCGCACGCTTCGAGCTGCTTTTCCATATTCTCCTTGATCTTGTGCATCGGGACGTGGCCCGGCCCCTCGATCATCACCTGCACATCCTGCGCCCACGCGCGCTTGGTAAGCTCGCCCAGCGTGTAGAGTTCGGCGAACTGCGCCTCGTCGTTCGCGTCATAGATGCTGCCGGGACGCAGGCCGTCGCCGAGGCTGTAGGCGACGTCATAGGCCTTCATGATCTCGGTAATCTCGTCGAAGCGTTCGTAGAGGAAGCTTTCCTTGTGATGCGCGAGGCACCATTTCGCCATGATGCTGCCGCCGCGCGACACGATGCCGGTCATGCGCTTCGCCGCGAGCGGGACGTAGGGCAAACGAACACCTGCATGGATGGTGAAATAATCGACGCCCTGTTCGGCCTGCTCGATCAGCGTGTCGGCGAAGATTTCCCATGTCAGATCCTCGGCGATGCCGCCGACTTTCTCGAGCGCCTGATAGATGGGGACGGTGCCGATCGGGACGGGCGAATTGCGGATGATCCATTCGCGCGTGTCGTGGATGTTGCGCCCCGTCGACAGGTCCATGACCGTGTCGGCGCCCCAGCGGATCGACCAGACCATCTTGTCGACCTCGGCCGCGACGTCGGATGCGACCGCGCTGTTGCCGATATTGGCGTTGATCTTGACGAGGAAATTGCGGCCGATCGCCATCGGCTCGGATTCGGGGTGGTTGATGTTGCTGGGGATGATCGCGCGGCCGCGGGCGACCTCGTCGCGGACGAATTCGGGGGTGACATAGTCGGGGATGCTGGCGCCGAAGCTTTCGCCGTCGCGCCTGTATTCGGCGAGGCGCGCGCGGCCGAGATTTTCGCGCTCGGCGACATATTCCATCTCGGGCGTGATGATGCCGCGGCGGGCATAGTGCATCTGGCTGACGTTCTGGCCCGCACGCGCGCGGAGCACCTTGCGGCGGACGTTGGGGAAGGCGGGGACTCCCCCAGAGCGATCCGGGCCGAGCTGGCCGTTATCCTCGGGCTTCACCTCGCGCTGGGTGACCTCCTCGACGTCGCCGCGGCCGCGGATCCAGTCGGCGCGGATCTCGGGGAGGCCGGCATTGATGTCGATCGTCGCGTTGGCGTCGGTGTAGGGGCCGCTGGTGTCATAGACGCGGACGGGGGGCTCGCCCGAATGCGGGTCGAGGTCGATCTCGCGCATCGCGACGCGGATGCCGCTGCCCGTCTGCGCCGCGACGTGGATCTTGCGGCTGCCGCGGATCGGCCCGGTGGTCACGCCGATGGGGGCGGAGTTTTCGAATTTCGCGTCGATGTCGGCCATGTGCAGTCGCTCCATATTGTCGGAGCGAGAATGGGGATTCCGCGTGTGGAATACCGACCCTCCCTCCGCCGGTATTACCCGGATCAGGTTCAACGGGTCGCGGGATGTTCCGCTCTCAACCTGTTTCCGCACACAGGCTCCCCGGGGATGGCGGCGTTATACGGGGCGGTGGGTGCGCTGTCCATGGGCGGCTGTGACCGCGAACACTTTCGGTAAGGGAAAATGCGATTAGAAACGTCTGATCAACAGGATATGAGGGGCGACATATATGACGCGACGGGTGAAGGTGAATATGCGCCGGACCGGGCAGATGCTGGCGCTGGCGATCGCATGGTGCCTGTTGCCCGCGGAGGCGCAGGCGCAGGCCTATCCGTGCAACGGCGCCGGGCCGGGCGAGCGCGTGGTCGGGATGTCGCCCGCGG
>NZ_DATMST010000330.1:0-1580 GCF_035565275.1 Sphingopyxis sp.
GCGGACGGTCGCCGCCGGCGCGCGGTCCATCGCCGCCCGGGCCGGCGCCTTCACCGCGCCGTCCAGCACCCGGCCCGCGCTCTTCCTGTTGGCCGAAACTCTTGCCGAAATTGAGGCCCCAGCGAATCTGAGAATTTTCGGCACGGTCGAAATTGACAGCCCGCTGATCGAGCGCGATCAGCACGCCATTGTCGTCGCGCGTCACGCGGTCGGGGAATGCCGCCTCGATCTCGGGCGTCAGCAAAGGAAAGCTGTTCGCAGTGTCGTAGCTCTTGTTCTTGTTGTAATTGATCGAGAAATTCAGTCCCTCAACCATCGGTGGCGACCAGTTGAGCCCGAGCTTCAGGTCGCGGCGCTGCTCGGCGAGCAGGAACGGATTGCCCCCCGTCGTCGTCGTGATCTGCACCGTCTGGCCGGTGGAGAAGTCGTAATAATTGACTGCCGGCGTCACCAGCGGCGCCGCGCCGAGTTGCTGGATCCCTGGCGCCGCCTCGTCATTATTGAAGCTCGCGATCAGCGACAGATTATCGGTCACGCCCCAGTTGAGATTGGCGCCCCAGCTTTTGAGTGCTTCGAAATCGCTGGGATTCTGGACCTGACCGCTCAGCGTCAGCGACACGCGGCCGATCTTGCCCACCTCATATTCGGGATCGAGCAGCGGCACCGTCAGCGAGCCGAAAACCCCGGGCAGGTCGCGCGACAGGTCGGTCGTCGTGATGCCGTCGGCACGGTCGGACCGGCTGTCGAAACGGAGACCCGAATAGCTGCCGGTCATCGACAGGCGGATCGGACCCGCCCACCCCTCGGTCACCGTACCCGACAGATTGGCGTTACCGCCGAAGGTTTGCTGGCTGCTGTCGAACCGGTCGGTCGATGCCACGCCCTCGACGACGCGATCGGTGAAGGTGCGTTGATCGGCGTCGGCATAATTGCCCGTGACCGACCAGCGCCAGTCGCCCAGCATCCCGTTGACGCTGGCAGTCGTGGTCAGGTTGCGTTCGCGGCTGTCGCGTTCGAGGGGATCGCCGACGCCGCCCAGCCCGGGACCGAGCAGCGAGAGCGTATCGGTCTGGTCGAAGCGCACGTTGATCGACGCGTCGGTGACCTTGTTCAGGCTGCGCTGGATCGTCGCGTCGATCGAATATTCGTCCGACGCGCCGAGCAGGCTGCGCGCGGGCGCTTCGGCCGCCTGATCGACGTCACCGCGATAATCGATGTTCCGCTCGCTCTCGAGCAGCATCGACTTATGCTCCCAGCCACCATTGACGTTCAGGCGGCCATTGTCGCCGATCGCGAGGAAACTCGGCTGGATTTCGCTCTGGAATCGCCCGCCCTGCGTCGGGATGCCCCCCTCGCCTTCGACCGCGATCTGGCGAAAATCGGGCTTGAGCACCATGTTGACGACGCGCTCGTCGGCCGAATAGCCATATTGCAGCGCGACCTCCTCGGGGAACACCTCGACCTTGGCGATCGCTTCGGGGGGCAGGTTGCGCACTTCGCCGAAACCGCCGATGCGGCGCCCGTTGACGAGGATGATCGGCCGCCCGCCGCCGCGCCCGCGGCCCGAGCGCGTTTGCGGC
>NZ_DATMST010000331.1:0-2837 GCF_035565275.1 Sphingopyxis sp.
GCGGCGGCTTCGGCGGCGGCGACCGTGGCGGTGGCTTCGGCGGCGGACGTGGCGGCGGCATGCCGGCACAGGTCGTCGGCGAAGGCAATGGCACGGTGAAATTCTTCAACGCGGCAAAGGGCTTCGGCTTCGTCGCGCGCGACGATGGCGGCGAAGACGTGTTCGTGCACATCAGCGCGGTCGAACAGGCGGGCCTGCAGGGCCTCGCCTCGGGCCAGCCGATGGCTTTCACGCTCGTCGAACGCAACGGCAAGGTTTCGGCCATCGATCTGAAGATCGAAGGCGAACCGATGCCGGTCGAGGAATTCGCTCCGCGCCGCGATGATCGCGGCGACCGTCCGGCTCCGGGCGGCGCCCGCGGCCGGCGTCAGCTGACCGGCGAACGCACCTCGGGCACGGTCAAATTCTTCAACACGACGAAGGGCTTCGGCTTCATCGCGCGCGACGACGGACAGGCCGATGCCTTTGTCCACATCAGCGCGGTGCAGCGCGCCGGCATGGCCGGCCTCGAGGAAGGCGACCGCGTCGCTTTCGATATCGAGGTCGACGACCGCGGCAAGTTCGCGGCGGTGAACCTGCAGCCGCATCAGGACTGATCGGCGGCACGACCAAAAACGAAAAGGGCGGCTTTCGGGCCGCCCTTTCTGTTTGACGGCAAGGCGCGCGCGGCGCGGCGGGCGACGGTCCTGCCTTCTCCCCTCCCCGCTTGCTTCAATCCACTTCGGCAATCTCGCGCGCGCGGTCGCCCAGCAGATAGCGTGGCCCCGCCCCGCACTGCGCCGCCTTGTCCTCGCGATTATAGAGCCCGCACCTCCTGAGGCTGAGGCAGCCGCAACCAATGCAATCGCCCAGCAGTTCGCGCGTCTGCGTCAGCGCCGCGATCTGCGCGTCGATCCGGGCGCGGAGCCCGGTGCTGATCCGCGTCCAGTCGGCGCCGTTGGGCGTTCGTCCGGCCGGAAGCCGCGCCAGCTCTCCGGCGATCTCCTCAAGGCTCAATCCCAGTTGCTGCGCGATCAGGATGAAGGAGACGCGGCGGATATCGGCGCGCAGGAAGCGCCGCTGCCCGCCGCCCGTGCGGAGAGCGGCAACCAGTCCTTTCGCCTCGTAAAAACGGATCGCCGACACCGCGACGCCGGTACGCGTCGCAAGCTCGCCGATTGCGATCAGATCGGTCCGGTGCATCGGGGCTCCTCCTTCTTTTGCGCTTGACCTGAACCTCACTTGAGATTGCAAAAGCCGCCGCGTCAACCCGAATCAGGAGAATCCAGGTGACGCACCCGTTCATCGAACATGTGAATCTGACCGTCAGCGACCCCGACCGCACCGCCGGAATCCTGTCGGCGGTCTTCGGCTGGCACGAGCGCTGGCGCGGCCCGGCGCAGAACGGCGGGCGCACGATCCACCTCGGCAGCGACATCGCCTATATCGCGCTCTACGCCGCCCCCGAGCGCCAGCCTGATGGCGCGCGCTATCCCAAGGGCAAACCGCTCAACCATGTCGGGATACAGGTCGAAGACCTCGACACGATCGAGATGCGCGTCAGGGCAGTCGGCCTTACCCCCTTCAATCATGGCGATTACGAACCCGGCCGCCGCTTCTATTTCTTCGATCCCGACGGTATCGAATATGAGGTCGTCAGCTATGCGGAGCCGCGCCTGCGCTGAACCGGGCAACGACCGCGCCGGTGCCGCGTTGATCGGTCATCGGGGGGGCACAAAGGAGCCTTTCGATGACCGACGATATCAAGAAAACATTCTGGAAAGCCTTGGCCGACAGCCCCTATGTCATGGTCGGCGCGACCGGCGAGCGCGAGCATCATATCCCGATGAACGCCCAGCTCGACAAGGATGCGCACGGCGCTTTCTGGTTCTTCACCGCGACCGACAACCGGCTGGCGGCGGGCGGCCCCGCGATGGCGCAATTCGCATCGAAGGGCCACGACCTGTTCGCCTGCATTTCGGGAACGCTGGTCCACGAGAGCGACCGCGCGGTGCTCGACAAATTGTGGAACAACGGCATCGCGGCCTGGTACGAAGGCGGCAAGGACGATCCGAAACTTGTCCTGCTGCGCTTCGACCTCGACGACGCCGAAATCTGGACCGCCGATCCTGGCATCAAGGGCATGTTCAAGCTCGCCACCGGGATGACGATGAAGGAAGGCGACCTTGGCAAGCACGCCGAGGTGGCGCTTTGACATAGCTGGACACGCGCCCGTGCTGCGTTAGAAAAGGGGCATGGGCGCTGGGCTGCAACAGCGATTTGGCTTCCGCTGCCTAGATTCCGATCCGTCCCTCGCGAAATTCGAACCCGCCCTCGCGGTCGCGCTCGAGCAAGGCCGGCCCGTCGAGGTCGACCCAGCGCGCGCGCTGCGCCAGCACGAAGGCAGGCGCGATCGCGAGGCTGGTCGACAGCATGCATCCGACCATGATCGACAGCCCCGCCGCGTCGGCGGCGTCGGCGACGCGCAACGCCTCGGTCAGCCCGCCGGCCTTGTCGAGCTTGATGTTAACACCGTCGTAAAAGGGACCGATTCGCGCGACATCGGCGGCAGTCTGGCAGCTTTCGTCAGCGACAAAGGGTATCGGCGCATAAATGGGGTCGAGCAGCGCGTCGGCGCCCACCGGCACGGGCTGCTCGATCATTTCGACGCCCATGTCGGCAAGCGCCTCGGCTTCGCTCAATATGTCGACCTCGCCCCAGCTTTCGTTGGCGTCGACGATCAGCCGCGCCTCGGGCGCGCCCTTGCGCACGCCGGCGACGCGCAGGCGATCGCCCTCGCCGGTCAGCTTGATCTTGAGCAGCCGGTACCCGTCGGCGGCGGCAGTCGCCGCCTGCTC
>NZ_DATMST010000332.1:0-18759 GCF_035565275.1 Sphingopyxis sp.
TGCTGCTGGCGAAGCCGCCGATGCGACCGCCGACGCCGCCAAGAACGCCGGTAACGCCGTCGAAGGCACGGTGAACGCTGCTGGCGACGCCGCTGCCAACGCGGGCGACAAGATCGCCGAAGAAACCAAGAAGGCCGAAGCCAACGACAAGAAGTAAGTCGTTGGTACGCCTTTGGGCTGTTAAGGGGGCTCCATCCTGCAAGGATGGAGCCCTTTTTCATGGAAAGGCGTGTGATGGCCAATCTCAGGACGACGAGCGCGGCGCTCGCGATATTGCTTCTCGCGGCGGGATGCAGCCGCACCGATAACGAACCCGGCCCCGGCGGGGTGACGGTGAGCGAGGCCAAGGCGCTGGACGATGCCGCCGAAATGCTCGAGAGCCGCGACACCGCGCGTCCCGAAGAGAAAACAGCCCCCGCCAAATAGCTTCCCCGGCCGCCCGGCCGGCGCTAGGGTGCACGTCCCGCGACTGGCGCTAAAGATGGAGCCCCATCGGGAAGCGGGACCGATCCGATGATCGATGCGAGCCGCGCGCCTGGGTGATCCACCGCCAGTGCAATGACCATCGCGCATGACCGATACGCCGAACATAACGATCGTCTTCCTCCTCTTTCCGGGCATCACCCAGCTCGATTTCACCGCTCCGGCGCAGGCGCTCTCCCGCCTGCCGGGCGCACGGCTGGCGGGCGCCGCCGCGAGCCTAGAGCCGATCGCGACCGACAGCGGATTTGCGATCGTGCCGACACATGATTTCGCGACCTGTCCGCGGGCCGACATCCTGTGCATCCCCGGCGGACATGGCGTAACCGACGCACTCGGTGACGCCGCGACGATCGACTTCATCGCCCGGCAGGCGGCCCACGCGCAGTGGGTGACGAGCGTTTGCACCGGCGCCTTCCTGCTCGGCCGAGCCGGACTGCTCGCGGGCAAGCGTGCAACGACGCATTGGGGTTATACGCACCTGCTGCCGATCGTCGGCGCCGAGCACCAGAGCGCCCGCGTCGTCGAGGACGGCCATATCGTCACCAGCGGCGGCGTGACCTCGGGGCTCGACTTCGCGCTGACGCTGATCGCGCGGTTGCGAGGCGATGCGGTCGCGCAGGCGATCCAGCTCGCGATCGAATATGATCCTGCCCCGCCCTTTGTTGGCGGCCATCCCGACTGCGCCCCCGAAGCCGTGACCGCGGGACTGAAAGCGCGGGTCTATGACGCGGCGGCAGCGCGGATGGAGGCGGCGCTCAAGGCCTAGCGGCAGTCGGCGAGCGCGATCTCATAGAGTTTCGGCCAATATTTGCCGGTGACGAACAACCGCTTCTTTTTCGCATCCCAAGCGATGCCGTTGAGCACGCTGTCGTTGCCGCTGGCACCGGCATCGGCCTTGAGCCCCGAAAGATCGACGAGCGAGACCACATTGCCGGAGGCGGGATCGATACGGATGATGAAATCGGTCATCCAGATATTGGCCCAGATTTGCCCGTCTATCGTTTCAAGCTCGTTGATCATTGCGATCGGCCGGTCGCCGAAACGCACCGTAACGCGTTTCTGCTCGGTCATCGTGGCCGGATCGAAGAAACGCAGGTCGGGCGTGCCATCGCTGAGGACGAGGCTGTCCTCGACCATCGTCACGCCCCACCCCTCACCTTCATATTTGAAGGTGCCGACCGGTTTCAGGTCCTTGATCGACCAGCGGTTACCGACACCGCCCTGCCAGGTCACGCCGATGATCTGGTCGCCCCAGCGCGCGATCCCCTCACCGAACTGATCGGACGGCAGCTTTGATTGCGCTAGCGCCTTGCCCGTCTTGAGGTCGAGGCGGGCAAGGCGCGACCGGCCATATTGGCCCGTCGCCTCGTAAAGATGCCCTTCGTGCCAGAAAAGCCCCTGTGTGAACGACGAGCTGTCGTGCGGGAAGGCCTCGACGATCCGGTAGCCGCAGCGTTCGACGGGCGCGGGAGCGGAGGCCTGTGTTGCCGGCGGGTCGGCGAGCATGGCGAGAGCGAGGACGAGCATCATCGCCGCCCTAGCTATGCCGCATCGCCTGAACTGGCAATGTCCTGCCTCCCCTGTTTCGCTACTCCATTTTCGTCATGCCGGATCAAGCCCGGGTTGACGAGGGCAACAAGGCAAAAAAGGGCCGGAGGATTTCTCCCCCGGCCCGATATTCTTCGACTGAGTGCCGAACGGTACGGACTTAGAAGTCCATGCCGCCCATGCCGCCCATGCCGCCGCCGCCCATGGGCATGGCGGGCTTGTCGTCGGGCGTTTCGGCAATGCCGGCTTCGGTGGTGATCAGCAGACCGGCAACCGAGGCAGCATCCTGAAGCGCGGTACGCACGACCTTGGTCGGGTCGATGACGCCGGCCTTGACCAAGTCTTCATAGACGTCGGTCGAGGCGTTGAAGCCGAAGTTGCTGTCGTTCTGGTCGAACAGCTTGCCCGCGACGACACCGCCGTCGAAGCCCGCGTTTTCAGCGATCTGGCGAACCGGAGCCTGCAGCGCGCGCCGGATGATGTCGATGCCGCGGGTCTGGTCTTCGTTGACGCCCGACATGCCGTCGAGAGCCTTCGTCGCGTACAGAAGCGCGGTACCGCCGCCGGGGACGATGCCTTCTTCAACCGCAGCGCGGGTCGCGTGGAGGGCGTCATCGACGCGGTCCTTGCGTTCCTTTACTTCGACTTCCGAAGCGCCGCCGACCTTGATCACGGCAACACCGCCGGCGAGCTTCGCCAGACGTTCCTGCAGCTTTTCCTTGTCGTAGTCGCTGGTCGTCGTTTCGATCTGCGCACGGATCTGTTCGACGCGGCCCTTGATCGCATCATGGTCGCCAGCACCATCGACGATGGTGGTGTTGTCCTTGTCAATCGTGACGCGCTTGGCCTGGCCGAGCATGTTCAGCGTAACCGACTCAAGCTTGATGCCCAGGTCTTCGCTGATCATTTCACCGGCGGTGAGGATCGCGATATCCTGCAGCATCGCCTTGCGACGATCGCCGAAGCCGGGTGCCTTGACGGCTGCGACCTTCAGGCCGCCGCGCAGACGGTTGACGACGAGCGTTGCGAGCGCTTCGCCTTCGATGTCTTCGGCGATGATGAGGAGCGGACGGCCCGACTGCACCACGGCTTCGAGGATCGGAAGCATCGACTGGAGGTTCGACAGCTTCTTTTCGAAGATCAGGATGTACGGATCGCTGAGCTCGACGAGCATCTTTTCGGGGTTGGTGATGAAGTAGGGCGACAGGTAACCGCGGTCGAACTGCATGCCTTCGACGACATCGAGTTCGAAATCGAGGCCCTTGGCTTCCTCGACGGTGATCACGCCTTCCTTGCCGACCTTTTCCATGGCTTCGGCGATCTTGTCGCCGACTTCCTTGTCGCCATTGGCCGAAATGATGCCGACCTGCGCGATTTCAGCGGTGCCCGAAACGGGCTTCGACTGCGCCTTGATCGTTTCGACAACCTTGGTGACCGCGAGGTCGATGCCGCGCTTCAGGTCCATCGGGTTCATACCGGCGGCAACCGACTTCATGCCTTCGCGCACGATCGCCTGGGCGAGAACGGTCGCGGTGGTGGTGCCGTCGCCGGCCTTGTCGTTCGCCTTCGATGCGACTTCGCGCAGCATCTGGGCACCCATGTTTTCGAACTTGTCCTTGAGTTCGATTTCCTTGGCGACGGTGACGCCGTCCTTGGTGATGCGGGGCGCGCCGAAGCTCTTGTCGATCACGACGTTGCGGCCCTTGGGGCCCAAGGTGACCTTCACCGCGTCGGCGAGGGTGTCGACACCGCGGAGGATGCGCTCGCGCGCGTCGCGGCTGAATTTTACGTCTTTAGCAGCCATGTGCCTGTTCCTTTAAAATTCGCAGAAAACTGCGTAACTTCACACTAAATCCGATGAGATCGCTCAGGCGATGACGCCGAGGATGTCCGATTCCTTCATGATCAGCAGCTCTTCGCCGTCGACCTTGACTTCGGTGCCGGACCATTTGCCGAACAGGATGCGGTCGCCGGCCTTGACGTCGAGCGGCGTCACCTTGCCATCGTCGGCGCGGGTGCCGGTGCCGACCGAGACGACTTCGCCTTCTTGCGGCTTTTCCTTGGCGGTGTCGGGGATGATAATGCCGCCGGCCGTTTTTTCTTCGGCTTCGATACGGCGGACGAGCACGCGGTCGTGCAGCGGACGAAATTGCATGGATATCCCTCCAGAGATGGAAATGATGTCGTTTGGCACTCACAGGGTGCGAGTGCTAACAGTCGGCCATATGGGTAGGAGTCAGATAGGCGTCAAGCGCCGCGCCACAAGATTCTTGCGAAGTTTTTGCGTCAGGCCGGCAGCAGGCCGAGGCGCGCGCGCATCCGCCAGCGAAGCAGCAATATCGCCGAAACCACGATCAATCCTACCGCAAGACCGATCCACACCCCGACTCCGGCAAGGGGTGTCCAGAAACCGAGATAGATGGCAGTGCCATAACCTGCGATCCAGTAACCGCAGATCGCGATGATCATCGGCGTGCGTGTGTCCTGCAATCCGCGCAGCACGCCGGCCGCGACCGCCTGTGCCCCGTCGAAAAGCTGGAACGCGGCGGCGACAACGAGGAACTGCATCGCGAAACCGACGAGCGCCGCGTTGCGCGCGGCATCGACGTCGACATAGATCGACAGCACCAGCGACGGGAAAAGCCACATGATGAGCGCGGTCAGACCCATGAAGCCGATGCCGAGCACCAGCGACGCCTGTCCGGCATGCGCAATACCGCTATGGTCGCGCGCACCATAGGCAAGCCCGACGCGAATCGTAGCCGCCTGCGCGACGCCGAAGGGGATCTGGAAGGCGAGCGCCGCGACCTGCAGCGCGATCGTGTGCCCGGCCAGTTCGGTCTCGCCGATCCTGCCCATCAGGAAGGCCGCACCGGTGAACAGTCCCGCCTCGGCGAGGATCGTCAAGCTGATCGGGGTGCCGATACGCACCATGTCGAAAAAGCGCGTCCATTCGGACCGCCACCAGTTTCCGAACAGATGATAGCGCCGCAGCCGCCGGTCGCTCTGGATGACGACGACATAGGCGAGCAGCATCAGGAAGCTGGTCGTCACGCTCGATATTGCGGAACCGTGCAAGCCAAGCGCGGGCATGCCGAGGTGGCCGAACACAAGCACCCAGTTACCGAGCGCATTGACGAACAGCGCGCCGAAGGTGATCGCGGTTGCGATCGTCGGTCGCCCGAGCGCCGAGACAAAGATGCGCAGCACCGCCGCGGCGATCATCGGGAACATGCCCCACATCAGGATCAGCAGGAAGCCCGCGGCACGCGCGGAGGTTTCGGCCGGCTGCCCCGTGGCGAGCATGATCGGCCCGCCCGCAGCGCAGACGCCCATGAAGAGGATCGAAACCAGCGCGCTGAGCCACAGCGCCATGCGCACCGTCCGTCGCACCTCGCGCACCGCGTGCTTGCGGCGCCCGAGCTCGGCGGCGATCAGTGGCGCCGAGGCGCCGATCAGGCCGGAGCCGGTCCACAGCAGGAGGCCAAAGATCGCGACGCCGAGCGACGAGGCGGCGAGCGCCGCGTCGCCGAGCCGCGCGACGAAAATCACGTCGATCGCGTGAACGAGCATTTGCAGCAGGTTCGCCGCTGCCAGCGGAACGGCGAGCGCCAGCGTCGCGCGAAATTCAGCGCGAAGGCCTTGCGGTGTTTCCGCGGTCAATGGGGTGGCCTGCTGCAGCATAGCCGGCCCGGATAGGCGCACCAATGTTACGGTTCAATAGCGGCGCAACCGCAGGCAGATCAATTTGTCGGCAAGGGTGGCAGAAAGGCAACAGCGCGCCTTCACCCGCGCCACATCACGATCATTTCGAATGCAAAAGCCAGGAAAGTCAGCGTCAGCCCCACCACGAACAGCCGGTAGGCGTAGGCAAGATAACGATATTTGCGCCGCGCGAGGACGAGGCCGTTCTGATAGGTGTCACGCAGCATCGTTTCATAGAGATCCTCTTCGCTGAGCAGGCGAGCCTTCACCGCGGCGATGAACTCGTCTTCCTCCATCTGCGCAAAGCGGCCGAAGAAGAGAATGTTGCTGTGATCCTTACCGTCTCTGGTGACGACCGGCGGTCCCTTTCCGACGCGCGGCAGCACGGCCGAGATCGCGAACAGGGCCGAGAGGAACGAAAAGGTCGCGAGCACGGTCAGCGGCATCGCGAACGCCCCCGCCCCGGCCCTCGCCTGCCCGACCGCGAGCGTGAAGACGACGAAGGTCGCGCCCATCAGGATTGACGCCTTTTGATCGGCCATCTGCGACAGCTGCATCGTCATCTGCTGGTTGGTGCGCACCAGATGCACCGCGTTCGGCGGATAGGAAATGGCCGGACGATCCGGCGACATCTTTGAATCTGCGCTTTCCATGCCAAGCTGCCCCTGCTGGCGACCCGCCACAGGGATGACATGAAGTGCCGGAGCCGGCAAGATGCTGCCCTGCTCCCGCCGCATTCGCTTGCCAATCGGAAGCCTTCGCGGCATGCCCGCGCGCAACTTTATTCCTCTATAGGACACACCATAATGAGCACCGCCATCAAGGACCAGATTTACGGCCTGATCGCCCCTTTCAACAAGAAGGGCGCCGAACTGACCGACGCCACCACCTTCGCGGGCGACCTTGAATGGGACAGCCTGACGGTGATGGACTTCGTCGCCGAGGTCGAGGACACGTTCGACATCATCATCAGCATGAACATGCAGGCAGAGATCGAAACCGTCGGCCAGCTGGTGGCGGCGGTTGAGAAGCTGCAGGGCTGATACCGCGATGACCGACCTGTTCTCGAAATTCGACCCGCTGATCCAGCAGCGCGAGGCCCTGCTCGCGACCGGGGTCACCGATCCGTTCAGTCTGGTGATGGAAAAGGTGATTTCGCCGACCGTTGCAATCTGTAACGGGCGCGAGACGATCCTGCTCGGCACCTACAACTATATGGGCATGACCTTCGACGACGATGTGATCGCCGCGGGCAAGGATGCGCTCGACAAGTTCGGCAGCGGCACCACCGGCAGCCGCGTCCTCAACGGCACCTATCAGGGCCACAAGGAGTGCGAGGACGCGCTGAAGGAGTTTTACGCCATGGATCATGCCATGGTGTTTTCGACGGGGTATCAGGCCAACCTCGGCATCATTTCGACGATCGCCGGCAAGGGCGACTATGTCATTCTCGACATCGACAGCCACGCGTCCATCTATGACGGATGCAAGATGGGCGACGCCGAAATCGTCGCGTTCCGTCACAACGACGTCGAGGCGCTCGAAAAACGCCTCAAGCGCCTGCCCCCCGAAGCAGGCAAGCTCGTCGTGCTCGAAGGCGTCTATTCGATGCTCGGCGACGTCGCGCCGCTGAAGGAAATGATCCGCGTTTCGAAGGACGCCGGCGCGATGGTGCTGGTCGACGAAGCGCATTCGATGGGCTTCATCGGCGAGCATGGCCGCGGCGTCGCCGAAGCGCAGGGGGTCATCGACGACGTCGACTTCATCATCGGCACGTTCAGCAAGAGCGTCGGCACCGTCGGCGGCTTCTGCGTGTCGAACCATCCGAAGTTCGAGATCATGCGGCTGGTCTGCCGCCCCTATGTCTTCACCGCCTCGCTGCCGCCGAGCGTTGTCGCGACCGCCGCGACGAGCATCCGCAAGCTGATGCACGGATCGAACAAGCGCGCGCACCTGTGGGAAAATTCGAAGACGCTGCACAAGGGACTTCGCGATCTGGGTTTCACGCTCGGCACCGAAGAACCGCAGTCGGCGATCATCGCGGTGATCATGCCGGACCTCGAACGCGGCGCGATGATGTGGGAAGCGCTTCTGGAGGAAGGCCTGTACGTCAATCTGGCGCGGCCGCCGGCGACCCCCGCGGGGATGACCTTGCTTCGCTGCTCGCTATGCGCCGAACACACGATCGAGCAGGTCGGCGAAATTCTCGGCCGGTTCGAACGGGCGGGCAAGCGCGCCGGGATCATCGGCTGAAACGAGCCTTGGGGCCGACCAGCGGATTCCTTTTCGGGCTGAGTTGAAGCCGCATGGACTTCCGCGCTTTGCGGGGCTGCGCTTGTCCGGTAAGAGATGCGCGTGTTCGAGCGGGATATCGATAGCGAAAGCGAGGGCCGGCGGGAGCGTATCCGCTTCTGGCTGACGATCGTGCTCGGCGCGATCCTGACGGGCGTGGTCGCGGCGCTCGTCGTGCTGCTCTCGCGCGCCAACGACAATTACGACCGCTCGCTCGGCTGGCAGACGCAGAGCATGGAAGTCATCTCGCAGACGCGGTCGGTCGACGCCGCGATCGCACGCGCCGAGGCAGCGCTGGGCCGTTTCGCGGTCGGCCTGCAGAAAAAGGACGGCCGCGTTTACGAATATCAGTGGGCCCGCGCGCGGCAGTTCATGGCGCAGCTGGAACGCAACGTCCGCGACAACCCGAAACAAATGGCACTCGTCGAGCAGTTGACGCGCGAAATGGACAGCCGCGGAGCGCAGCTTGGCGATGCCGCGCTCAGTGCGAACTATAACCAGACCGTCGCCGCGATCTCCAAATATTATGCGGCGGGCCAAGGTGAGGGGCTGAGCCGGATCGACAAGCTGCTTACCGAGATCATCGCCAATGAACGCACCTTGCTTCGCGACCGCAACCGGCTGGCGGCGGCCGACCGTGCAAGCCTCAGCCAGGCGATTCTTCTTTTTTCGCTGCTCGGAGCGGCCGCGGCGATCATCGCGATCGGCGCGACCTTCTCGCTGATCCGTGCCGAAGGCGAGCGGCGCCTCGCACGGCGCGAACAGATATTCGAGAGCGACCGCGCGATGCAGCTCGAGGCCGCGGTCGAGGAACGAACGGCAGAGCTCGCCGATGCGAATGACGCGCTGCGCAGCGAGATGACCGAGCGCGAAGCTGCCGAAGCGCAATTGCGTCAGGCACAGAAGATGGAAGCCGTCGGCCAGCTGACGGGCGGCATCGCGCATGATTTCAACAATATGCTTGCGGTCGTCGTCGGCGGGCTCGAACTCGCACAGCGCTGGCTCCCGGATACACCCGAAAAAGCACAGCGCCACCTTGCGAACGCACTCGATGGCGCCAACCGTGCTGCCGACCTGACCCGGCGGCTCCTGACCTTTGCCCGGTCCGAACCAGCACGCCCCGAGATGACCCCGATCGACGAATGTATCGCAAGCTTCGCGCAGCTTCTCGAGCGCACGATCGGCGACCGCATCGCATTGACGCTCGACCTGCAGGCCGAGGGCCTCGCCTGCTGGCTCGACCGGCAGCAGTTCGAGAACGCTTTGCTCAACCTCGCAGTCAATGCGCGCGACGCAATGAACGGTCACGGATCATTGACGATCCGGACGATGGACGACGGCGAGAACAACGCAGCGGCGCTGGCGGTGCAGGTGACCGACAGCGGCTGCGGCATGTCACCCGAGGTACTCGAACGCGTCTTCGACCCCTTCTACACCACCAAACCCGCGGGCCAGGGCACGGGCCTCGGCATGAGCCAGGTCTTCGCCTTCTGCCGCCAGTCAGGCGGCGAGGTGCAGATTTCATCGGCCGAGGGCGAAGGAACGAGCGTAGCGATGCTGCTGCCGGTAGCAAAAGCACAGGCCCGGGAAACGGTAGAGGCGGCGTCTGGAGAAACCACCAGCCCCGTAACTCCCCGCGAAGCGCTCAGCATCCTGGTGGTCGAGGACGACGCGCGCGTCCTCGCGGCGACCGTCGATGCGGTGGGCGAGCTCGGCCACACTGCGGTCGCCTGCGGCAATCCGCTCGAGGCCGAAGCGCTGGTCGAAGGGCGGCTGGCGGAGGGACAGGGCGGCTTCGACCTCATTCTTTCCGACGTGCTGATGCCCGAACTCACCGGTCCCGAAATGGTCGCACAGCTAAAGCAGCGCTGGCCCGCGCTGTCGGTGCTGTTCGTGACCGGATATGCCGGCGATGCGAGCGAAGACGCCGCCTTTGGCGACCATGACGTATTGCGCAAACCCTTCACGCTCAGCGCGCTGGATCAGGCGATCCGGCGCGAGACGCGGCGGACCGGAGAACAACGGCTGGCAAGCTGACTTCCTGCTCGTCAGCCCCGGCGAACCGGGCTCAGCGGATCGCACCGCTTTTCATCAGGCGCGGCACAAGCGTCAGCGCGGCAACCAGCGGCCAGCGGCGCTGCCACGGTTTGATTTCGATCTTCGTGCCCGCGTGGCGATTGATCTTCCATGCGAGATAGTCGATCCCGCCCGCGTAGGTCAGGCTGGCCTTGCCCAGCCGGATAATGCTCAGCGCCTTGCCTTCCAGCCGGCGGCGCGCCCAGCCGCCGCCGCGTATTCCGGCCGGAATCGCGGCGATCGCCGGCTCGCTGAATCTTTGATAGCGTTCGGCGTCGGCATCGACGACCGATTGTGCACGGCCGGTACGCTCCGCCCGCAACTCGACCGAATAGGTGAGCGCAAAGGCGCGGCGCCACCAGTCGAGCGGCGCTTCCGCCTCGATGCGCCCGGCCGCGGCGAGCAGCGTCGGCGCGGCGCGCGAAACCGCGGCAATCGCACGATCGCGCGCCGTATCGTCGACCGCCCACACCAGCCGCGACGGCTGCGCGAACCGCGCCCAGACCGATACATTGCGCGTCTCGGTACCGTTCAACCGATAAAAGTCGGCTTCGCTCAGCACCGCATATTTGGCGATCAGCCCGCCATGCTGGAACGGAAATACATTTGGCGGGATCAGCCGGTTCGCGACCGCCATCCAGCGCTTCGGAAAGGCGTCGCTGTAGTCGGAGACGATCAGGTAGAAATCGAGCATCAGCCCGTCGAGCTCGCTCTCGCGCAGGCAGCTACCGTAGAAGAGTATCGCGCGCGCGCTGCCCGGATGTTGCGCGGCAATCGCCGCCGCCATCGCGCTAACGCGCGGGTCCACCGGGACCCCGAATTCTTCGCGGACGAGGTCGGTCAATGCGGTCATCGGAAACTCAGGCGGCGAGGCGCAGGAAGGGAACCGGCTGGGTCGAAGTCAGGATGATCGGCATGCCGTTCTTCGCCTGGAAGATTTCGCCGTCGAGGATCACGTTCGACCGCTCGCCCTCGATACGGATTTCATCGCCCTGCTGGAAATGCACGCCATCAAGCTTCTTCTGTCCCAGCGTGCCACGCCAGGTCGCGCCGAGCATCCGGAACATCGCGCCGACATTGCTGTCGGTCGCGAGCAATTTCATATGCCCGTTAGTCCCATGGCTGTCGCTGGTGCGAATGCTCAGCAGCAATTTTTCGAGCGTCGTGACGATCAGCAGCGAGAATTTGCCTTTGAATTCGCCCTGACGGATCAGCGACACGGTCATATGCTCGGGCTTGGGCGGCAGACGTCCGCCGCCGATCCCGAAAATGATCGCGAACAGCCCGAGGATCGCCGCAAGAAAATGCGACACGCCGTTGGGCAGGCCGAGCGGATAGATGCGGTTGCGGCAATAAAGCATGACGTCGGCGAGATAGGCACCGCCGAGGAACATGCCGAGCACCGGCCGCGCTTCGCCGCCGCTGTCGAGGGAGATCAACTGGCGTTCGATCACATGATCCTCGAGCCGGCCGCTCTCGACCAGCTCGAGCACACGCTCAAGCGCCTTGATCGGATCGCCCTCGGCGCCGAGATCGAGCGCGATCAAATTGGTCTTGCCATTGGGAAGCACCGCGACCGGCGGCGGCGAGCCGTCGAAATGACCGCCCGAATAAATTTCGGTCAGCGCGGCCTGCACCGTCCCGTCGCCGCCGTTGATCACCACAACGCGCGGGCCGACCATCGCCATCGTGCGAATGGCCTTTTCGATCTGGTCGACGTCCTCGACCTCATAATGGAAAATGTCGGGATGCGCCGCGCAATATTCGCGAACCCGCGGCAACAGCGAGCGATTGCCCGTCGAGTGCGGATTGGAAAGGAGCGCGACGCTGGCCATTCTGCTTACATATATTTCATCGAAATGGAGATCGCCTTGGGCGCATCTCCAACTGAAAACGCCGTCTTCTTGTAGCTCGGCTTGCCGAGATTGAAGACGTTGATGCTGGGATTGTTCGACATCCCGCCGCCATCCGAAGTCAGATCGGTCTTGCCGTTGCCGTTGACGTCGTGACGCACCGCAATGCCATACACCCCCGCTGCGGGCAGTGGCACGCAAACAGTCATCGATCCGGCGCGCGCCGGCACTTCGATGCGGTTGATCCAGCGGCCCTTGGCAAGCCAGTCCGCCGACGTTCCGCGATAGCTTTGCACGCGAATCTTGCCGGAAGACGCCTTGACGCCGCTGATCTGGACCAGCGTCGACGGGCCGCTCCTGCACTTCGACAGATCGTTCGAGATGACCTGGCCTTCAGCCTGCGTTGCGACCGCGAAGGTCAGCAAAGCAACACCAAACAGCGCCGGTACAAATTTCGACATGACCTCAAAACCTCCAGAGGCTATAGCCACATCCGCAAGCGCAAAGCGCGCGCCGACATGGGTCCCTGTCGCCCTTGAATCGGCATATCGGAAACAACTGCGGCCAAATCATGGTGATGGGGCGACGAAAGATTGAATAAGCTTCCTGC
Organism: Sphingopyxis sp.; assembly: GCF_035565275.1. Classification (GTDB taxonomy): domain Bacteria; phylum Pseudomonadota; class Alphaproteobacteria; order Sphingomonadales; family Sphingomonadaceae; genus Sphingopyxis. The sequence continues at coordinate 12,568 of NZ_DATMST010000332.1, forward strand.
CATCGACCGCTACATCGCGCGGCTCATTTTCTTTCCGATGCTCGGCACGCTGGTGCTGTCGGCAATGCTGCTCGTGCTCGAAAAGATGCTGCGGCTGTTCGACTTCGTCGCGACCGAAGGTGGCCCGGTCAGCGTCGTGTGGCGCATGCTCGCCAACCTGATCCCCGAATATCTCTCGCTCGGCATTCCGATCGGCCTGATGCTCGGAATTCTCCTTGCTTTCCGGCGCCTTGCTACATCGAGCGAGCTTGACGTACTGAAGGGCGTGGGCATGAGTTTCGGGCGGTTGATGCGCGTGCCCTTCGCTTATGCCATCGCGCTCGCTGCGCTCAACCTCGCGATCGTCGGCTTCATTCAGCCCGTCGCGCGCTATGCCTACGAAGGCTTGCAGTTCGAACTCCGGTCCGGCGCGCTCGGCGCGTCGATCAAGGTCGGCGAATTCACCAAACTGGGCGATCGCATGACATTGCGGATCGAGGAAAGCTACGACGACGGGCGCAGCTTGCGCGGCATCTTCGTGCGCGGCGAAAACAAGGACGGCCAGCGCGTGTCGGCGACCGCAGCGCGCGGGCAGTTCCTCGCGACCGACGATCCGAACACGATCATCCTGCGCCTGTCGCAAGGCGTGCTGATTCACGAATCGCCGAAATTTGCGGTGCCGCGCGTGCTGACGTTCGACAACCACGACCTGCCGATCCCGCTTCCCAAGATCGAGGCGTTCCGCCTGCGCGGCGGCGCCGATCGCGAAATGACGATTCCCGAACTGTTCGTCGCGGGTAAGGACAAGAAGCAGTCGGTGCAGACACGACTCGAATTGCGCGCGAATTTCCATTTCCGCATTGTCGAGGTGATGTCGATGTTCCTGATCCCGCTGATCGCGATCGCACTCGCGATCCCGCCCAAGCGATCGACCTCGTCGCTCGGCGTCTTCCTGTCGATCGTGCTGCTGGTCACCCAGCACAAGATCAACCAATATGCCGAGGATCTGGGCGCGCGGGGGACGATCGATCCGCTCATCGCGCTGTGGGTCCCCTATCTCCTGTTCGCGGCACTGGCCATCTGGATGTATTACACCGTCGCGCATGTCCCGGGCGGTCAGCCGATCGGTGCGCTCGAGCGTGTCGCGGCGAAGGCGGCGCAGAAAGTTCGCGCCATGCTCACAATGTTCCAGCGCAAGCCACGGGCGACCTGATGCACCAGTTCCACTTTTTCCCGTCGCGCACGATGGCGCTTTATGTCGGCCGTCTCTTCCTCGTCCGCTCCTTCTCGATCCTCTTCGCGCTGGTGTTGATCCTGCAAACGCTCGACCTGCTCGGCGAAAGCGGAAAGATCCTTGGCGTCGCGGGCAACAGCGATTCGGACGTGTGGCGTTATGTGGGGATGCGGCTGCCGCAGATTATCGAGACCTTCCTGCCCTTTTCGGTCCTGCTCGGCACAATCCTGACGCTGATCACGCTCAACCAGAACAGCGAGGTCGTCGCGATGAAGGCGTCAGGCATGTCGGCGCATCAAGTGCTCGCGCCACTGTTCCTCGCCGCGCTGCTTGTCGCGGGCATCAGCTTCGTGTTCAACGAACGCATCGTCACGCGCTCGACTGCGGCGCTCAGCGCCTGGCAGAAGGTCGAATATAAGAAAGTCCCCAAGGACAGCGGCATACGCACCAACATCTGGGTCCGCGACGGCGACGACCTGATCAACGCCGCGACGGTCGATACCAGCGGCCCAGTGATCGTCCTCGGCTATGTGACCATCTATGAACGCACCGGCGGCGTCCTGTCGTCGATGCTGTCAGCCGACAGCGCGCGCGCGGTCGCAGGCGGCGGTTGGGAACTGACCAACGCCAAGCGCTTCATGCGCCGTTCGGGCACACTTGAGCCGCTGGGGACGATCGTTGCCGCGAAGAATGTGCGGCCTGACCAGTTCACGCTGGCGCAGGTCGATGGCGACGCATTGCCCTTTCTCCAGCTCAGGGCGGCGATCGCCGATCTCGAGGCCGCGGGCCGCCCGGTCGATGCGCTGAAGGGCGTCCTCTGGCACAAGATTTCGGGCCCGCTGTCGGCGATCCTGATGCCGCTGCTGGGCGCCGTCGCGGCGTTCGGCCTCGCACGGTCGGGCAAGCTGTTCGTACGCGCCATTCTGGGCATGGCGCTGGGCTTCGCCTATTTCGTCGCCGACAATTTCGCGCTCGCGATGGGCGACCTCGGCGCCTACTCACCTTTCCTCGCCGCGTGGGGACCGTTCATCCTCTTCGCGCTGATCGGCGAGATGATCCTGATCCGGACCGAGGAATAGGGTCGGCCAGCAAGCGGAAGTGCCATCGCTTTTATCGTCACCGGACTTGATCCGGGGTCCATGATCTCAGCGCTACGACGGATCCCGGATCAGGTCCGGGTTGACGAATATCTGGAATCCACCCCAAAGTGGACAACCGCCGGCAGGATTTCAGGCGGCCGCCCCCCGCGCCGAACCCGCCACAAGATTCATCACCAGCTTCGGCAGGCTGTCGTAATTCGCGCCATGATATTGCGAATCCACGGGCAACGCGTCCTTCAGGCGGCGGTGCGCCTCGCCAAGTGAATGATAGGGCACGCCCGGCAGCAGGTGGTGCAGCGCGTGATAGCGCAAGCCCACCGGCGCCCACAGCTCCGGCAACAGGCCAGGCGGCGGGACGTTGACGCTGTCGAGGAACTGGCCGGTCACCGTCAGCACCTCACCATCATTTTCCCAGAGATGCGCGACGAGTGTGCGGATCTGGTTGAGCACCAGCGTCGCCGAGGCAATGGCACCGAAGATGATCAGCGCGCGCAACGGCACCCAGCCGAACGCGCCAGCCGCGATCAGCAGCGTCGACCACGCCCACGCGCCGCCTTCCTGCCACGCCCATTGGCGGCGGAACTCGCCCTCGGGCGGCTTGCGGCGGAACATCGGGTTGATGATCATCCCCGAATAGCGTTCGACGACGATCCGGCGCAGCGGCGGAATCAGGAACGACAGCGGGGTGAGTACCGCATATCGAAATACGAGCGCCACCGGCGCAAACGCCGCCGCGACGACGAACAACGGCACCGTCCACGGCTTCATCAGCGCGAGCGGCAGATATTCCGGGTCGTCGACCGTGCCATATTTGGTGCGATTGTGGTGCAGGCTGTGGATGCCCTCGTACATGAACGACGGAATCAGCATCGGAACACCAACGAGGATGTTCCAGCCGAGGCGAAAGCCTGGCAGCGCGTTCTTGCGGATATGGGTCAGCTCGTGAATGAAGCTGCCTGCGCGGTAGAGCGCCACGACCGAAATGACCGCGGCGACCAGCATCCACGCCGTCGACGGCGCGAGGATCGCCGCCGCGATGCCCGCATAGCCGATGAAGGCCGAGGCAAGCATATCGGTCCAGTAGATACGTGGCGAAGGCTGAACAAGATCGCGCGTCAGCTCCGACGCCGCGCGGATCATCGCCATATCGTCGGCGATCGCCGACTTCGGACCTTTCGGTGCCGATGGCGCGAATGAGGTCGCGACCCGATCGGCGGGGGGATTGATCGTCGTCATACGGATGTCTTCACCATTATTTCGTGGCAGCAAAATGGCCGAATGCGGGTCGCCAGCGCCCCATCTATGCCCTAATGCGTCGGCAATAATATAGGACGCCCCTTTCAGGAAACCAGTATGAGCGGACATTCGGACGGCCTGGTCACCATCCACCCGGTCAAGGACAAGAACGATCTGCGCGAGTTCGTCGAGCTCGCTTATCGCCTCAATCGCGGCGATCCGTCATGGGTGCCGCCGCTGAAGGGCGAGGTCTATGGCCTGCTGACGCCCGGCAAGAATCCGTGGTTCGAGCATGGGAAAGCGCAATATTTCCTCGCGCGCCGCGACGGACGGACCGTCGGACGCATCTCGGCGCATATCGACGACCTCGCGCTCGCCCAGCCGGCCGGACAGGGCATGGGCCCGGGCACCGGAAACTGGGGCCTGTTCGAGGCCGAGGATGAGGGCAGCGCGCGCGCGCTGATCGCGGCCGCCGAAGACTGGCTACGCGGTCAGGGCATGCACCGCGCGCTCGGCCCGCTGTCGATTTCGATCTGGGACGAACCCGGCCTGCTGGTCGAAGGATTCGACGAATCGCCGACGATCATGCTCGGGCACAACAGCCCGCTCTATCGCGGGTGGATCGAAGGCACGGGCTACAGTGCAGTGAAGCAGCTGTTCAATTACAGGGTCCCCATCGCCGACGGCTTTCCGCCGCTGGTCGATCGCATTGTCGCGGCGGGCGAGAAGAACGCACGCATCCGCATCCGCAAGGTAGACAAGCGCCGCTTCGCCGCCGAAGCCGCTCTGATCATGGGGCTGCTCAACGATGCCTGGTCGGACAATTGGGGTTTCGTCCCGCTGACCGACAGCGAAATCGCCTATGTCGGCAAGAAGCTCAAGGACATCGTGTTCGAGGATCTGATCCGCGTCGCCGAAGTCGATGGCGAGCCGGTCGCGTTCATGATCGTGCTGCCGAACATCAACGAGCTGCTCATCGACATGGACGGATCGCTGCTTCCCTTCAACTGGGCCCGCCTCGTCTGGTGGCTGCGCAAGCCAAAGAGCCGGATCCTGCGTGTGCCATTGATGGGCGTCGCGAAGAAACTGCAGAACAGCCGCATGGCGAGCACCCTCGCCTTCATGATGATCGAATATATTCGCCGCGACGCAGTACGCGATTACGGGACGACCTATGGCGATATCGGTTGGGTGCTCGACGACAACCAAGGCATGAACGCGGTCGCCGATGCGATCGAGGCCAAGGTCAACCGCGTGTATCAAATCTACGATAAATCGCTCTGACGCCGGGACAGCTTTGCGACAAATAGGGGGCAGCGTGCGTTTCCGGATTGGAAAGGCATTGTCATGGCAACACAGTATCTTGCGGCAAACCGCTTTGGACTGGGGCGCCGCCATGACGACCCGGCGATCGACGATACCAAGGCCTGGCTGACACGCCAGCTCGGCGATTATGATCCCGCCCCGCCGATGCTGGCCGGACTTGCCGGGCGCGAAACAATCGCAATCGCCTACGCCGAATATCGCGAGGAGCGGCAAGCGATGCGCCGCGAGGCAAACGAGAAGGCGCCGAGCGACAGCGGCGAAACCATGCCCGAGGCGCGCCGCACGTCGCGCGCGGACTTTCGGCGCCATTATGTCGAAGCGGCCGGAGCGCGGCTCGCGGCCGCCATCGCCACGCCGACCCCTTTCCCCGAACGGCTCGTTCATTTCTGGGCCAATCATTTCGCGGTATCCGCCGACAAGCAGACGGTGGTCGGCTTTGCCGGCAATTACGAATTCGAGGCGATCCGGCCCAACATCATGGGCAAATTTTCCGACCTGCTGATCGCCGCGGTGCGCCATCCGGCGATGCTGCTGTTCCTCGATCAGGCGCAAAGCTTCGGTCCCGACAGCGTCTTTGCCACGCGCGTCCGCAACCGCGGCAACCGGCAAGCGCCGGGGCTCAACGAAAATCTCGCGCGCGAGATACTGGAACTGCACACGCTGGGCGTGCGGACCGGCTACACGCAGGCCGACGTGACCGCCTTTGCAAAAGCGCTGACCGGGCTGACCGTCGCGGGGCTGGGGCGTGGCGCCGGGCAACGGCTGGTTCCGGCCGATACGCGGGCGGGCGAAACGCTGTTCATCGAACGGCTGCACCAGCCCGGTGCCCAGACGGTCCTTGGCAAACGCTATGACGGTGCCGGCGGCAGGCAGGCCGAAGCGGTGCTGCGCGATCTTGCCGTCCATCCGGCCACCGCGCGTCACGTCGCGACCAAGCTTGCGCGCCACTTCACTTCGGACCAGCCGCCCGCCGCGCTCGTCGACCGGCTGGCAGCCGATTTCCTGAAAAGCGGTGGCGACCTGCCGTCGCTTTATCACACGCTCGTCGCATCGCCCGAGCCTTGGGCAGAAGGCCCCGCGATGTTCAAGTCGCCGTGGGACTGGACGGTCTCGATGCTCCGCGCGCTTCCGATGCCCGCGCTCGGCGAGCGGCAGAACATTGCCGCGATGTTTACCCAGCTCGGTCAGCCGGTGTGGCGCCCCGGATCGCCCGCCGGATACGATGATATGGTCGCGACCTGGGCGGGATCGGCCGCGCTGATGCAGCGCGTCGAACTCGCCAGCCGCGTCGCGGGGCGAGTCGGCGACCGCGTCGAC
>NZ_DATMST010000333.1:0-1880 GCF_035565275.1 Sphingopyxis sp.
CGCGACGCGCAGCTTCTCCGTCGTCTATCTGAAAGCGGGCAAGGTCATCGCGATCGACTGCGTCAATGCGACGAAGGATTATGTTCAGGGCCGTATGATCGTCACCGCGGGGCTTCGCGCGACCGCCGAACAACTCGCCGATTCCCAAACGCCCTTGGAGGCGCTGCTTAAGAAAGAGCGCCCGAACTGATAAAATTCATGGGGGGCCTCCCGAGAACGAACGGATCGGCGGGACGCGGGCCATCCAGGCGACCAGATCGCGGAAGACGATCGAAAGACTAAACTGTTGGGCCGCCATCCGCTCGAGATGCCTGCTAACGTCCGCTTTTCAGGGCTTGTCTGTAAAAGCCGACTGTCCGCAACCGGCCATAACCGACATCAACTCTTTGCTGCCATCAGCTTGTGAAACCGGGAATAGGTGTACAGAAAGGACGACCCCCGAAATTCGAACTTGTGATAATGCACTAGGATCCTAAGCGACTGGAATCTCTCTCTGATGTCCGTGCATCTACAGCAGAAGCATCGCCCACCGCGATCCGCTTTCGGTGTTTTTTCCGATCCCGATGCCATGGCGAGTGCTCTGGGCGGGCTGGATCGAGGGGCCTCGGGCCCACGGCCCGTCAAGGGAGCGGCCACCGATTTTCGTGCCATGTTTGCACGCGCGATGCTGGGGGACGTGGACCTGGGGGTCGGGCGGTTCGCGCAAGGCCAGCCCCAGCGAGCCGAGTTGAGCAACGCCCATACCTTCATGTTCCCGACCGAACCCGGACTCGCCCGCCGGGTGTCAGGCCGAATGCTGAGCGGGAACCAGATCATCCATTTTCGGCCACAGGCCGAGACTGTCACGACGTCCCCGCGTGGAATGGCGTGGGCATTCGGAATTCTCGTCGTACCGACGGAGGTGCTCGCCACCCACGCTCCGGCGCTCGCGGGCTTCGATCTGGTGCGGCCACTGCAGAATGACCGGATGTTTCAAGTACCCGAGGAGGCGATGGCGCGACTGGTCGCGCTGATGAACGATGCGGCGCGGATCGCGCGCGACAGACCCTGGATCATCGAGGCGACCGAGCCGGCGCGGGCGTTGGCGGGAACCGTCATCGACGCGTTGCTGCTGGGTCTTTCGGGCGGCGAGCTTCGTCTCGACCGCGGCGCGCCCGGGCGACATCGCCGGATCGTCGCCCGTTTCGAACAGCTGTTGGACGAGCAGCCGGAGGACATGCTGTCGCTGGCCGCGATCTGTGCTGCGACGGGGGTCGCAGAGCGCACGCTGAGCCTCGCCTGTCAGGAATTTCTGGGGCAGAGCGCTGTCAGCTACGCGCGTGGGCGGCGGCTTGATCTCGTGCGCCTGACGCTCCTGACCTCCGATCCTTCGACGACGCAGGTGACCTCGGTCGCAATGCAATATGGTTTCTGGGAGCTTGGCCGCTTTGCCGGCGCCTATCGGCTGCGTTTCGGCGAGCGTCCGTCGGAGACGCTGCGACGAGGTAGCTGACACGGGATTGACCGGTCGCCGATGCGTCCATGCCGGAATTGCATAGCCGCATCATATGCTCCCGACTTATCGGACCGCCGAAGGTGAAACACCCCGGAGGTCGAACGATCCAAATGATCGAGACGGCGGTCGCCGGGGCATCGCGGCGGCGTTCGTCAGGAAACCGCGCACCTTGATGCAGCAAAATGCCGGCAAGGGGAATCCATATGCGCGACCACCATCAACGCCTTGAGCAGAATTACGGGCGGGCGGCGCGCGCTTCGACGTCGGTTGCCGCGTTGGCGCTCGCACTTGGAATGATCGTTCCCCCCATTGCGCAGGCGCAGCAGCTCACGCAGGGAGGGGGCGGCCCAACTGGCGGCATTGCGGGCGGCGGCGGCGGCCGCGG
>NZ_DATMST010000334.1:0-4838 GCF_035565275.1 Sphingopyxis sp.
ATATTCCACGTGTATATTCTTCTCCATGTGTATTTTAATAGATTTTCGATTTCTGCAGACGGCTGAATTTTCGTGTATTCTAAGAGTAGTATGTCTTCAAACTGCTTTTGGCTCATCCGTGGCCCCACTATCCCGGGAAGAACTTCTGGAAGCTCCTCGCCAGCATAGGGAAGCCCTACTTTTGTGGTAAGTAGTTCCGCTAGGGCTTTGCCTTGACGAACCTTTTCTCCCTGCGAATTCAATGAAGTGGCAGAAGCACCTGCTCCAAGAGCAAGTACAATATTTCCATCCTTCAGTGCATTCAAAAGCAACTGTTCATCGGCGGCACTAAGCTGAATCACTTCCTTCTCCCCGGCAAATTACGCCGAGTTTACGATTTTAGATCGAGCATTGCGAGCAGCATTTTGGCGCGCTGAGTCGCGGCTTGGAATGAGTCATTTCAGAATGTGGCGATGCGAGGTGACGGTTATGCCCCGTTCGCCGCGCTGAGTATCGCCCGCACGCTCGCCGTCGCCACGTCGGTGTCCAGCCCGCAGCCGAACAGGCTCTTCCCGTCGGCTGTCCTGCACTCCACGTAAGCCGCGGCCTGCACATTGCTGCCCTGGCCGATCGCGTGCTCGCTATAGTCGACGATGTCCATCACCGGGCCGCCGCTTTCGCTGAGCGCGGCGATGACGCTCGACATCAGGCCGTTGCCGCGGCCGCTGACGCTGCGCGGGGTGCCGTCGATGGTGAGCTTGCCGGCGAAGATGCGGTCGGCGCCCGAGTGGGTTTCGGACCAGTCGACGAGCTGGAAGCGCTTGGCTTCGGTCGCCAGATACTGCCCCTCGAACGCGTGCCAGATGTCTTCGGCGCCGAGCTCGCGGCTCGTCCGGTCGGCGAGCGCCTGGACGATGTGGCTGAAGCTCGCCTGCATCTTTTTGGGCAGTTTCAGGCCCTTGTCCTGTTCGAGCACCCATGCGACGCCGCCCTTGCCCGACTGGCTGTTGACGCGGATCACCGCTTCGTAGCTGCGGCCGAGGTCGGCGGGGTCGATGGGCAGATAAGGGACTTCCCAGCGCTCGTCATTCTGGCGTTCGCGCGCGGCGAAGCCTTTCTTGATCGCGTCCTGATGGCTGCCCGAAAAGGCGGTGTAGACGAGCTCGCCGCCATAGGGGTGGCGCGGGTGGACGGGCAGGTTGTTGCAATATTCGACCGTCGCGATGACCTCATCGATGTTCGAGAAGTCGAGTTCGGGGTCGACGCCCTGCGTGTACATGTTGAGCGCGATGGTGACGAGGCAGGTGTTGCCCGTGCGCTCGCCATTGCCGAACAGGCAGCCCTCGACGCGGTCGGCGCCCGCGAGCAGGCCGAGCTCGGCCGCGGCGACGCCGGTGCCGCGGTCGTTGTGGGTGTGCAAGGAGATGATCGCGCGGTCGCGGTTCGGGAGGTTCTTGCAGAAATATTCGATCTGGTCGGCGTAGATGTTCGCCGTCGACGCCTCGACCGTCGCGGGGAGGTTGAGGATGATCGGCTTGTCCGCCGTGGGCTGGAGGATGTCCATCACCGCCTCGCAGCAGGCGATGCTGAAATCGAGCTCGGCGGTCGAGAAGGTTTCGGGGCTGTATTCAAAGCGCCAGTCGGTGCCGGGCAGGCGCGCGGCATTGTCGCGGAGCTGCTTCGCACCCTCGATCGCGATCTGCTTGATGTCGTCCATCTCCATGCCGAAGACGATCTTGCGCCACGCGGGGCTGACCGCGTTGTAGACGTGGACGATCGCGGTTTTCGCGCCCTCGAGGCTGTCGAAGCTGGTGCGGATGAGGTCGGCGCGCGACTGGGTGAGCACCTGCGGGGTGACGTCGTCGGGGGTGCGGCCGTTCTTCACGAGGCCCGAGATGAAGTCGAATTCGGTCGCGCCGGCGCTGGGGAAGCCGACCTCGATCTCCTTGAACCCGCAGCGGACGAGCAGGTCGAAGAAACGCGCCTTTTTCTCGGCGTCCATCGGGTCGATCAGCGACTGGTTGCCGTCGCGCATGTCGGTGGAGAGCCAGATCGGCGCCTGGGTGGTGACGCGGCCGGGCCATTCGCGGTTCGCGAGCGGAACTTGCGGGAAGGCGGAATATTTCGCGGACGGGTCGCGGAGCATGGTCATGGGGTTCAAACTTCTTCTGGTGGTTGCGGTGCTTGTCGATCGGACCCTTGAGCGGGTGGCCGCGACTAGCGCGCAGCCAGTGTCACGCCCAAGGGCGTGTAAGTCGCAGAAGAAGAAGGGCGTTGCCGCGCATGGGCGTTCCAGTGACGCAAAATGTCGCGCGATGCAAGGGGGGAATGCGAAAATTGCGTGGGGTGCGGGGTCAGCCCGCCACCCATTCGACCTTCGGATCGGTGAAATCGACGACGTCGGCGAGCTCGCGGACGTTCGGATAGCCATAGCCGACGAGGTTGATGAAGGTCTGGATATTGAGCGCGAGCGCCGCCGATTTGAGCGGTACGGGACTCCGGTGGTTCGAGAAATTATTGTTGCAGTAGATGAGGATGGGGCGGTCGGGGTTCGCGCCGATGACTGCGGCAAGGCTCTCGGCCGTGAAGTCGGTGAGGGGGAGGTTGACTGCGCCCCGGATATGGCCGCGCTGGAAGGCGTCCTTCGAGCGTGCGTCGAGGAGGAGGGCGCCCGGATTCGCGGCCGCGGCCTTGAAGGCGTCGAAGGCGAGCAGGCGCTGCGCGCGTTCGGGCGCGACGCTGGCGGTGAGCATCTGGAAGCCGGGGTAGTCAATCTGGGGGTTCGCTTGTGCGAAAGCGGGCGTTGCGGCGCTTGCGAGGACCGGGACAAGAGCGAGAAGCAGGGTGCGCATGAATATCCTCCCTTTGAATGGAGAGGGTGCTACGCCTTGTCGGCTGGCTCTGCGATGAACCGAAAATGGCGCCGGGCCGCGAGAGGCTTCGCAGCCCGGCGTAGTGCAGGGGACCGAAAAGAGAGGGTCAGGCGGCCTCGCTCTCGTCGTCGCCTTCCTCGTCCCAGGGTTCGAAGACCTCGTCCTCGATCATATTGTCGACCGCGTGGATGCGGACGCCGATCAGCCAGTCTTCGAGCGGGCCTTCCCATGCGGCCTCGACCGGGGTCAGCGCGTCGGCGGCCCCGGGCTCCGGAGAGGCGCCGGCTGGCCGGTCGCCGACGAGGTCGAAGTCCTGCACGCCGTCGTCGGGCGGGGTGATATAGACATGCGGTTCGAGCCGGACCTGGCTCCAGCCGGCAGTGGGGGTGAGACCCTCGGCCTCGACCGCCAGCACCGGATTTTCCTCGTCGCCGCCGACGAAGGCGTTCACTTCGACAATTTCGCGTACCAGTTCGCTCATCACACGCGCTCCTTGTGCGAAAAGGGGCGGGACCCGCGAGGGTCCCGTCCCGTTCTTACGCGGCGCGTGTGACAGATTGGGGAGCGCTTACTGCTTTTCGAATGCGGCGTGGATTTCGAGTTCGACCGCGTCGCTGACCATCGGGATGCCGTAGGCGATGCCGAAATCGCTGCGCTTGATCGTCGCTTCGGCCTGGAACCCGATGGTTTCCTTCTTGTTCATGCCGACGCCCGCGCCGTGGAACTCGACGTCGAGGGTGACGGGCTTGGTCACGCCGTTGAGCGTGAGGTTGCCGGTGACCTTGGCCTCGTCGCCATCATCGTCGAGGGTGACACCGGTCGAGACGAATTTGGCGTCGGCGGGAGCGGCGCCGAAGAAGTCGGCTTTGCCGCCGTCCTTGCCCGCGCGGAGGAGATGGCTCGTAAGGCCCGCGCTGGCGGTCGTGACCTTCGACACGGGGATGGTGACATCGACCTTTGCCGCGGCGAGGTTCGCGGGATCGATGACGAGCGTGCCGGTCACGTCGCCGAAGATGCCGGTATATTTGCTGAAGCCGAGATGGTCGACTTCCCACACGACCATCGTGTGGCCGGCGTCGGCGGCATAGGTGCCCGCGGTGACGCGCGACTTGTCGGGGGCACCGGGCGCGCCCGACGGGGCCTGCGCGATAACGACGGGAACCGCGACAACGGCAAGCGCGAGGACGGCAAGGGGAGCGATGCGACGCATGGGGGATCTCCTGTTTGAAGGAGCGCAGGCTAGGCGAGCCGGGGCGCCGGCGTCAATCGTCGCCATCGAAACGCTTTGTTTCCGGTTTATGCCATCCATGATAGGAAGGCGCGATCAACCCGAAGGCTGGGGGGCCTTCCATCATGGACGCATTGTTCGCCCGCGAAGCGGGCGAAATCGAGAACGCCTTTCTGGCGGCGCCGTTCGAAGGGGGCGGCTGGGATGCGGCGTTGCGCCTGCTCGCGCGCCGGTCCGGATCTTCCCACGCCCAGTTGATCGGTCTCGGCACCGACGCGACGCTGTTCAATTTCCTGCCCGACGTCGATCCGGTCTATCAGCGCGAATTCGTCGAGATCGAGGCTTGGCGGCCCGAGGTCAACTGGCGCGTTGCGGTGACCGGGCGGCCCTTCGAGATATTGAGCGAGCGGCATTATGATGTCGCGCGGGCGCGTAACCGCAGTGATGATTATGAGGAGCATGTCAGGCGATGGGGCGGCGTTCACGGTTGCCAGACCGCGCTGATCGAGGGCGACGGGCTGCTCGTCGGGATGGCGACGTTGCGGACCGAGCGCGACGGCCGGACGGGAGAGCGCGACCGGAAGCTGTTCGCGGCGGGCGCAACATATGCGCTGGCGGCGATCAGGATGCAGCAGGCGATGGCGCGCCGCGGCGCCGAGATGACGATGGGCGCATTCGACACGATCGGGGTCGCGGCGTTCCTGATCGACCGGCATGGCGCGGTCGCGGCGCTGTCGGCCGCCGCCGAAGCCATGGTC
>NZ_DATMST010000335.1:0-7482 GCF_035565275.1 Sphingopyxis sp.
GGTCGCCATCGTCACCGGCGCGGGACAAGGTGTCGGGCGCGGTGCCGCTCGCCGACATCGCGCCGGGCACGCGCATCGACCTCATACTCGGCCGCCGTGCCGCACGCACGATGCCGCGTCCGGTCGAAGCGCTCGCGATGCGCGCCCGCTTCGACCTTCGCATCGAGATGGAGCGGCAGGGCGGTGGGCTCGTCATGCGCCGCATCCCGATCGCGGTCGATACGACGCCGCTGCGTATCCGCGGCCGGGTGGGCGACAGCCTCTACCGCTCGGCGCGTGCCGCCGGGGCGCCGCCCGCGGCGATCCAGTCCTATCTGCGCGTCATCGGCAAACAGATTTCGGTCGGCAGCGACATTCGCGCCGGCGACGAATTCGACATCATCGTCGACTATCGCCGGGCAGAAACGGGCGAGAGCGAGACAGGCAAGCTGCTCTATGCCGGGCTGATCCGCGGCGGGAAGTCCAAACTCTCGATGCTCGAATGGAATGTCGACGGCCGCAGCCAGTGGTTCGAGGCGTCGGGTGTCGGCGAACAGCGCGGCGGCATGGCGCGGCCCACCAACGGGCGTGTCACCTCGACCTTCGGCATGCGTCGCCACCCGATTCTCGGGTACAAGCGCATGCACAGCGGGATGGATTTCGGCGGCGGCTATGGCGCGCCGATCCATGCAGTCTCCGACGGCGTGGTCACGATCGCCGGGCGTACGGGCGGTTTCGGCAATTATGTGAAGCTCAATCACGGGGCCGGGCTCGGCACCGGCTATGGTCATATGAGCCGCATCGCGGTGCGCGCCGGCCAGCGCGTCAATCGCGGGCAGGTGATCGGCTATATCGGCTCGACCGGCCTCTCGACCGGCCCGCACCTGCATTACGAGCTTTATCGCAACGGACGCGCAGTGAATCCCGCCTCGGTGACCTTCGTCACCCGCGCACTGCTCGAAGGCAAGGCGCTCGCCGACTTCCGCGCCCGCATCCGCGCGCTGACGTCGATAGCGCCGGGTGCCGCACTCACCCCGATCGCGCCGAAACAGGCCGAGGGGCCGAAGCTCGGCAGCCTCGCCGATGTCGCCTCGAAGCGCGCCGGTGACGGGATCTGATCCCGCATAAGAGCGGCAATATCCATTTGCCCTGCGGTCAGGCATCGCTATGCACCCCGCATGACCCAAGCCGCTTTTCCCGACCTGCGCCTCCGCCGCACCCGCCGCACCGGCTGGAGCCGCGCGATGGTGCGCGAAACCACCCTGTCGCCCGCGAACCTGATCTGGCCGCTTTTTGTCTGCGACGGATCGGGCACCGAAGAACCGGTCGCAAGCCTGCCCGGCGTGTCGCGCTGGTCGGTCGACCTGCTCGTCGAACGTGCGAAGGATGCGGTCGCCGCGGGCATCCCGTGCCTTGCCCTGTTTCCCTATACGCAGGCCGACCGGCGCAGCGAGGACGGCGGCGAGGCGCTCAATCCCGAAAATCTGATGTGCCGCGCGACGGCCGCGATCAAGCAGGCGCTCGGCGACGACATCGGCATCCTTACCGACGTCGCGCTCGACCCCTATACCAGCCACGGGCAGGACGGGCTGGTCAACGATGCGGGCTATGTCCTCAATGACGAGACGGTCGAGGTGCTGGTCGGGCAGGCGCTGAATCAGGCGCGCGCCGGCGCCGACATCATCGCGCCCAGCGACATGATGGACGGCCGCATCGGCGCGATCCGCGCGGCGCTCGAGGCCGAGGGTTTCGGCCATATCCAGATCATGAGCTATGCCGCCAAATATGCCTCGGCCTTCTATGGCCCGTTCCGCGATGCGGTCGGCTCGCGCGGGCTGCTCAAGGGCGACAAGAAGACCTATCAGATGGACCCAGCGAACAGCGAGGAAGCGTTGCGCGAAGTCGCACAGGACCTGGCCGAAGGCGCCGATAGCGTGATGGTGAAACCGGGCTTGCCCTATCTCGACATCGTCCGCGCCGTGAAAGACAACTTTGCTGTGCCGGTCTATGCGTATCAGGTGTCGGGCGAATATGCGATGATCGAGGCGGCCGCCGCGGCGGGCGCGGGCGACCGCGATGCGCTCGTCCTCGAAACGCTCCTCGCGTTCCGCCGTGCAGGGGCGTCGGGGGTGCTCAGCTATCACGCGCTCCACGCGGCGCGGCTCCTCGGCGCCTGATTTCATGAGCGACAGCAATTCGCCGCGTCGCTGGCTGTTCGTACTGACGATCCTCGTCGGCAGCTTCCTCCTCTTCCTCGTCCAGCCGATGATCGCGCGGATGGTGCTGCCCAAACTCGGCGGCGCGCCTGCGGTGTGGAACAGCGCGATGCTCGTCTATCAGGCGCTGCTGCTCGGCGGCTACGCCTATGCGCACTGGCTCGGCCGGTTCACGGTGCGGCGCCAGGCGACCATCCACCTCGCGCTCTTCCTTGTCGCCGCGCTGTGGCTTCCGATCGGCATTGCGCAGATCGCGGCGCCTGGTCCGGGGCAGGAGGCGCTCTGGGTGCCTTTGCTTTTGCTCGCCTCGATCGGTCCGGTCTTCTTCGTCGTTTCCGCGCAGGCGCCGTTGATGCAGCGCTGGTTCGCCGCCGACACCCGTGCGGGCGATCCCTATTATCTCTATGCCGCGTCGAACCTCGGCAGCTTCGCGGGCCTCATCAGCTATCCGGCGCTTGTCGAGCCCACGCTGCCGCTCGCGGCGCAGAGCTGGGGCTGGACCGCGGGTTATGCGCTGCTCGTCCTGCTCGTCGCCGGGGCGGCCGCGGCGCGCTGGCACGGCGGTGCCGAACGCCATGCTGCCGTCACCGACGAACCGCGGCCGACGCTCAGGCGCCAGCTCCACTGGCTGCTGATCGCGGCGGTGCCGTCGGGCCTGATGCTGTCGACGACGACGCATCTCACCACCGATATCGTGGCGATGCCCTTGCTTTGGGTGCTCCCGCTCGGCCTCTATCTGCTCAGCTTCGTGATCGCCTTTTCGACGATGGAACGGCCGACGCAGATCATCACGCTGATCGCGCCCGTCGTGCTGCTCGCGGTCGGCGGGCTCGGCCTGCTGAGTTCGGGCGGCGGATCGATGATGGTTGCGATCGCCAGCCTTGCGATGCTGTTTGTCGTTGCGACTGCGCTGCACGGCTATCTCTATCACCTCCGCCCGGCGACGCAGCATCTGACACTCTTCTATCTCGTCATGTCGGCGGGCGGGGTGCTCGGCGGATTGTTCGCCGCGCTGTTCGCGCCGCTGATCTTCGACTGGGTGTATGAACACCCGCTGCTGATCCTCGCGGCGGCGATGCTGCTGCCGTTGCCCGCGCTTCTCCCTTGGGACAGGTGGCTGGGACTCGAGGTGAATACCGCGCGCGTCGTTACCGTCCTGCTCATCCTCGTCGCGGCCTTTGCGGCCTGGCATATGGTCGAGGGCTGGACGGGCCGACTCGAAGGCGCGGCATCGGGCTGGGGCGTCGTGATCTTTGTCGTGGGGATGTTCGTCGTCGGCTGGCGCTGGGCATACGTGTCGGTGCTCGCGCTGCTGATGATCGGCGTCGGCGGCTGGGACACGATCCAGGAAAGTTTCACCGGTGCGCGCGTCCGCAGCTATTTCGGCGTCTACACCGTCACCGATTATCCCGAATCGAACCAGCGCCGCCTCGCGCACGGCACGACCCTCCACGGGCTGCAGCGCACCGACGCCGCGCATCGCCGCGATCCGACCACCTATTACGGCCCCCAGTCGGGCGTCGGCCTGACGCTCGACAAGGCGGAGGCGCTCGCCGGGGCGAACGCCTCGGTCGGCATCGTCGGGCTGGGGGCGGGGACGCTCGCCTGTTACCGGAGGCCCGGCCAGCGCTGGACGATATTCGAGATCGATCCGGTGATGGTCGACATTGCGCGCGATCCGTCCAAATTCACCTTCCTGTCCGATTGCGCCGGCAACACGCCGATCGTCATCGGCGATGCGCGACTGCAACTCGCCAACCAGCCCGCGGGGCACTTCGATGTTATCGTGATCGACGCCTTCTCGTCCGACGCGATCCCGCTGCATCTGATGACCAGGGAAGCGATCGGCATCTATGCGCGCGCGCTGAAGCCCGACGGCATATTGCTCATCCACATCTCGAACCGCTTCTTCGATCTCGAGCCGGTGCTTGCGGCCGAAGCCAAAGCGCGCGGCTGGACGAGCGCGATCCGCATGGACCCGGGACCGGTCGGCGACGAATATGGTGACCTGACCGGATCGAACTGGGTCGCGCTGGCCGCGACGCCCGGGCGGATGAAGCAATTGACCGGTGGCATCCGCGCGCGCAAGGATGCGAGGGATCTCGACGCATGGGTGCCGCTCGAGGCGCGCCCCGGTTTCGAGCGCTGGACCGACGATTACGCCTCGACGCTGCCGGTCCTCATCTGGAAGAATATCATCGGAGGCCGCGACGAATGAACGACGTCAGCATCATCAGCGTCAATGGCAAGACGCCGCAAATCGACCCCAGCGCCTTCATCGCGCCCGGCTGCCGGATCATCGGCGACGTCGTGATCGGCGCCGACGTCAGCATCTGGTATAATTGCGTGCTGCGCGCCGACGTCAGCCGCATCGTCGTCGGCGCCCGATCGAACATCCAGGACGGCAGCGTCGTCCACTGCGACGGCCCGATGCCACACCGGCCCGAGGGTTTTCCGACGATCATCGGCGAGGATGTGCTGATCGGCCATCTCGCGATGGTGCACGGCTGCACGCTCGCCGATCGCGCGTTCGTCGGCCTCAAGGCGACGGTGATGAACGGATGCCGCATCGGCAGCGACGCGATGCTCGCCGCGGGAGCACTGCTGACCGAAAACAAGGAAATCCCCGACCGCGAGCTGTGGGCGGGCTCACCCGCGCGGCGCGTGCGCGAGATCGGCGATGCGCAGGCGGCCGGCATGCAGCTGGGCGTCGCGCATTATGTGATGAACGGCCGCATGCACAAGGCGGCGATCGAGAGCTGAAACGAAAAGGGCGCCCCGGTTTCCCGGAGCGCCCCTTGCGATATTGCGCGTCGGGCTAGCTGAAGTTCACCATCGCATAGAGCATCGGGATCGACAGCAGGGTGTTGGTCCGCGAAAAGATCATCGCGGTCCTTGCGGCCTTCGCCTTGGTCGCATCGTCGGCCTCGACGATGCCCAGCGCCTTCTTCTGGTTCGGCCAGATCACGAACCACACGTTGAACGCCATGATCAGGCCCAGCCACATGCCGACGCCGATCAGCTTGTACGGGTCCTGCAGGCCGAGCGCCGGCGCCAGATATTTGGCGTGACCCGCGATCGCGAGGCCCAGCAGCACGGTGATCAGCGCCGCCCAGCGGAACCAGAACAGCGCGGCGGGTGCGATATGCTTCGAAACGCCCGGCTTCAGTTCAGCGGGAATCTTCGGCATCGTCGGCATCTGGACGAAGTTGAAATAATAAAGCAGGCCGATCCACAGCACGCCGAAGAAGGTGTGCAGCCAGCGCATGATCGCATTGCCCGCAGCTATTCCGTCCTCGAAATTCTGGCCGTTCAGGCAGAGCATCAGAATAATCGCCAGCACGAGACCGGTGCCGAGCACGGCGTGCAGGTTTCCGAAAAACTTGTCCATTGCAGTTCCCCCATTTGTGCGGCGCCGTGCGACCCGGTGCCTGCGCGCTGCTATGCCAGCGACGGGGGAATGGCTCAAGCTTGCTTGTCAGCCGTCTCGTCGGGGATGGCGAGGCCGTTTTTCAGCATCACGGGAACCTGGCTGAACGTGAAGAGGAAGGAAAGGGCGGTGACGCCCCACACCTTGATCGTCAGCCACAGGTCGAAACTCATCTGCTTCGCCTGGATCATCTCGTACATCACATGATTGGCGATGCCGAGCGCGGCGAAAAAGAGCCCCCAGTTTCGCGACAGGAGCAGCCAGCCGCGATCGGTCAGCCCCTCGAGCGCCGATTGCAGCAGATATTTCAGCATCGGCTTGCCGAACCACCAGCCGCCGAGCAGCAGCACGGCAAAGGCCGCATAGATGATCGTCGGCTTCATCACGATGAACCGCTCGTCGTGGAACCATATCGTCAGCGCGCCGAAGCCGAGGACGAGGATGCTCGACATCCACAGCATCGGCGAAATCTTGCCGAGCTTCCATTTCGATACCGCCATCGCGATGACGATCGCGACCATGAAGGCGACCGTGCCCTTGATCGCGGCGGTCGTCGCCGCGAACGCACCTTCGCCGCCCGACGCGAATTTATACGCGACGAAAAAGACGAGCAACGGCCCGAAATCGATCACGAAATTGAGCCAGCCATGCTTCGCCGGCGGCGGAGCGGGGACGGTCTCGGGGCCAGAGGGAAGCTGGTCGCTCATCGGATATTTCCTGCAATAATGCCCGCGATTTCGTCGGCATCGAACGGGCGAAGGTCGTCGATGGTTTCGCCGATACCGATCGCGTGAATGGGAAGCCCGTGGCGCTCGGCCGCGGACACCAGCACGCCGCCGCGCGCCGTGCCGTCGAGCTTGGTCATCACAAGCCCGGTCACCCCTGCAACCTCGCGGAACACGTCGATCTGCGACAGCGCATTCTGCCCCGTCGTCGCGTCGAGGACGAGCACGACGTCGTGCGGCGCGGCGGGGTTGAGCCGGCCGAGCACGCGCTTGATCTTGGCGAGCTCGTCCATCAGCTCGCGCTTGTTCTGGAGGCGGCCGGCGGTGTCGACGATCAGCACGTCGATGCCCGTCGCGGTCGCCTGCTTCACCGCGTCGAACACGATGCCCGCGCTGTCGCCGCCCTCCGGCCCCGCCATGATCGGCACGCCCAGCCGTTCGGCCCAGACCTTCAATTGCCCGATTGCGGCGGCGCGGAAGGTGTCGCCCGCAACGAGCATGACGCCATAATCCTGCTCCTGGAAAAGGTGCGCGAGCTTGGCGATCGTCGTGGTCTTGCCCGACCCGTTGACCCCGATCACGAGGATGACCTGCGGACGCGGGAAGGCGTCGATGTCGAGCGGTTCGGCGACGGGGCGCAGGACCGTCGCGATTTCTTCGGCGACGATCTTGCGCAGTTCCTCGACGCCGCCGGCCACCGCATCGCGCCGCGCCGCAAGGCGCTCGCGAATCCGCTCCGCCATCGCGGGGCCAAGATCGGCGGTGATCAACGCTTCCTCGATCCGGTCGAGATCGTCGTCGTCGAGACGCGACTTGCCGGTCAGCCCGGCGAGATTTTCGCCGAGCCGTTCCGATGTGCGGCGAAATCCGCCGAGCAGCCTTTCGCTCCAGCTTTTGCCGGTCATGCGGCGATGTCCTTTGCTTGCATGGAAGTGGCGATCATGTGGTCGCCATCGCGCGCCGTCAGGCGCACGGGGATGATGCTGCCGGGCGCTGCGGGCGCGGCCAGCGCCAGCGCGGCGAAATTTTCGGCATGTCCGGTCAGCCCGTCGCGCTCGACGAGCATCGACGCCGTGCGGCCGACCTGCGTGTCGAGCCAGTTCTGGCGGCGCAGCGCATTGGCCTCGCGAGA
>NZ_DATMST010000336.1:0-4476 GCF_035565275.1 Sphingopyxis sp.
AGCGGTGGCGGCCGCCGCGACGATCTCGTCCACCGGCAGCGGCGCGAGCGTCGATGCGTCGAGCCCGCGATCGGCCTCGATCTCGGCGACGACCGAGCGCACATTCTGCGCGGTGATGCGGTTCATCTGTTCGACCGCGCCATAAAGCAGCAGCCGGCTGACAAGGACGTTCAATTTGCGTGGCACGCCTTCGCTGTAATCGAAGATTTCCTCGAACGCGTCAGGGCTGAAGCTGGGGTTGCCCGTCCAGCCGACCTTGCCGAGACGGTGGAGGATATAGGGCTCGACCTCCTCGGGCTCCATCGGATCGAGATGGTGCGTCGCGATCACGCGCTGGCGGAGCTGTTCGAGCGTCGGCGAGTGGAAGAGCGTCTGGCGGAATTCGGGCTGGCCGAGCAGGAAAATCTGCAGCAGCGAATGACCGCCAAGCTGGAAGTTCGACAGCATGCGCAGTTCTTCGAGCGCCGAGATGGCGAGGTTCTGCCCCTCGTCGACGATCAGCAGCGTGCGGCGACCAGCGCGTGCCTGTTCGCGCAGATATTCCTCCATCGCGCGCAGCAGTTCGGCCTTGCTCTGCCCTTCCCATTCTATGCCGAACTGTTCGGCGACGAGACGGAGAAGATCGTCGCCCTCGACCTGCGTCGACACCAGCTTGACCGCGGTCAGGCGATTGGGGTCGATCGTGTTCATCAGATGGCCGACCAGCGTCGTCTTGCCCGCGCCGACGTCGCCGGTGATGACGATGAAGCCTTCGCCCTGCGCAAGGCCGTAGCCGAGGTAGGACATCGCCTTCCTGTGCGTGCCGCTTTCGAAATAGAAATGCGGGTCAGGCGTCAGCTGGAACGGACGGCCGGTGAAACCATAGAATTGATCGTACATTGCGAATTCCCGTTGCCCAGAGGGTCAAACCCATCAGAAGTTGTAACGCAGTCCCACCAAAGCTGAACCGATAAGCTGGCTGTTGAAGCCTTCCTGATCGAAGGCGTTCAGGCTGGCCGCGGCGGTCCCGGTCAGGCCGCGCCAGAAGCGCCGCGAATAGGCGGCCGATAGCCCTGCCGACTGGACGTCGCTGGCGTTCGGCGCGCCATTGTCGAAATAATTGAGATATCCCGACAGGCTGAGGTCGGAATCGACATCGAGCTGGCGCCCCATCGACAGGAAGAGATAATAATTCTCGTCCTTGATCCCGTCGAGCCCGCCGATCGGCGACAGCCGCGGCGCAAGCAGCTTGCGCTGGTCGTAGCCGAGGCCGACGCCATAGCTCCAGCCGCGGAAGCGCGACGACAGCGTCGCCTGGATCCCGCGGCTGCGATATTGCGCGGTGGTCGCGCTGCCGAGCTGGTTGCTGAGGCAGCCGCCGCCCTGCTGGCCGAAGACGCACGGATTTATATTGCCATCGATGGGGTTGCGCGTCGGGTCGAACTGCGTCGGCAGCGCGGCGAGACCGCCCGAGAGGCCGCGGCCGAGGCTGGACAGCCCGTCGTAGACGCCGATCTGGATCGTCGTCGCATGGTCGGCGCGATAGGCGAAGCTGCCGGTATAGATGGTGTCGCCATAGCGGCGGCCGACCTTGGCGGTCAGCGAGGTGCGGCGGCTGGGCTGCCACATCACGCCCGCGTCCCAGATCAGCCCGTCGGTGTCGAACGACAGCTGGCGCGGTTTCGACTTGTCGGTGACGAAGCGCCCGCTCGCGTCGCGCACGGGCACGCCATTGCCGTCGACCACCGGGTCACGCTGGCCGATCTCGATATCCTCATATCCGACGCCGCCGAGCAGCGCCACCGTCGGGCCGATCGGCACTGTCACGTCGGCGCGGGCATATTTCCCCTCGTACCGCTGGTCGAGCTGGCTCGCATCCTCGCGCTCGTAACCGCCCGACACCTGCCAGCCGAACGGCAGGTCCCCCGGCCGCGCGCCGACGCTGGCCCACGCGACATGGTTGGTCGAGCTGTCGAAAATGTCCTGCGGCTGCACCCCCGGCGCAAGGATTGCCGGCTGGTCGATATCGACCTTGGTATAGCCGAAGCGATAGCCCGCCCCGACGTCGAGCCCGCCGATCCGCCGCGCGAAAGTCGGCCCGGCATAGAGTGAATAAAGGTTCGCGACGTTGCTGGTGTCGCCGATGAACAGGCCGTTGTCGGCGCCCTGCCCGTCGGCGCGCGTGCGCGTAGCGAGCGCGCCGCCCTCGAGATTGAGGCCGCGGATGAGTTCGACCCGGCCACGCGCGAGGCCGCTGACGCTATCCGAATCGCCAAGCCCGCCGTTCCATCCGAAACGATGGTCGTAGCGCAGCGACGCCGCCACTTCGGCACGGCGCGTGACGATCGCGGCATCGATCCCGACCGCGACATTGGTGTAGGTGAGCACGTCGCCGCCGTTCTTGAGGTCGGCGGTCAGCACCTGATCGACCGAAAGATAGGGGCTGACGTCGATCTGGCGCTGGGCGCGGCGGCCTTCGGCGCCTTTGGCAGAACGCCCTTCCGGGGCGGACGACGCATCGGACGACGACGCGCCCTCCGCGCCCGAACCCGGATCTCCCGAAAACTGGGCGTGCGCGCCCGTCGCCGTCCCGGCGAGCAGCAAGGCCGCCAGCGTCGCCACATGACGCGTGGTGGTCGTGGTGCGCATCACGCGCCTCCCTGTCCGTAATAGGTCCCGAAGCGGCGTCCACCCGGCGAATATTTCACGCCGTTGAGGAGCAGCTGGATATGCGGGCACGCGCCCATCAGGCCGATTGCGTCGCGCAGAGCGGATTCAAGGGTCGCGTCGGCGCGCACGACCATGATCGTCTGCCCGACATGGCCTGCGAGCACCGCGGCGGGCGACGCCGCGAGCACCGGCGGCGAATCGAGAATCAGGATGCGACCCGGCGCCCCGGCTTCGAGTTGCGCCATGAGCGCCTCGGTCCGCGCCGAGGCGAGGAGTTCGGTATCATGCATATGCTGGGTGCCCGCGGGCATGACCTTCAGCCCCGGAATGTCGGTCTGGATCAGGCAGTCACCGAGCGGCAGATGCGGATCGGCGAGCGCGTCCATCAGGCCGGGACCGTCGTCGAGCCCCAAAGCTTCGAGAACGCTCGGTTTCGCGATGTCGGCGTCGATCAGCAGCACATCGTGATCGGCCTCGACCGCAAGGCTCAGCGCGAGATTGACCGCCGAGAAGGTCTTGCCCTCGCCCGGATTGGCCGACGCGATCAGCACGCGGTGGCCGCGCGGCAGGATCGGGCGATTGCCCGCGCCGCCGAAATTGCGGATCAACTCGCGCTTCACGATGCGATATTCTTCGGAAATGCCCGTAACCGGCGTGCCGGGCACGATCATCCCGCGCGATGCGAGGCGCTCGCGATCGATCCGCCCCTGGCGGTTCGGGGCGATTGCGGGCGCGGCCCTCGCGACATCCTTGCGCGGCGAAGGCGTGGGCGCAGCCGCCGGTTCGACCGCCGGTGCGGCTTCGACGACGGGGTCGAGGATTTCGGGTTGCGGAGCTTCGGCGGCCGGGCGGGTGCCGGCCTTCTTTGTCTTTTTCCCGGGCTCGGGCGGCAGGTTCGACACGTCGATCGTCGGCGCGTTGGCCGCGGGATCGAGGCCGAACATGTCGGCGGCGCGTTCGAGGAGCGAGGGCGGGCGCTTTACTTTGCGTTGGTCGTTCATGTCTTCGTCCCCCGTCACGCAACCATGCCGCGCTGGATGAATTCCGCGACCAGCAACAGGGCGTAAAGCCCGACCAGCGCGCCGCCGCCGCCGGCGAGCCACACGAGCTTCTTGCGGCGGTCGAGATGGCGGTCGGGCGTCACGACTTCGGTGATCGACCCGATCACCGGCAAGCCGCTCGCACGTTCGAGCTTGGCGGCGGTCGCATAGCTTGTCCGGACCTGCGCAAGACCGAAGGCCACGCCGATGCCACCACCGATGCCGGCAAGCAGCACGAGGGTCAGGAACAACGGGCGGTTCGGCGCCGCGGGGCTCGTCGGTTTCGACGGCGGATCGAGCAGCTCGACCTTGATCGCGTCGGTTTCGGTCTGCACGTCGCCGCGCAGGCGCACCTGTTCGCGCTGCGCGAGCAGCTTGTCATACTGCGCCTTGAATGCGGTATATTCGCCGTTGATCCGGTCGTATTCGGCCGCGATGCCCGGGTTCTGGATCTGCTGCGAGGTGATTTTGGAAATGTCACCCATCAGTTGCGCCTTGCGTGTCGACAGCGCGCTCACGGTCGCCTGGCGTTCGGCGCGCATGGCCGAGAGCGAGGCATAGGCGGGGTTCTGCGAATTGCCGCCGCCACCGCCCGTACCTTCGCGGTCGGCCATGGCCTTCAGCGACGCGATCTGGCTTTTCAGCGCGATGACGTCGGGGTGCGCGTCGGTCAGCCCGCGCGCGCGCATCGACGACAGTTCGTTCTGTGCGCCGGCAAGCTGCTGGCGTGCGACGCCGCCGCCGACGCTGCCCATGCCGGGGATGTTGATCGTTGCCGGGGTCGAGG
>NZ_DATMST010000337.1:0-14687 GCF_035565275.1 Sphingopyxis sp.
TGATCGGCGGCGAATGGCGCCGCGCGACGCAGCCGATGCTCGACGGGACCGCGCTGGGCGAGGGTGACCGGCTGATGGGCGACGTTGCCGCGGTCGCGGTGCGCTATCGCGATGAACGCGGCAATTGGGGCGAAAGCTGGAGTTCGGAACCGGGCGACCGTCTGCCGCGCGCGGTCGAGATGCGGATCACGCGCCGGGGACGCGAGGCACTGACGATGCTGTTCCTGACCGCGCCGACGCTGCCGCCTCCGCCCGCGACCGGGACTCCCGCAACATGAACCGCGCGAAGGACGAACGCGGGGCGGCGCTGCTCACCGTATTGCTGCTCGTCGCGGTGATGGCGGTGATCGCGGCCACCGCGCTCGACCGGCTGACGCTCGCGACGCGCATCGCGGGCAGCGCGGCGACGGTGGATCAGGGTCGCGCCTACAGCTTCGCCGCCGAACAGATCGCGTTGCGCCGCGTCGCCGATCTCGTGGGGCGCGACCCGGCAAAGCTGACGCTTGCGGGCAATTGGCTCGGGCGCGATTTCGTGTTGCCGCTGCCGGGCGGCGAAGGGCGGGCGCGGCTTTCCGATGCGAACAATTGCTTCAATCTCAACAGCCTCGTTGCCGAAACAATGCCTGGCCGGTTCAGCCAGCGCTCGGGCGCCATGCGCCAGTTCGGCGGACTGATGACCTTGCTGGGCATCGACGCCGGCGAGGCGCAGGCGATCGCGGGTGCAACGGCAGACTGGATCGACAGCGACAGCAACGAAGGGCCGCTCGGCGCCGAAGACAACGCGTATCGCTCGGCGCAGGGCGCCTATCTGCCCGCGAACCGCAAGATGGCCGATATCAGCGAGCTGCGCGCGGTGCGCGGCGTGACACCCAAAATATATGCGCGCGTGAGGCCATGGGTCTGTGTGCTGCCGACCACCGATCAGGTGCGCCTCAACGTCAACACGCTGGCACCCGGACAGGCACCTCTCGTCGCGATGCTGGTGCCCGGCGAAATCAGCATCGCCACCGCACGGGCGGCGCTGGCGGC
The DNA here is from genome assembly GCF_035565275.1 of Sphingopyxis sp. GTDB lineage: Bacteria > Pseudomonadota > Alphaproteobacteria > Sphingomonadales > Sphingomonadaceae > Sphingopyxis. The sequence continues at coordinate 1,030 of NZ_DATMST010000337.1, forward strand.
CCGGCCCGCGGACGGCTATGGCAGCAGCGAGCGATTCTGGAGCGCGGGACCGTTCGAGGGGCGCAAGCCGCCGGACGATGTGGCTGAACAGGCCGGCGTGACCAGCCGTTGGCTGGCGCTGACGACGAATGTGACGATGGGGGACGGGTTTTTGACGGCAGTTTCACTCATCGACGCCAATGGCGGCGCGCCGTCCGCGGGCATGGCGCCGCCCACGATCGTGCGCCGCGACTGGGGCGAGGCTGACTGATATGTCGCGTACGCTCGTTCTCTGGCTGCCCCCCTTGGCGGCGCTGCGTGAGAAGGACGTCTCCGATGCTGCTTGGCTGCGCATCGACGATGGCGTGATCGTCGACAGCGGACAGGACGACGGCTGGGTCAGCGCGTCGGAAAAGCCGGATAACGATGCCGACGACCGGCTGGTCGCGCTGGCGCCCGCTGCCGACGTGCCACTGCGCTGGCTGCACTATCCCGACGCTGCGCCCGCGCAAGCGGCCGCGGCGGCGCGGATTGATGCGCTGAAGAACAGTCTTGGCGATCCCGCCGTGCTTCACATCGTCGCGGGTCAGCCGGCGGCCGAAGGTCAGGCGGTCCCCGTCGCGGTGACGACGCACACCGCGATGACCGCATGGACCGACTGGCTGAAGATGCGCGATCTCGCCCCCGCCGCGATCATTCCGGCGGCCGCCGCGGTTCCGCCGCCCGAACCCGAAACGCTGTGGATCGCCGATGTTGGTGGCGAGCAGATCGTCCGCACCGCCGACCGCGCCTATCTCTCCGATCCCGAACTCGATCCGCTAATTGCGCAAGGCCACGCTGTCGCGCCGCTCGATCCCGACCGGATGCGTGACGCCCTGTTGCTGACACTCGCCGCGCCGCCGCTCGACCTGCTGAGCGGAGGATGGAAGCAGAAAAGGCGCTGGTCGGTCGATCCTGCCATGCTGCTGCTGGCGAAACGGTTGTTGATCGCGCTGGTTATTGTGAGTCTGTCCATTCCCGTGATCTATGGGCTTCGCCTCTCCGCCGATACCGGCCGCGCTGACGAAGCCGTGGTCGCAATAGTCAGGAAGGCAGGCGTGACCGCGCCCGACGCCACGACCGCGGAAGCCGAACTCGACCGGCGGCTTGCGGCGGCAGGTGGCGGACCGCTCGCCTTTTCGGTGCCGGCGTCGGCGCTTTACGATGCCATGGGCGACACGCCCGGTGTGTCGCTGAAAACATTATCTCACCGTACCGACGGAACGCTGACCACGACGCTCGCCGCGCCGCGGGTCGAGGATATCAACAAGGTGCTGCTTGCGCTGCAGGCGCGCGGCTATCGCGTCACCGCGCAACCGATGGCGGGCAGCGACGGACAGCAGATGGCGAATATCACCATCCGGGCAGTGCCATGACCGAAAAACTGCAAAGCTGGTGGGTTGGACTGTCGTTGCGCGAGCGTTGGCTCGTCGGCATTGCGGGCGTCCTGACGCTCGGCGTTATCCTGTGGGGCCTCGGACGCCCCGCCGTTGCGGCATTCATCGATCTTGAAGACCGGCACCGCGCCGCGATCGAGCGCGAAGGACGGGTTGCGGCAAAGGTGCGATTGCTGGCGCAGCGCCCCGCGAAATCGGTCGCGGCGGCGGTCGACGCGGTCGCGATCGACCAATATCTCACGCAATCGGCAGGAGAGATCGGCCTGACGCTCGACCGCAACGAAGCACGTGGCGACGGGCAGGCGACGATTGCGGTCGCGACAGCCAGGGCGCCGGTGCTCGTCGACTGGCTCGCCTCGCTTGAAGGGCAGGGCTTCGTCGTCGACCAGCTCACCATCACCCCGGCGGCCGACGGCACTGTCGGGTTGACCGCCGAACTCAGAAAGGGCGGCCAATGAGCGTTCGGCGACGCTGGGGCATCGCGGCGGCACTGCTCGCTCTGATCCTTCTTATCGCGACCTTGCCGATGCGCCTTGCGCTCGGCTGGTCGGGTGCGACCGATGCCGGCATCACGGCACGCGAAATTCGCGGCTCGGTCTGGTCGGGCGAATTGATCGAGGCGCGGCTCGGTGCGCTGCCGCTCGGGACGGTGCGGGCCAGCCTGTCGCCGTTTGCGCTCCTCACGGGGCGCACCGAACTTGCTTTCTCGCGCGCCGACGAGCGGCTGGGCGCGCTCGCTGGCCGCCTCCACGGCAGCAACCCGCGCGGCATTGCCGATGTGAGTGGTACGGCGTCGATGTCGGGCGGCCTCGGGATGATCCCGGTCGACACGATCCGCTTCGAAGGCGCGACGGTGCGCTTCGATGCGGCGGGTAAATGCGCGGCAGCAAACGGGCGGATCCAGCTCGCGGTCACCGCTCCGATCGCCGGGCTCGACCTTTCGCGCGGCCTGTCGGGGCCGCTCAGCTGTGCGAGCGGGCGCGCGCAGGCGGCGCTCGTCAGCCAATCGGGGATGGAGCGGTTGATGCTGTCATTCGATGGCGGCGGCGCGTATCGCGCGCGGTTCGCGATTAATGTCGATCGCGATCCGGCGATGGCGGCGACGCTCGCCGCGCTTGGCTTCAAGGCCGGATCCGGCGGATTCGTGCTGGCGACCTCAGGCCGTTTTTGAGGTGACCATTCTCGATGCGTTGCCTTCCGGCACCGGCGTCGCCTTTGCCGCACTGATCGGGCTGATCCTGGGTAGTTTCATCGCGACGTTGGTGCTGCGCTGGCCTGCGGGGCGCTCGGTGCTCGGACGATCGCAATGCGACGGTTGCGGGCGATCGCTCGGCGCACGCGATCTCGTCCCCTTGCTCTCGATCCTTGTGTCGCGCGGACGCTGCCGTACCTGCAACGCGCCGATCGACCCATTTCACTGGCGCGTCGAGCTGGGGTCGGCGCTGATCGGCGCCGTCGCGCTCGCGCTGATGCCGGGCACGACCGGCTGGTGCTGGGCCTTGTTCGGCTGGATGCTGCTGCCGCTGGCGCTGCTCGACGCGCGTCATTTCTGGCTGCCCGACCGGCTTAATCTGGCGCTGGGGATTACCGGCCTGCTTGTCGGGGGAGCGATGCTGGGCACATCGCTGGTCGATCGCTGGGTGGGTGCGGTCGTTTGCGGCCTCGCGCTCGCAGCGATCGCGGAAATCTACCGCCGGGTACGTTCGAAGGAAGGAATGGGCGGCGGCGATCCAAAGCTGGTTGCAGCGATCAGCGCCTGGCTCGGCTGGCAGGCGGTGCCGCTGATGCTGTTGCTCGCCAGTGCCGGCGGAATTGTCTGGGCGCTTGTCGTGCAAAGTAAAGGGGGCCAGCCGCCGGATGAGCGACGGGTCCCCTTCGGTGTTTTTGCCTGCGCCGCCGCGTTCGCTGCGGTGCCGCTCTGGCCGCTGCTTACTGCCCGATGACCACCGTCACGGCACGGCGGTTCTTGGCATAAGCTTCTTCGGTCGAACCGAGTTCGGCCGGACGTTCCTTGCCATAGCTGATCACGTTGATGCGGCTCGGGTCGATGCCGAGCGATGCAAGATAGTTTTTGGCCGCATTGGCACGGCGCTCGCCAAGCGCGATGTTATAGTCGCGGGTGCCGCGTTCGTCGGCATGGCCTTCGAGCGTGACGCGAACCGCGGGATTGCGCTGCAGCCACTGCGATTGGCTCTGCAGCGTCGCCTGGTCCTGCGCATCGACATTATACTGGTCGTAATCGAAGAAGATGCGGTCGCCCGATACACCGACGCTGGCGAGGAAATCTTCCTGCGAACCGGGGACGACGCCCGTGCCGGTCCCGGCGCCCGTGTCGGTTCCGGTTCCTTCGGGTGCGGGGGGGAGTTGTTCCGGCGCTTTTTTCGCGCAGGCGCCAACAGCAAGCATGGTGATCGCCGCGATCATCGCGGTGCTTTTCCGTATCGTCATGTCTTCTGTCCTCTTGTTGTTGTTGGAAATATTGTTCGTGAGAGCCAATCGGCCCATTCAGGACGCGATATTTGAACCCAATCGCGCCTTTTTGGTTCCGGTTTCGTCAGGGCAGGACCGGACCCCAGCTGGGATCCGATCCGTCCTGCGGGGTTGGCAAGCGGCGCATGTTCACGCCGGTCAGATCGACCTGCCACAGGCTCGACTTGCCTTCGCGGCCGGGCGTCGTGCGGAAAAACTGGATCACACGGCCGTTCGGCGACCAGGTTGGCGCTTCGTCCTGCCAGCTGTTCGTGAGCATCCGCACACCGCCGCCCGACGGCGTCATCACCCCGATACGAAACTCGCCGCCGCCCATGCGGGTGAAGGCGATCAGGTCGCCGCGCGGCGACCATTCGGGGGTCGCTGCACGGCCGCCGCCAAAGCTGATCCGCTGCTGGTTCGATCCGTCGATGTTCATCGTATAGATTTGCTGACCGCCCGACCGGTCGCTCTCGAACACGATCTTCTTGCCGTCGGGCGAGAAGCTGCCCCCGACGTCGATGCCTGGCGTATTGGTTAGTCGCACCGGCGTGCCGCCATTGGCCGAGATGCGATAGATGTCGGTGTTGCCGTTCACGGCCATCGAATAGAGGATCTGGGTGCCGTCGGGCGACCAGCGCGGCGCAAAGGTCGCGTTGCGGCTTTCGGTCACCAGCTTTTGCGACCCGTTCTCCACGTCGTAGATGAAGACGCGGACGCGGTCGTTCAGATAGCTGACATACACGATCTTCTTGTAATCGGGCGAAAAGCGCGGGCTGAGCGCGAGCGCTTGGCCGTTGGTGATGAAACGGTGGTTGCCGCCGTCCGAATCCATGATCGCAAGCCGCTTGATTCGATTTCCCTTGGGGCCGCTCTCGGCGATATAGGCGACGCGACTGTCGAAGAACGGCGCCTCGCCCGAGAGGCGCGAGTAGATGGCGTCGGCGCATTTGTGCGCGGCACGGCGCCAGTCGGCGGGCTGGATTTCGAACCCCTTGCGGACAAGTTCGCTGCCGAGCGCGGTATCGTAAAGATAACATCCGACGACGAGGCTGCCGTTCGAGCCGGCGTCGACGAAGCCATGGACTACGTTTTCGGCATTGCGCGACTGCCATTCGGCAAAGCGTGGCGCTTGCACCTCGGCGCGCGTGATCGCGCGGACACCGTTCGGACCGATCGGTTCGTAGAGGCCGCTGCGTTCGAGATCGGCTGCGATGACTTCGGCTATCTGGCGGCCGAGACTGTCGGTGCGGAGGCCCGCGACGGTCTGGACCGACGCGGTGGCCAGCGGAGGGACGCCGATGACGGTGCGGTCCTGCGACAGCGTACCTTCGATTGTCTCGCGCGGTTCGGTCGGGGCGACCGCGGGCGGCGCGGGAGCCGTGGTCTGGGCGGCAAGCGGCGCCGCGGTGAGCAGCAGGGCGAGCGAAAGGCCGATCGGACGAAGGAACATTTCTCTTACCTCTTGATGAAATCGAGCGTGTAATTCTGCCAGAAGCTGTAATTCTCTTCGGGCAGATCGAAAGGTGCGGCCAGCTCGACCGCGCGTTTGGCACATTCCTGATGCCGCTGGATCTGGAACTTGTTGCTGTCGTTTTCGCCGCTCGTGGTGACGCTGGTGAAACCGGCGAGCGCGCCCGACTGGGTCAGGCGGAACTTCACGACGGTCTTGAGCTGGTCGACGTCGACACCCGAGATGCGGCAGCCGTTCCATCGCGGCGCGACCGCCGACTTGATGCTGACGTCGATCGAGCGGCGGACTTCGGCGGCAGTCGCGGCGGCGGGCGCGCCCTTGCTCGACGGCGATTTCGGCTGGGATTTCGAAAGACCCTCGGCGATGCCGTCGAGCCGCCCGGTCGGGCGCGCCGGGCGATCCTTTGCCGGGGGTGCCTTCGGAGCGGCCTTCGGCTGCGCCTTTTGCGCGGCGGGCGGCTGCTTGGGTGGCGCCTGTTTCGGGCGCGCGACCTGTTTGGGGGTCGGCGCCGGCGTCGGCCGGACAACCGGTTCGGGCAGCGGCGGTGCCGGCACCGGTTCGGGTGCGGCGATGTCGGTCATATCCTCTTCGCCCAGCCGGGCGGCGGGCGGGGTTTCGCTGATCACCGGCGCGGTCGATTGCACCGCGGTCTCGGCGATCAGGTCGACTTCCATCGGGGGGTTGTCGAAGCGGCGGTCGCCCGCGGTCCACTGGACCGAAAGGAGGCCGATGATCAGGACATGCGCTGCCACCGCGATAGCAAAGCCGCGTCCTTCATTCCCCCTCACTGCCCGTTGTTCGGCCATCGTCTCAGCCTATTGCCCCGTTTCTGAACCATCGGTGACCGCCGTCGCCTTGGTCCCGGGCGTGCCCTCCGAACCTGTCGTCACCAGCGAAATCCGCGTCAGACCCGCCCGATTGAGCTCGCCCATCACGCGCATAACGCGACCATAGTCGAGCCCCTTGTCTGCGCGCAGCATGATCTGGCGCGGCTTGTCCTTTCCTTCATTCTCGCGGGCGATCGCGTCGAGACGCGCAGCAAGCTCGGCTTCTGGCACCACCTCTTCGCCGATGTAGAGCGTGTCGTCGCCGTTGATCGACAGCTGCACCGGCTCCTGATCCTCGGTCTCGACGGGCTTTGCGCGGCTTTCGGGCAGATCGATCGGAACGGCCGACGCCAGCAAGGGCGCAGTGATCATGAAGATGATCAGCAGGACAAGCATGACGTCGACGAGCGGAGTGACGTTGATCTCCGCCATCGGCGCGCGGCGATGGCCGCGTCCGCGCCTTCCGCCGATCCCGCCGGAGGGTCCGGTCATCGCCATCAGGCTTCGACCTCGAGTTCGCGGCTGAAGGTCGCGTGCAGGCCGTCGGCAAAGCGGCCGAGGCGCGATTCGAGCCGGTTCAGACGCTGCGAAAAGGCATTATAGGCGATAACCGCCGGGATGGCGGCGAACAGGCCGATTGCGGTCGCGAACAAAGCCTCGGCGATGCCAGGGGCGACCACGGCGAGGCTGCTGTTATTCTCCGCCGCGATCGCGGTGAAGCTGCGCATGATGCCCCACACGGTGCCGAACAGGCCCACAAAGGGGGCGACGGAGCCGATCGTCGCCAGCGTGCCGATCTTTTCGGCAAGCCTGTCGACTTCGCCCGCGACCGCGCTGTTCATCGCGATGCCGAGCCGTTCGCGCGTGCCGTCGCGGTCGACATTCTTGACCTTGGTCGAACGACGCCATTCGCTAATCCCTGCCGCGAGCACCTTGGCGCTCGGCAGTTCCTCGCCGCTGTTCTTGTCGAAGAATTTGTCGATATTGTCGGCGCGCCAGAAATCGCGCTCGAACCTCTCCGATGCGCCCATCAGCTTGCTAACGCTGCGACCGTGGGTGAAGATCACCGCCCAGACGTAGATGGACGCGAGCAACAGGCCGATCATCACCGCCTTCACGATGATATCGGCTTGAAGGAAAAGCGCGACCGGGGACAAAGTCGCCGCGTCGGCGGCCAGCGAGATATTGTCTAGCAAGGGATATTCTCTCCATTCATGATGGCGGTAAATCGGTCGGCCCACCCCGCAGGCTGGCGGCGCGGCCGGCCCGCGGGGGACAGGAAGGCAGCGGTGACTTGCCCGTCCGTCAATGTCTCGCCGCTTAACGTGTCAGTTGTGCGAAGGATGCGCTGCGAAATAATCACACTCGCGCCGCGCACCGCCTCCACCGTGCTGACGACGAGCAGCTCGTCGTCGAGCTTCGCCGGGCTGCGGTATTTGATCGTGAGCTCGGTGACGGCCCAGCTCCCTTCGCCGCCTTCCATCGCTGCGCGCTGGTCGATGCCCGCGATGCGCAGCATGTCCGAGCGTGCGCGCTCCATATAGCGCAGATAATTGGCGTGATAGACGATGCCGCTGAGGTCGGTGTCTTCGAAATAGACGCGCGCCCGGAAATGATGTTCGGCCCCGACGAATGCGCCGGGGATGAAGGGGGGCGGGACGTTTACCATTGTCCAACCGATAGCCCCGCAACGACTCGTCGCAAACCCCTCTTGAACGGTTCGTCGCAGATGGGGGCCGGCTGGTGGAATGAAAGCCGCGGAAATCCGCCTATTTTGCCTAGTCGAAAAGTCCATCCTGCGATCCCGAGGGCGGACTGAGGCCAAGATGCTTCCAAGCGCTCGCATTGAGCATGCGTCCGCGCGCGGTCCGGGCGATGAGCCCGACCTGGAGCAGATAGGGCTCGATGACGTCCTCGATCGTGTCGCGCGGCTCGCTGAGGCCCGCCGCGAGCGTTTCCACGCCGACGGGACCGCCGCGATAGATATCGGCGATCATGGTCAGGTAGCGCCGGTCCATCGCGTCGAGGCCAAGCTCGTCGACTTCGAGCCGGTTGAGCGCCGCGTCGGCCGCCTTCGCATCGACGACCGGATGACCCGCGACGGTCGCGAAATCGCGCACACGGCGGAGCAATCGCCCGGCGATGCGCGGTGTTCCGCGTGAACGCTTGGCGATCTCGAGCGCGCCGTCGGATGCGATCGGGAGCGTGAGCAGCCGCGCGGCGCGCGTGATGACCTGTTCCAGCTCGCCATGCGTATAGAAATGGAGCCGCACCGGGATGCCGAAGCGGTCGCGTAGCGGCGTGGTGAGCAGTCCCTGTCGCGTGGTCGCACCGACGAGGGTGAACTTGGGCAAATCGATCCGCACCGACCGCGCCGACGGCCCCTCGCCGATCATGATGTCGAGCGCGCGATCTTCCATCGCGGGGTAGAGGATTTCCTCGACCGCAGGCGACAGGCGATGGATTTCGTCGATAAACAGCACATCGCCGTCCTCGAGGTTGGTGAGCAGCGCCGCAAGGTCGCCCGCCTTGGCGATCACCGGCCCGCTGGTCGAACGGAAGCCGACACCGAGTTCGCGCGCAACGATTTGTGCCAGCGTCGTCTTGCCGAGCCCCGGCGGGCCATAGAAGAGCACGTGGTCGAGCGCATCCGCCCGCGACTTCGCCGCCTCGATGAAGATGCGCAAATTCTCGCGCGCCGCTGCCTGCCCGACGAACTCGGCGAGCGTCTTTGGCCGCAGCGCGGCATCGGCATCCTCAGGGGTGCGCACTGGAGTCGTGAGGGCCGGCTCAGTCATAATGCTCTGTTGCTTCGCCGGTGATCGAAACCCAGGGTTCTTGGCGCTCCTCATAGACTGAATAGTCTGGCACGAAGCCGTGGCCGGGTTCGAAATTGCCAAGCGGTACCGCAAAGGCATCATGGTAGGGACGCGCCCTGTACCAGACGCCCGAACCGCAGGTGCCGCAGAAGAAGAAGTCGGCGGTGTTGCCGCTGTCGCCGGTGTACTGCCACATCTTCGCTTTCGCCTCGCCCTCGATGCGGACTTGCTCGGCCGGAAACCGGACCTGTACGGCAAAGGCGCTGCCGCTCCGCGCCTTGCACTCGTGGCAGTGGCAGACCGACGCGCGGATCGGCTCGCCGGTGCAGGCGATGCGAATCTGGCCGCAGCGGCACGAGGCGTTGCGGATGCGGTCGCTCACTTGGCGGCCTTTTTGAGCGCGACACGAACCAGTGCGTCGAGGCTTGCGCCCGCGCCCAATTCCTCGTTCGCCGCCGCGACTGCGGCACTCGCTTCGCCGGGCTTGAAGCCGAGGCCGGTGAGGGCGGCGAGAGCGTCGCCGAGCGGGCCGGATGTGGCGGACAGGGTGGGACCTGAACCTGCGATCCCGCCGAGCGCCCCCGCCTTGTCCTTGAGCTCGTGCGTGATCCGTTGCGCCAATTTCGGCCCGACGCCGTTCGCGCGCGCGATCATCGCGCTGTCGCCGCTCGCGAGCGCGCGCTGGAGGTCGCCGATTTCGAGCGCCGAAAGGATCGCGAGCGCGACCTTGGCGCCGACGCCCTGCACGCTGGTGAGCAAGCGGAACCAGTCGCGTTCCTCGGCTTTTGCAAAACCGAGGAGGCGAAGGAAATCCTCGCCGACAAGCATTTCGGTGTGGATGATGACGTCGCCGCCGACCGGGCCCAAAGCGTCGAGCGTGCGCGCCGATGCCTCGACCAGATAACCGACGCCGCCGACGTCGATTACCGCATGGCCTGCGCCGCTCGAATCCAGCCGTCCCGTCAGTTTCGCGATCATGATAGATGCCTAGCGCGGGGAGAACGAAAAGGGAATCAATTTCCCCGCTTCGTCATTCCGGACCTGATCCGGAAGCCATTTTCGCATGGCCCGATGGACCCCGGATCAAGTCCGGGGTGATGAAGTTTAATGGCGTGGGCGATGATTTGCATGGCAGATCGCAACGGCCAGCGCATCTGCGGCATCGGCTCCCGCGACCTTTGCAGCGGGGAGCAGCACGCGCAGCATCGCCTGCACCTGTTCCTTCGCCGCGCCGCCAGTGCCGACGATCGCTTTCTTGACCAGTCGCGGCGCATATTCGGCAACCGGCAGCCCGGCGCGCGCACAACCGAGCAGCACGACGCCTCGCGCGTGCGCGAGTTTCAGCGTCGATTGCGGATTGTCGTTGACGAAGACTTCCTCGACCGCGGCGCACTGCGGCGCATGATCGGCGATCACCGCCGCGAGCACGGTGTCGAGATACGCGAGCCGGTCGGGCAGGGGCGCCTTGGCGTCGGTCTTCACCTGCCCGTTGGCGATATGGCTGATCCGGTTGCCCTCAATGCCTATGACGCCCCAGCCGGTGCAGCTGAGCGAGGGGTCGAGACCGAGAATGATCAGCCGAGCTTCTCCATCACCGCGTCGGGAATTTCGTAATTGCCCCACACGGTCTGGACGTCGTCGTCGTCGTCGAGCGTATCGATCAGCTTGAACAAGGTCTGCGCGGTCGCTTCGTCGGTGACTTCGCTCTTCAGCGTCGGGCGCCATGCAAGCTTCACGCCTTCGGCTTCGCCGAGCTTGGCTTCGAGGGCCTTGGCGACCTCGTGCAAACTATCGACGCTGGTCCAGATGTCGTGACCGTCTTCGGACGATTCGACGTCGTCGGCGCCGGCGTCGAGTGCGGCTTCGAAGATCGTGTCGGCGTCGCCGGCCTTCGCGGCATAGCTGATCATGCCGAGCCGGTCGAAGCCGTGGCTGACACTGCCCGACGTGCCGAGGTTGCCGCCATTCTTGCTGAAAGCGGTGCGGACATTGGTGGCGGTGCGGTTGCGGTTGTCGGTCAGCGCCTCGACGATCAGCGAAACGCCGCCGGGGCCATAGCCTTCGTAGCGGATTTCCTCGTAATTATCGCCTTCGCCGCCTGCGGCCTTGTCGATCGAGCGCTGGATATTGTCCTTGGGTACCGACTGCGCCTTGGCGGCGTTGATCGCCGCACGGAGACGGGCGTTCGCGTCGGGATCGGGCAGGCCCATTTTTGCCGCGACGGTGATTTCGCGCGAAAGCTTGGAAAACAGCGAGCTGCGTTTTTTATCCTGTGCACCCTTGCGGTGCATGATGTTCTTGAATTTACTATGGCCGGCCAAGCCACCCTCCATCGGTAATTTTGAAAGCTGGCGTCGCCCCTAGCGCGGAGCGCGGTTTCAGACAACTATGCGCAGTGGCGCAAATCAGACGACCACAGCGGTTCCCGACGCGCTGACCATCAGCATCGAACCATTCTGGCCGAGCACTTCATAGTCAAGGTCGACGCCGACCACGGCATTACCGCCAAGGCGTGCGGCCTCGGCTTCCATCTCGGCGATCGCTTCCTTGCGCGCGCGGGCGAGGACGTCCTCATATTTGCCCGAGCGGCCGCCGACGATGTCGGTGATACTGGCGAAGAGGTCGCGGAACAGGTTGGCGCCGACGATCACCTCGCCGGTGACGATGCCCAGATATTCGCGGACCGGACGGCCCTCGACATTATTGGTGGTCGTGCTGAACATCGTCACTCTCCTACGCTGCGTTTAGTCGATTCCGAGCGCCGATTTATAGACGTCGAGAATCGCTTCCATTTCCTTGCGATCATGGACCGGCAGTTTGCGCAGGCGAACAATCTGGCGCATGATTTTCGGGTCGTAACCCTGCGACTTCGATTCATTATAGGTGTCGCGGATGTCGTCGGCGATGCCCTTTTTCTCTTCTTCCAGACGCTCGATGCGCTCGATGAAAAGGCGCAGTTGTTCGTCGGATACGGTGGCTTCGCTCATTTTATACTCCGCTGAGATTGGGTTTGCGTGGCGAGAATCGCCTCGGCGCCCGATTAGCGGCGTCAGGGATTCTTGGCCATGCTTTCTTCCATCCGTGCGAGCTGTTCGGGGCTGGCTGCGGCATGAAAGCGCGTTTTCCACTCGGCGGTCGGCATCCCGTGGACGATCGTGCGGCCGGTTTCCTTGTCCATATCGCCTGCCTCCGCGATCCAGTCGCCGAGGCAGTTTCGGCAGAAACCGGCGAGGCCCATCAAATCAATGTTTGCCGTATCGTTGCGATGCCGGAGCAGGCGGACGAGGCGGCGGAAGGCCGCTGCGGCGACCGCATCGTCGAGGCTGTCGAGGGCGTCGTTGCCGGTCGTCTGATCGTCGCTGCAGGACATGGTTCCTCCGTTGAATGATTGAATAGCTATACGGTTGTTGCCTAGACAGCATCAAGGCGGCATTGCCCTGGCGTCCCCATTCATCGGAGCAGTTGTGGTTCAGAGCTTTACCCCCCGTCAACGCAAGGTGCGCATTCTGGCAACCCTCGGTCCCGCAAGCGCCAACCCCGCGATGATCGCCGAGCTGCACCGCGCCGGGGCCGACGCCTTTCGCGTCAATATGAGCCATGGCGACCATGCCGGCCATGCGAAAGTGATTGCCGCGATCCGCGCGCTCGAAAAGGACACCGGGCGTCCGACGACAATCCTCGTCGACCTGCAGGGACCGAAATTGCGTGTCGGGGCTTTCAGGGATGGTCCCGCCGAATTGGTAAAAGGGGCGGCGTTCGTCCTCGACGCCGACAAGACGCCCGGCGACGCGACGCGCGTCCATTTGCCGCATCCCGAACTGTTCGCGGCGCTCGAACCCGACACGCGCCTGCTGATCGACGACGGCAAGCTGGTGCTGCGTGTGAAGAGCGTCGTGCCCGGCAGGATCGAGACGGTCGTCGAGGTCGGGGGCAAGATTTCGGATCGCAAGGGGGTCAACGTCCCCGACGTGGTCGTTCCGCTCGCGGCGCTGACCGAAAAGGACCGCAAGGATCTGACTTTCGCGCTTGAACAGCATGTCGACTGGATCGCGCTGTCGTTCGTGCAGCGGCCCGAGGACGTCGCCGAGGCGCGCACGCTGATCGGCGGCAAGGCGGCGTTGCTCGTCAAGTTCGAAAAGCCGTCGGGCGTGCAGCGGATCGAGGAAATCCTCGAGCTTGCCGACGCGGCGATGGTTGCGCGCGGCGACCTTGGGGTCGAGCTTCCTCCCGAAGCCGTGCCGCCGCTCCAGAAAAAGATCGTCGCGACCGCGCGGCGGATGGGCAAGCCCGTCGTCGTCGCGACGCAGATGCTCGAATCGATGATCGTCTCGCCGTCGCCGACGCGTGCGGAAGTCAGCGATGTTGCCACGGCGGTGTACGATGGCGCGGACGCTATCATGCTGTCGGCCGAGACCGCAGCGGGCGCATGGCCGGTGGAAGCTGTCACCATGATGGATTCGATCGCGCGCTCGGTCGAAAGCGATCCCGATTATTATCGCCGCCTGCATTTCACCGAGACCGCGCCCGACGCGACGACCGCCGATGCGCTGGCGGAGGCGGCGGGGACGATCATCCAGACCATCGCCGCCGACGCGATCATCTGCTTCACCGCGTCAGGGTCGACCGCGCGCCGCGTCGCGCGCGAACGGCCGGG
>NZ_DATMST010000338.1:0-6009 GCF_035565275.1 Sphingopyxis sp.
CCGATCTTGGTTCCCGGCTCGCCCCGCGTCGCCATCGTCCGCGGCACGGCGATGCCGACCGACGACGACACCGCGCGCGCGCATTTCGCGGTGCAGGACAAGGTGCCGCTGATCGCGACGCGCGTCGACGACATCGAGGTCGAATTGCTCACCAGCGCCGCGCTCGAACGCGCGCGCCTCTGGCCGTCGGCGGCGGCGCCCGCCGACATCAGGCCCGCGAAAATGTTCGCCGACCATGTAAAGCTCAACAAGGACAAGGGGATCGGCGCGCGCATCGCGGGCGCCTTCGTCTCGGTTCCCGGGCTGATGCAGCGCGGCCTCGACAAGGATTACAAGGACAACCTCTACTGACGGGTCTTGCCGGGAACCTGCCGCCGCCCCGAACATTTGGATTGGGACAGCGAAAGGAACGCCGATGGCCCGGTCCGACCCCCTCGCGCAATATAACGCCAAGCGCGACTTCAAACTGACCCGCGAGCCCGCGGGCAAGGTCGCAAAGGGAAGCGGCAACCGCTTCATCGTCCAGAAGCACGACGCGACGCGGCTCCATTACGACTTCCGCCTCGAAGTCGATGGCGTGCTCAAAAGCTGGGCGGTGACCAAGGGGCCCAGCGCCGACCCCGCCGACAAGCGACTCGCGGTGCGCACCGAAGACCATCCGATGTCCTACGCCGACTTCGAAGGCGTGATCCCCAAGGGCGAATATGGCGGCGGCACGGTGATGCTGTGGGACACGGGTAGCTGGGCTCCGATCGCGGGAAAGAGCGCGAAGGATATCGAAAAGGGCCATCTCCACTTCACGCTCGACGGGACACGGATGAAGGGCGAATGGCTGCTCGTCCGCATGAAGCCGCGGCCGGGGGAGAAGCGCGAGAACTGGCTGCTGCGCAAGGTCGACGACGCCTATGCGGGCGGCACCGACGACCTCGTCGGGCGCCAGCTGACGAGCGTCCTCACCGGGCGCACGATGGCCGACATCGCGGGCGACGAAGGCGGCGAACAATCGCTCAAGGGCGCCAAGGGTGCGGCGTTCACGAAGAAGATGCAGGCAGCCGCCGCGCACAACAGGAAAGTCGCGAAGCCCGCGACGAAAGGAAAACCGCCCGAATTCCGTCCGCTTCAGCTCGCAACGCTCGTCGATGCGGTGCCATCGGGCAATGGCTGGTTCCACGAAATCAAATATGACGGCTACCGCGCCCAGATCGCCGCCGCGGGCAGCGAGGTGCGCGTCTACACCCGGAACGGCCTCGACTGGACCGACAAGTTCGTGCCGCTCGTCCGCCATGTCGCCGCGCTCGACCTGCCGCCCTGCCTGATCGACGGCGAGATCGTCGCCTATGGCAGCGACGGCAACCCCGACTTCTCGTCGCTGCAGGCCGTGCTCAAGCGCGGCCATGGCGCGCAGGACGAAGGCACCCGGCTTCTCTTCTTCGCCTTCGACCTTCTCGAAGAGCGCGGCAAATCGCTTCTCAAGCTCGGCAATCTCGAACGCAAGGAACGCCTCGAGGCGCTGCTGCGCGACGCGAAAGCGCCGCTCGCGGTCGCCGATCATGTCATCGGTGCGGGCGAAAAACTCTATTCCGCGATGTGCGACGCGGGGCAGGAAGGCATCATCTCGAAACGCGCCGACGCGGCCTATGTCGGCCGTCGCACCAAAAGCTGGGTGAAGGTCAAATGCACCCGGCGGCAGGAGTTCATCATCGTCGGCTGGAAACCGTCGTCGGCCAGGGCGCGCCCCTTCTCGTCGCTGCTCCTCGCGCAGCGCGAGGGCGACACGCTTGTCTACAAGGGCAATGTCGGCACCGGCTTCAACGGCGACAACATGGCCGAACTCGCCGGTTCATTCGAAAAGCTCGGGCGCAAGACCGCTCCGCTCGACGTCGACAAGGTCGCCGCGCGCAAGGTCCATTGGCTGAAACCCGAACTGGTCGCCGAAATCGCCTTCGCCGAATTTACCGCGGGCGGATCGGTGCGCCACGCGAGCTTTCTCGGCCTGCGAGCGGACAAGGAGGCGAAGGACGTGACCCCGGAAGTGAAACAACCCGCCCCCCGGGCGGCAAGCAACGTCAGGATCAGCAGCCGCGACCGCGTGATCTTTCCCGAAGCGAAGGCGACCAAGGGCGACCTTGCCGATTATTATGCCGCCCTCGCCCCGCTCATGCTGCCGCACATGGCGCGCCGCCCGATCAGCCTCGTTCGCTGCCCGCAGGGGCGCGCGAGGAAATGCTTTTTCCAGAAACATGATTCGGGCAGCTTCGGCGACCATGTCCACCATGTTCCGATCCGCGAGAAGGACGGGGGGCACGAGGATTATCTCTATGTCGACGACGCTGACGGCATCCTCGCCTGCGTCCAGATGGGAACGATCGAATTCCATGGCTGGGACAGCCATGTCGATGCGCTCGAACGGCCCGACCGCATGGTGTTCGACCTCGACCCTGACGAGGGGCTCGATTTCGGCGACGTCAAAAAGGCGGCGGCCGACATCCGCCGCCAGCTCGCCGATATCGGGCTGGTCAGCTTCGCGATGCTGTCGGGCGGCAAGGGCGTGCACGTCGTCGTCCCGCTCGCCCCGGGGCATGGCTGGGACGCGCACAAGGATTTCTCGAAACGCTTCGCCGAGGCGCTGAGCCTTGCCGAACCCGGCCGCTATGTCGCGACGATGAGCAAGGCGAAGCGCAAGGGCAAGATCTTCATCGACTGGCTGCGCAACCAGCGCGGCAGTACCGCGATCATGCCCTATTCGGCGCGTGCGCGCGAAAATGCGCCCGTTGCGGCACCGATCGGCTGGGACGCTCTCGCCGACGCCACGAAGGCAGGACAGTGGACGATCGGCGACGTCGATGCACTGCTCGAACGCGCCGCGAGCCCCGAGCTCAAGGGATGGGGGTTCGCGAGCCAGACGCTCCCCGATTTCTGACGACCGCGGCCCCGGCGCGCCCCCGATTCGCGAGTCGCTGCATG
This sequence comes from Sphingopyxis sp., assembly GCF_035565275.1. Lineage (GTDB taxonomy): Bacteria > Pseudomonadota > Alphaproteobacteria > Sphingomonadales > Sphingomonadaceae > Sphingopyxis. Next base: position 2,965 of record NZ_DATMST010000338.1, read on the forward strand.
GCTGATCAGCATTCCGATAGGCGTCAGAATAATACCAATAAAATACCAAAATATCCTTCCGTGCGCACTATCGGGTAATAAACAGGTCCGGAATGGGCTTGACGTATAGATTGGTATGTATAAGTTTCCCCGGAAATCGGAAAGATATCCGATCCAATATCCAAAAGAGGGAGACTAGACATGACCAATGCAAGATATCTGCTCGCGTCCGCCAGCGTTGGTACACTGCTTTTCGCCGCAAGCGCAGCCCATGCCCAGGCTCCCGTCACGGACGGCGCGAACGACAGCGAGATCGTCGTCACCGGCATCCGCGGATCGCTTCGCGAAGCGATCGACGCCAAGCGCGACCTCGCGGTGATCGCCGACGTCGTCACCGCCGAGGATGTCGGCAAATTCCCCGACAAGAATGTCGCCGAGGCGCTTCAGCGCGTCCCCGGCATCGTCGTCAACCGCGAGTTCGGCGAAGGCGAACGCGTGTCGCTGCGCGGCACCGCCCCGAACCTGACCAAGACGCTGCTCAACGGGCACAGCGTCGCGACCGCCGACTGGTTCATCCTCGATCAGGTCGCGTCGACGCGCAGCTTCAACTACCTCACCCTGCCCGCCGAGATCATCGGACGCCTCGAGGTGTACAAGAGCCCGCAGGCCGATGTCGAGGAAGGCGGGGTCGGCGGCACGATCAACGTCATCACGCGCAATCCGCTCGATCTGGAACCGCTCACCCTCTCGGCCTCGGTACAGGGCGTCTATTCGGACCTGTCGGGCAAGTTCGACCCGCAGCTTTCGGGACTCGTCAGCTGGAAAAATGCCGGCGAGACCTTCGGTGTCCTCGTCGGGGCGATCTACCAGAAACGCCGCACGCGCCGCGACGGGCTCGAGATTTTCGGCTATCGCTCTTTCCCGGTCGGCGGCGGGGAAAGTGCACTCGTCCCGACGCTGATCGGCTCGACGATGTTCGAGCAGGAACGCGAACGCTATGGCGCCAATATCGGCATCCAGTTCCGTCCGTCGGACGAGCTCGAGGTCAACATCACCGGCCTCTATTCGCGTTTCAACGCCGACAATTTCAACCAGAATTATATCGCGTGGGGCGAACAGGCGCTGGCCGGCGGCGGCACGATCAGCAATGCCGTCGTTCGCGACGGGGTCGCGGTTTCGGGCGATATCGCTTCGGCAACGGGCGGCACGACGGGCTTCGGTGTCGTTTATGACGCGATCGACCGGCAGGCGGTCGCCAAGACGATCTCGGCGGACTTCGACCTGACGTACCGCCCGACCGACAGCCTCTCTGTCCATTTCAAGGCCGGCTGGACCAAGGCCAACGGCGACACCAGCAACGAGAATTTCATGGAGTTCGCGGGTCCGGGGGCGTTCAGCTACGACCTTACCAGCGGACGGCCCGAGGTCAGCTTCGCCAGCCCCGATCCGCTGAACCCCGCGGGAATCCGGCCCGATTTCGGGCGCATCCAGTCGGTCACCAACGAAGACGAGGAGAAATATTTCTACCTCGACGTTGAAAAGCAGGTCGGATGGGGCCCGCTCACCGCGCTCAAATTCGGGGTCAAATATACCGATCACGATCGCGTCGCCGAGCGCTTCGCGACCAATGGCGGCGTCTTCACCCCCGGCCTGCGCTGCGGCGGCGTCGCCTGCACCGCAGCCGATTTCGCGACCGGCGGCGGCATGCCCGGCGACTTCCTCGACAATATCGCCGCCCCCGGCACGCTGACCGATTATTGGCGTGTCGACCCGGCGAAGCTGCGCGCCATTTACGGCGCCCAGACGGCGCCCGGAACCGACCAGTTCCTCGTCCCCGGCGACAGCTATTCGATCAACGAAAAAACCTATGGCGGCTACGGGCTTGCGAAGTTCGGCGGCGATGGCTGGCGCGGCAATGTCGGTGTCCGGGTCGTCCGCACCGACCAGAGAACCGACGGCTTCATCATCGGCGGCGCCGACCCCGAATTCACCAATCCGTTCGGCGGCTTCACCCCGGTGACGGCGAAGCGATCCTATACCGATATCCTGCCCAGCGCCAACCTGTCGGTCGACCTGTCGGAGAAAGTCGTGCTGCGCTTCGCCGCGGGCAAGACGGTGGCGCGCCCCGATTTCACCGCCATCAACCCGGGCGTCAATCTCAACGGCACATTGCTGACAGGCAGCGGCGGCGATCCGAACCTCGCCCCCTATCGCGCTAACCAGTATGATTTGTCGGTCGAATTCTATCCCGACCGCGAGACGATCGTCGCGCTGGCGCTGTTCTACAAAGACATCCAGTCGTACATCGTCAACACGACCACGACCGAAATCCTGCCGGGCGTGTTCGTGCCGGGGTCCGAGCCTGCAGGCTGCGTCCCGGCAGCAGGCAGCAATCCGGACCTGTTCGACTGCCCATACCAGATCAACCGCCGCAGCAACGGCGACGGCGGCCGCAACCAGGGCTTCGAATTTCAGGTGTCGCGCCCGATCTGGGGCGGCTTCGGCGCGGTCGTCAACTACACCTATTCGGACGCCAAGGCGAGCAACGGCGACCCGATCCCGGGCAACTCGAAGCACTCGCTCAACCTGACGGGATATTACGAGAACGACCTCGTCAGCGCGCGGCTGTCGTATAACTACCGGTCGAAATTCTTCATCGACATCGACCGGGCGGCGCCGCTCAATCAGGCCGCGCTCTCGTCGCTCGACGCCTCGGTCAGCGTCAATATCACCGACAATATCGCGCTCACCGCCGACGCGGTGAACCTGACCAACGAGAAGATCGAGCAATATTCGGGCACCCGCGACCGCCCGCGCGCGATCTACGACAACGGCCGCCAATTCTACGTCGGCGCGCGGCTGAAATTCTGATCCCCCCCGCAACCGGCATCGGCGCACCCTGCGTCCGATGCCGGTTCGGACCCTCATGCACCGGCGTCGCAACCGCCGCGCCCCGGCCAGATTCTGATCCAGCCTTCGCCGCAATGATCCATCCCGCCCGATCGCATCACCCGCATCCCAATTGACAAATTTATTTGTCAATATTAGCCAGACATCATGTCCGAC
>NZ_DATMST010000339.1:0-14466 GCF_035565275.1 Sphingopyxis sp.
GCGCGGCCGCCGAAGCCGCGGCGCGGCGCCACCTCGACGCCGCGCTCCCGCACGTCACCGGCGACTATATGGGCGAGCACTGGCTCGCGAGCTTCGCCCTCCTCGCGCTCGACGGCCTCTGACCCAGCCTCCCCGACTTTCGTCACCCCGGACTTGATCCGGGGTCCATGACGACAGCGCGGATGGATGCCGGATCAAGTCCGGCATGACGAAGAGGAGATGCGAGGTCACCCCGCATTGACAACCCCCGCGCTCGCGGCAACAGACGGCGCGAGGGGAGAAGCGAGAAGTGAACGGAAAGATGCTGCGTCCCACATCGTTCGACGTCGCCGAACGCGCCGGCGTGTCGCAATCGACCGTCTCGCGTGCGCTCCGCAACTCGCCCGGCGTCAACGCCGAAACGCGCGCGCGCGTCTCCGCCGCCGCGCGCGAACTCGGTTATGTCGTCGACCGCCACGCCTCGTCGCTGCGCCTGAAAAGCAGCGAGACGATCGCGCTCGTCACCATCTGCCGGCCGGGCGAGGATCGCAGCGCGATCAACCCCTTCTATTTCGCGCTGCTCGGCAGCATCGCCGCCGCGACCTCGGCGCGCGGCTTCAACCTGCTCGTTTCCTTCCAGGAAAATGCCGACAATTTCCGTGCCGATTTCGTCGCCTCGGGACTCGCCGACGCGATGATCGTCATCGGCACGACCAGCAACCGCGAAGCGTGGAAATATTTCGCCGATGCGCAGGCGTCGGGACTCGACTTCGTCTGCTGGGGCAGCCCGGGCAGCCCGTTCCACTGGATGCGCAGCGAAAACGACATCGGCGGCCAGCTCGCTGCCGAACATCTGGTCGCGGCCGGCCGCCGCCGCATCGCCTTCGTCGGCCCGCAGCAATCGCCGCAACGCCAGTTCGACGAACGTCGCGACGGCTTCACCGCAGCGCTCGCCGCGCACGGCATCACGCCGGTGGTCACCGAACCGCCCGCCGCAGCCGATCGTCACGCGCAGGGTGTCGCCGCGGTGCAGGCGCTGCTCGCCGAACATTCCGATATCGACGCAATCTTTGCGGCGTCGGACATGCTCGCGCTCGGCGTGCTGCAAGGACTGAAGGACGCGGGCCGCCGCGTGCCCGAGGATGTCGCGCTGATCGGTTTCGACGGGATTCGCGCCGGCACGCTCGCCGATCCCGCGCTCACGACGCTCGAACCCGACCTCGATGCGGCGGGCGAGGCGCTCGTCGCGATGGCGCTCGAGGATGACGAACGCACCCGCAGCGGCACGCGCATCCCGGTGCGCCTCGTCGTCCGCGGCACGGGCTGATCCGCCCTTTTTCCGGGGTAACCGTGACTTAACTCCCCGAAAAGTAAGAACTCGTTATCTATGGCCCGGCTATCCTGATCGGCGGGAGGCAGGAAGCGGCACGTTGAACGGACAATTTTTCATTTCGCTGCTCAACCCGGGCATCGGCCTGCTGTTCGCTGTCGCCTTTTTCCTGCTGTGGCTGAACCGGCGCGAACGCTATGTCGCCTATGCGGCGGGCGCCTACACCGCGTCAGCGATCGCTTTCCTGATTCAGGACGTCGGGCCGGTGTTGCCGATGGAGCTCCAGCGCCTGCCCGCGAATATCGGCTTCCTCCTCACCGGCGTCCTCTTCGCTGCCGCGATCATCAAGCGCTACGCGCTTCCCGTGCCATGGCGGGCGATGGCGGTGACGGTCGGCGTCTCGATCACCGTTTTCATCTGGTTCCTGCTCGTCCATCCCAGCATCGCCGGGCGCATCCTGTCGATCAGCATCGGCGCCGGCATCATCGCGATCATGGTCGTCCGCTCGCTGTGGCCGATCGAAAAAAACCATATCATCGACCGGGTGCTGTTCTGGGTCGCGGCGATGTCGGCGCTGAACCTGATCATCCGTCCGATCGTGCTGCTCTCGCTCGGCGGCGGCTTCGACAATTATGTCGGTTTCCAGCAATCGGTCTACTGGACCACGGTGCAGTTCAGCCAGGCGATGGTATCGATCCTCGCCGCGATCAGCCTGATGGTGGCAGTCGCGATCGACCAGATCGCCGAGCTTCGCCGTCAGGTCGGCAATGACGATCTGTCGGGCCTGCTCAACCGCCGCGGGTTCGAGGCGCAGGCGGGCGCGGTGCTTCGCCGCTGCATCGACGAAGCGCGGCCGGTCGCGCTGATGATCGCCGACCTCGACCGGTTCAAGCAGGTCAACGACACCTATGGCCACGCCGTCGGCGATGCGATCATCACCGCATTCGGCGCGCATGTCCGCGCGATCGGCCCGGCCGGGATGGTCGCGGGGCGCATCGGCGGCGAGGAATTCGCGCTGCTCCTCCCCGACGCGGGGATCGACACCGCGCGCCAGTTCGCCGAGGCGGTGCGCACGGGGCTGCATGCCGCCTGCGCCGACCGCATCCCGGCAAGGCTCTGCCCGACCACCAGCATCGGCCTCGCCGTCGGCGTTCCCGGCACCGGGCTTTCGGTGCTGATGCACAATGCCGATCAGGCGCTCTACGACGCCAAGCGCGGCGGCCGCAACTGCGTCCGCGCCTTCACCCCCAAACCCGTCCGCCTCGCCGCCGGCGGAAACTGATTGCATCTGTGACCCCCATTCTGTGACGGCGGTCACCGCGCCGCCATGCGGCTTGCGGCATCGATACGCGACCGATTTCAAAGGGATGGAAATATGATGCGTAAATTGTTCGGGGCCCAGGCGGCGATATTGGCGGCGCTGCTCGCGCCGCTTCCGGCCGCGGCCGCGGAATCGAACTTCACCCCGCTCGACGAGATCGACCGCGTGCGCGCCGCTGCCTGCGGGATCGACGATTTCGACGAATTCCTCACCTGGTACGCCAGCTCGACCACCTCGGGCGGCTGGCTCGAACAGGTCGTCTGGACCGATTTCACCGTGCGGGTGGGCAAGCTCGCCGACCCCGCCGATCCGGGCAATCTCGTCGACCGGCAGCGCTATCTCGGCCAGTTCCGCATCACCTCGCGCGATCTTCGCTTCAGCCGCGAGGGCACCGTCGCACCGCGCGACACGCCGAACCGCCACATCACGATCACGCGCCTCGGCAAGACGCAATATCGCGTCGACTGGCGGGGCGGCCTCGGCTTCGCGGGGGTCGAGGGTGCCGACCGCGACGCACAGGCAGGCGCCTATATCTTCGAGCACAAGAAGAATTGCTGGTACCTCACCGGCGACCTGCGCTGAGGCGAGGGCCGATCATGCGTTCCCGCCTCGCCTCTCTCTTCGCCCTCGCTCCGCTGCTGCTCCTGCTCGCCCCTCACACCGCCGACGCGCGCCTTCCGCCGCTCGCCGGGTCCGGGCCCCGAACCATCGCCCCGCAACCGGTGCGCGAGACGGTCCGCTATCGCTGCGACGTCGAACGCAAGCTCGCGCGCGGCACCGTGTCGCTCACCCGCCTCTACACCGAGGCGGGCGAATATGACGCCGGCGACTTCATGCGCTGGTTCCCCGCGCACCACGACCCGCAACGCGCCGAGCGCCCGCTCGACCTCGAGCTCTCGTACATATGGGAACCCGGACGCCAGCCCGCGGTCGCGCCGCGCGAGATCGAGGTAGAACTCCGCGTCGGGCTCGACGACGACCTCCCCGAAGTCGCGTGGATTCGCATGCAGCGCCCCTTCCCCGTCAAACCGCACGGCATCGTCGGAAGCACCGCGCTCGCAACGCAGGTCTTTCCCTACTCCAGCCACGACCCGAAGAATGGTCACGGCGAACTGCCGCTAGGCGACCTTCTTGCCTATGCCGAGGGTCACGACGCGCTCGGCTGGACGCTCGTCCGCCCGTCGGACAAGCTCGGCGGCGACCGCGAACTCGCGCACGGCACGATCGACATTGCCGCGTTGCGCGCGGCAGTCGCCGCGCTCCCCGCCCTCCGCTCCGCGCTCGCGGCAAAGACCGGCGATCCGAAGGCGCGGTGCGAGCGCGTGCTCTGGCCCGATTTCCCCGAATATTGATTTGCGCTTGACCCCGGCCGGCCAAAGCCCCGATCAACTCGACAGCCTGTTCAGAAAAAAGGATATTTCCATGAAAATTGCTCTTGCCGCGGGCGCTGCCCTGCTCTCCCTCTCGGCCTGTGCGCAAGCCGAAAGCCCGCCCGCCGAAAACGCCGATACGGTCAAAAGCCAGCCCAAGGCCGCGCCCGCCGCCGCCAGCGCCGACGCCAAACCGGCAAAGCGCGGCCCGGTCGATCTGACCCCCTATGTCGGCAAATATCCGTTCGACGTCGTGAACGGCCACCGCTTCCTCGATCATCCCGCGGTCAGGGCCGCGATCGCCGCCGCGGTCCCCGATGCGAAAAAACGTGCCGCAGTGGCGTTCGAGGACGACGGTCTCGGCCTGCCGATCGTCAGGGTCGACGGCGGCCGCATCCTCGTCTGGGGCGGCGCGAAACGCGCCGAGGACCGCTACAACTGGGCGGTCGTGATCGCCCCCGACGGCTCGAAGCCCGAAGTCTGCATCTACGACGGCGTCGGCTGTGGCGAGGATTTCCAGGCGGCCGAATGGTTCGAACCCGGCCATGCCAGCATCATGAAACAGGGCACCTGCCCCTCGGCCGACGAGGATTATCCGGCGGCAGAGATCGCGGCGGGATAGGACGACCGGCGCGCCGGCGGGCGGTTCCCGGCACCGCCTTCCCGCCCGCGCGTTCGGCCCGTCCCGCCATGGGCCATGCCGTTCGCGTGCGAGATGATTCAGGCGGTCGCCGGGGTCTCGCCCGGGTCTTCGTTCGCCGGCTCGCCGCATCTTTCGCAAAGCAGGGGGCCCCACCCGCGCTGCTTGCGCAGCATCGCGAGCCGCGCGAGGATCGCCGCGTCGACCTCTTCGGATGTCGGCCCCTGAATCTTCGGGTGGCCTTCGGTTATGTTGTCGAAGGTGATGCCGCTGAAAAATTCCTCGCGCGACAGAAAGCGGTCGCGCACCGCCGCGGGCAGCTCATAGGCCTCTGCCTCCTCCGGCGTCAGATGCACGTCGCGCCCGTTTTTCAGGTCGCCGCGCTTCAGCAGCAGCCCCAGCAGCCCGTCCGACGGCACGATCCGCCGCTCGACCTCCTTGCCGTTCCGCAATATCACCATCTCGCGCCCCTCGACCGCGCGTTCGTATGCGACCGCCTCCAGCCCGCGCAGCGCCCGCGCGATCGCCTCACCGCACGCCTTGTCGAACGGGGCAAACAGCGCGCGCGACCGATTGACCGACGTCCGGCTGACCCCCGCCACCCGCGCCGCATCGGTCACGCACCCCGTGCGCCCCAACGTCGCCAGAAACACCCGCGTCCGCGCCGCCGTCCACCCGTCCGAGCGAACGCGAAGGCCGGGCATGAAGGGATTCTCCCGCTCGTGAACCCCGGACTTGATCCGGGGCCCAGCGGCGCGAGCCGCATCACTCCGCTCAGCAACCCCCGATTTTCCCCGCGCCCCCCGCGCCACCCTACGCCCCATAGCTCCATCTCCCGAATCACTTGGAATGAATCTGAGATATTTTGAACCTATTTGGATAATTTAGGAAAGAGGAAAACCTGGCCTTGCAAATTCTTCACCCCGGGCTTGAACCCACAGTCCATGGACAACGCCTGAGATCGCACCTAGCAGCAGTATTTCGAGCTAAATATGCTGGGTTCGAGCAGCACATGTGCAATCGAAAGTAGCCTAGCCGCTCCCCTAGAAAAAGTGCGGCGTCGCGAGGTTCGTCAATTTCCCAAGCCGCAAAAAGATTGGGGTGGGCACCGGCTCAAAGGCGGGTGCCGACGACCCCGTTTGAATTGTCAGCCCGACGTTTTCGACGTTCATCGTTTCCCGCTTTCTCACCGCAATCCGGAATTCGTCCTGCCATGCAAAGTTTTGGGGCTTGATGAGGACCAGTTTTTCGGGAAGCGCCCAATCCGCTCCCGGCTCCTTACTATGCTCCCGGTAATCGACCTTACCATATACAAGCTGTTCGTAGTCGAATTGCGACGTGCGCTCCGCCCGCATCCTTAACCGCCGCACCAGCATTTCCGGGTCAGATATTTCGACACAGAAGGCACCAAACTTACCGGCAAGGTCGGCAGATAGTTGGTTGCTCGCGCAATAGACAAAAATGTCGTTCTGATTGACCGACGAGTTAAAGCTCCCGCCCTCTAGCGTTATAACTCGCCCGTCTTCCATGTTCATGACAAGCCCACCTTCCGGCGCGTAGGTCAGAATCCCATCACGCGGGTCGCCCCGAATGCCGTCAGCTTCTCTCCCTCGAAAATGAGAGAGAGGTTGCAACATCAATTCGCCCTTGTCGATGAGCGCTCGCGCATGGGCCTCTTCAGTGAAATATTTGTAGATGGGCATCTGCTTCTCCGCTTTGGCAGAATGTCGAACCACATCTGCTATCCCAATCTCATGATCCTTCTTTAAATACTGACGAGATCTGCGTAGTCGGTCATTGACCCAACAGACAGATACAGTGGTTCGAGCGGCACGGATGGCTCTGTTCGCGGACGAAAGGCAACACGCACTTCCTTCTGATATGCATATCCAAAGTGCTTTGCCATATGGGGCACCTTGAACTTCGAATAGTCTCGGTATGGATCGTAGTAAGTCACTCTTCCTTCGTACGGCACCCATTCCGGCAAGCGGGCCAGAAATGTAGAAATCAGACGCTGTTTAAAGCGAATAGGGTCTCGGATCACAATTGCGGCATCTGCTTCAAAATCGGTTGGCATACGATAGTGAATATGCTCGCAAAGACTGAATAAATAATAGTCATCGAATACAAGTGGAAGAATGATATCGTCGTCGTTGAACGGCATCTTATGGCCATCGAAAACGATATGATCCTTTCCTGCCATCCGATCCTTATAAGTTGGGATGAAGAATGTTCGACTCGTCTCATCGTCTCGAACGGAGTCAAGCAAGTTCGTATCGCTATACAATCCGGCGTTGGCCAACCGCAGTTCGCCGGTTTGGAGCATGGGCTCTAGAAATTGGCGCTTTCCATATTTCACAAGAACGGGTGTCGATGGCACGACATACCCGTCGAACATAGTGACACCTATTGGCGTGCCGTGCTCAAAATATTTGACCAAGGGCGCACGTGCCGAAGCGATCACGTCCGGAGGGGCTTCCCCACCTAACCGCGCCTGATATTCTTCGAGCATGTGGGTGAAGACCTGCATATGCTCGTCGGTCTCCGTGAAAGGGACCGGCGCGATTTTGCCTTCTTGGGTAAGCTCCATCGTATTCATGAAGATATGGCGAAATCGCTCCGCCACGCGATCGTCAGGCGCGCCAATTAAATAGGGATGGGCGAGATACGCGTGCCGCCACATCTCGTGCAGCCTCAACCGACCGGGCTGCTCAGATTTCCATTCATAATGTTGTCGGCGAACGTCAATTCCTTGTAGCCGTTCACGAATCTGGTCGACGCTAACCTTTGTCATCAAACTATTATCGCTCTTCCAGTGTCTCCGAATCGCGATGACGCGCAAAACACATATTCTTGGCAGCCAATCTCAAACCAAATCATCCACCCTAACCCACAGCGCATCCGCAAGCTTGCGCACCGTCTCCACCGACCCCTTACCCCGCCCGGCCTCGATATCGGCGATCTGCACCCGGTTGACCCCCGACACCGTCCCCAGCTTCACCTGCGACAGCCCGCGCAGCTCGCGCCACACGCGCAGCGGGCTTTCGCCGGCGATCAGCCGCTTGGCGAAATCGGCAGGGACCAGCTCGTCCTCGCCCGCCGCCAGCGCGGCCTTGGCGCGGTCGTATGCGCGCAGGTCGGCCAGATCCTCGGCCGCCTCGCGCAGGCGGTCATATTCTTCGGCGGGGATCGTCACCATCTTGTTCATGGGGTCATTCCTTCATTCATAGACGCTGCCGCGCGGGCCGATTTCGAGCACCGCCAGCACGACGCCATCCTCCATGATCACGCGCCAGTCGCCGACGCGCAGGCGGATCGCGTCGCGGCCCTTCAGCGCCTTTACATTGTTCGCCTGCGACGCCGGATCGGCAGCATAGGCCTCGATCTTGCCGATAATCCGCGCCGCCATATTAGCGGGCATGCGTTGCAGCGCCTTGATCGCGGATCGCGTGTAGCTGATCGGCTTCATTGTGGGATGTGTAGTTTATGACTACATTGTAGTCAAGGACTACACGTCCTTCGTCATCCCGGACTTGATCCGGGATCCATTCCACCGCCGCCGCATGGACCCCGGATCAAGTCCGGGGTGACGAGGTTGGAGGAATGCAGCCTTTTCTTCGCGCCTTTGCGCCTTTGCGTGAACCAAATCTTCCGGCGCACCCTTGCATTTCCCACCCCCCGGCGTAAGGCGGCGCCAACATAAACCCGCGCGTGCGACTCCCGTTGGCCCCGCTCTCCCGCTTTGCCACCGGACAGTCATTCCCCGCCGCGCCAACATGGGGACTGCAATCCTATGACGACCACGGGCAACGACACGCTTGGAACCCGCTCGACGCTGAGCGTCGGCGGCAAGAATTACGCTTATTATTCGCTCGACAAGGCCGCGGCGAAGCTGGGCGACGTCTCGCGCCTGCCGTTCAGCATGAAGGTGCTGCTCGAAAACCTGCTGCGCTTCGAGGATGACGGCTTCACCGTGTCGACGGCCGATATTCAGGCGCTGGTCGACTGGCAGAAGGACCCGCATTCGAACCAGGAAATCCAGTATCGCCCCGCGCGCGTGCTGCTGCAGGATTTCACCGGTGTTCCGTGCGTCGTCGATCTCGCCGCGATGCGCGATGCGATCGCCAAGCTCGGCGGCGACACGACCAAGATCAACCCGCTCGTCCCCGTCCACCTCGTCATCGACCACTCGGTCATGGTCGACGAATTCGGTCATCCGAAGGCGTTCGAGCAGAATGTCGAGATCGAATATTATCGCAACGGCGAACGTTACGACTTCCTGAAATGGGGTTCGAAGTCGCTGTCGAACTTCAAGGCGGTGCCCCCGGGCACCGGCATCTGCCACCAGGTCAATCTCGAACATATCGCGCAGGCGGTGTGGTCGAGCGACGACGCGTCGGGTGAAACCGTTGCCTATCCCGACACCTGCGTCGGCACCGACAGCCACACGACGATGATCAACGGGCTCGGCGTGCTCGGCTGGGGCGTCGGCGGGATCGAGGCCGAGGCCGCGATGCTCGGCCAGCCCGTGTCGATGCTGATCCCCGAAGTCGTCGGGTTCAAATTCACCGGCGCGCTGAAGGAAGGCGTCACCGCGACCGACCTCGTGCTCACCGCGACGCAGATGCTGCGCGCCAAGGGCGTCGTCGGCCGCTTCGTCGAATATTTCGGCCCCGGCCTCGCCTCGCTGAGCCTCGCGGATCGTGCGACGCTCGCCAATATGGCGCCCGAATATGGCGCGACCTGCGGCTTCTTCGGCGTCGACGACAAGACGCTCGACTATATGCGCCTGACCGGGCGCAGCGACGAGAATATCGCGCTGGTCGAAGCCTATGCGAAGGCGCAGGGGCTGTGGATCGTCGAGGGCGCCGCCGACCCGATCTTCACCGACACGCTCGAACTCGACCTGGGCAGCGTCGTCCCGTCGCTCGCGGGGCCGAAGCGGCCGCAGGACCGCGTCTCGCTTCCCGACGTCGACGATGTGTTCAACGCCGACATGGCGAACACCTATAAGAAGGCGCAAACGCGCGTTCCGGTCGAGGGCAAGGATTTCGACATCGGCGACGGCGACGTCACCATCGCCGCGATCACCAGCTGCACCAACACCTCGAACCCCGGCGTGCTTGTCGCCGCGGGGCTCGTCGCGAAGAAAGCCGACGCGCTGGGCCTCAAGCCCAAGCCGTGGGTCAAGACCTCGCTGGCGCCGGGTAGCCAAGTCGTCACCGACTATCTCGAAAAGGCCGGGCTGCAGAAGCATCTCGACAATATCGGCTTCAACCTCGTCGGTTACGGCTGCACGACGTGCATCGGCAACTCGGGCCCGCTCGCCGAGCCGATTTCGAAGGCGATCAACGAGAATGGCCTCGTCGCTGCGGCGGTGATCTCGGGCAACCGCAACTTCGAAGGCCGCGTGTCTCCCGACGTGCGCGCGAACTTCCTCGCCTCGCCGCCGCTCGTCGTCGCCTATGCGCTGAAGGGCACGGTGATCGAGGATTTCACCACCACCCCGATCGGGCAGGACCAGTCGGGCAAGGACGTCTTCCTCGCCGACATCTGGCCGACCAATCTCGAAGTCGCCGATGCGGTGGCGGGCGCGGTCGACCGCGACATGTTCGTCGCGCGCTACGCCCATGTCTACAAGGGCGACGAGCATTGGCAGAAGATCGAGGTCGAAGGCAGCGACACCTATCAGTGGCGCGCGGGCTCGACCTATGTCGCGAACCCGCCCTATTTCGAGGGTATGACGATGACCCCGGCGCCGGTCGCCGACATCATCGACGCCAAGCCGCTCGCGATCCTCGGCGACAGCATCACGACCGACCACATCAGCCCTGCTGGCAGCATCAAGGCCGACTCGCCGGCCGGCAAGTGGCTGATGGAACATCAGGTCAGCAAGGCCGACTTCAACAGCTACGGCGCCCGCCGCGGCCACCACGACGTCATGATGCGCGGCACCTTCGCCAACATCCGCATCAAGAATGAAATGGTCCCCGGCATCGAGGGCGGCATGTCGCGCTATGGCGCCGAGGTCATGCCGATCTATGACGCCGCAATGCGCCACAAGGCCGACGGTACCCCGCTCGTCGTCATCGCCGGCAAGGAATATGGCACCGGCTCGTCGCGCGACTGGGCGGCAAAGGGCACGAACCTGCTCGGCGTCCGCACCGTCATCGTCGAGAGCTTCGAGCGCATCCACCGCTCGAACCTTGTCGGCATGGGCGTGCTGCCGCTGCAGTTCCAGGACGGCGACACGCGCGAGACGCTCGGCCTGACCGGCGACGACACCTTCACCATCACCGGCGTCGCCGACCTCAAGCCGCGCCAGACGGTCACGGTGAATGTCACCCGCGCCGACGGTTCGACGTTCAGCTTCGACACGCTCTGCCGCATCGATACGGCGAACGAGGTCGAATATTATATGAACGGCGGCATCCTGCATTATGTGCTGCGCAAGCTTGCGGCCTGACGCCGCAGACAGCTGATGCTAAAAGCGCCCGCCCCCTCATCGGGGCGGGCGTTTTCATTTGGAGAGGAAGCGCATGAGCGCCGAAGTCATCGTCATCGAGATCATCGGCTGGGCGGCCGCCGCAATCATCCTCGCCGCCTATATCCTACTGTCGCTCGGCAGGCTCGACGGACGCAGCTATCTCTATCAGTGGATGAATGTCGTCGGCGCGGGCGGCTTCATCGTCAATTCGGGTTATAATGGCGCGATCCCGTCGGCGGTCCTCAATGTCATCTGGGCCGCGATGGGATTATTCACCCTTTGGAGCGTGTGGCGCGCCCGGCAAGCGACACGCGCCATCGTCCCTTAGGGCTTGGCCGCCCCGGCATTCCACGCCGCAACTTTCGCGCGCGCGTCGACAAGCATCTTGTCGAGCGCCGCACGATCCTGAACCGTCCCGCGCATCACCACAGTATCGATCGCGCGCGTCGCGGCGATATCCTCGAGCGGATTCTTTGTCAGCAACACCAGATCGGCAGCCATGCCGGGCTTGATCGCGCCGTAACGATCAAGCTGGCCGAACCACGCCGGACCCGCGCGCGTTGCCGAGGCGAGCGCCTGCGCCGGGGTCAGCCCCTTCTGCTGGAACAGCTCGATCTCGTCGTGCAGCCCAAAACCCGGATAATTATAGCTATTGAGGAAACCCGCGTCGGTCCCCGCGATGATCGGCACCCCGGCTTCGGCGAGCATTGGCAGGATCGTCGCGACATCCTCGATCTGCTTGTGGCGCGCCGCGATGGCCGCGGCGTCGGCCTTCGCCGCGCGCTCGATCCGCCAGTCATAGGTCTTGCGCAGCTTGGGCCCGATATAGGCGAGGCCCTCGTCCTTCGAATGATCGTCGCGGTCGAGATAGGCGATGATGCGGCTGCCGTTCAGCGTCGGGGTCACGAACACGCCCTTCGCGGCGAAGCGGCGGTACGCGGCCATTGCGGTGTCGCGGTCGAAACCGGCATCGAGCCGGCGGTTCGCTTCGGCGCGGTCGATGCGCTTCGCGGCGAAATCGGCGGCGATTGCGGCCTCGTCCTTCGCCCCGGCGTTATAGGCATAGTCGAGATGCTCGATAGAGCTGATCCCGGCGTCGACCGCCTGATCGACCGTCAGCGCCATCGGGATATGCCCCGACGTGCGCAGGCCAAGCGCCTTCGCCTTGGTCAGCGCATAGAGGAATAGCTCGGGCTTCAGCGTGCTGTCGGTGATCTTGACGAAATCGACCTTGTCGCGCGTCTTCAGGCGATCGAGCGCGGCGTCGACATCGGCGGCGCTGCCGACCTCGATCGTCCCTTTCCAGACCGGCGCGATTCCTTCGATCTTTGCGCCCGACGTCAGCAGGCGCGGGCCGAACAGGCTGCCCGCCGCAATCTCACCGCGCCAGGCGAGCACCTGCTCGGGCAGGTCCCCCGAACAGTCGCGGATCGTCGTGATGCCATTCGCGACATAGAGCGGCAGCAACGCCCTATTCTCTTCGATCAGCTCGGGCCCGCCACCGAAATGGACGTGCATGTCCCACAGGCCGGGGATCAGATAGCCTCCCTTGCCCTCGATCGTCCGCGCCGCGTGCCAGTCCTTCGCGATGACCGCATCGGCGCCGACCGCGACGATATCGTCGCCCTTCAGCACCACCGCCTGCCCGGCGACCGTTTTCGCCGTCTCGACATCGACGATCGTCACATGGCGGATGATGACATCGCCCTGTTTCGGCGCGGCCAGCGCCGGCGGTGCAAAGGCGAGCAGGGCGGGAGCAAGAGCGGCAAACAGATATTTCATGACAGCGACCTTTTTCGAACAGCCGTCCCTTAACCCCATCGGCGACGAGATCAAGCGACCCAGACGCCCGCGTCCCGGTGCCATTCCTCGATCGATTTCTCTGGGTAGAGATCGAACGCCGCATCGTCCGGCCCGATGTCGGGTTCGACCCAATCCGCTTTATATTTGAGCATCAGATGGACGCGCGACGGCGGCACCGGCAGCGGCGAATCGATCGCGCTTGCGAAGGGATGGATGAGGTCGGGCCAGGTCGGATCATAGAGCCACAGCGCCGACCCGCATAAGCGGCAGAACCGTCGTTCGCCGCTCGAAACTTCGCACCCACCATGCTCTTCGTCCGCGATCCGCGCGCGATAGAGGCCGAGATGCTCCTCGCCCTCGACCTTCAGCGACTTGGCGTCCGCGCCGAGGTTGATCGCATAGCCGCCGCCGCCCTGCTGTTTCCGGCAAATCGAACAATAGCAAAGCTGATACGGCACCGGCGTGTGGCTCTGCATGGAAAAACGTATCGCGCCGCACCGGCACGCGCCTTGGAGTTCGCACGGCATCGAATTTCCCTTCACGCCATCATCGGCTGCAAAGGCGCAACGCACGATGACGAGGAAGGTTCGTGGTGGGCGCTGACGGGCTCGAACCGCCGACCCTCTCGGTGTAAACGAGATGCTCTACCAACTGAGCTAAGCGCCCCCCAGATGTCGCCATCAGCGGGAGGTGCGCCCCTGCCATAAGCCGCCGCCGCTGGCAAGCGCATCGCGCGCGTCAGAGCCAGCCGATGCGTTTGAACCGCCAAAAGAGGAGCGCGCAGATCACGGCGATCGCGCCGACGACCAGCGGATAACCAAAGGTCCAGCCGAGTTCGGGCATATGTTCGAAATTCATGCCATAGATGCCGGCAATCGCGGTTGGCACAGCCAGGATCGCGGCCCAGGCTGCGAGCTGGCGCGTGATGACGCCCTTGCGCTGCTGTTCGAGCATGCCGTTGGTTTCGATCACCGACGCGGCAATATCGCGCAGACCGGTCAGGCGGAACTCGGCGCGCTGCACATGGTCCCAGATATCGCGGAAGAACGGACGCACCGCGGGATCGACATTGGGAAGATCATCGTCGGTCGCGAGCCGGCCGGCGACTTCCTTCATCATCCCGACAAGGCGCTGAAAGCGGATGATCTCGTGCCGCTGCGAATAAAGATGCCGGATCTCGGCGGCGTCGAGCGGCGTGTCCATCACGCTTTCCTCGACCGCCAGCATCCGGTCCTCGATCGCATCAATGACGGGGAAATAGCCATCGACGATGAAATCGAGCACCGCATAGAGGACATAGTCGGGACCGTGCGCGAGCTTGGCGGGCAGCGTTTCGAGCCGCGCCCGGATGTCGGTGTGCGTGCGCGCCGACCCGTGACGGACGCTGACGAAAAAATGGGGGCCGAGGAAAAAGGCGGTTTCGCCCGGATGGATCGTATCGGCGTCGAGGTTGGCGGTGCGGGCGATGACGAAAAGCTGGTCGCCATAGGCTTCGACCTTCGGCAGCTGGTTCGCCTTCAGCGCATCCTCGACCGC
>NZ_DATMST010000340.1:0-14667 GCF_035565275.1 Sphingopyxis sp.
GCTGAACGGCGCCACGATTCCCACCGACCTGGCGCGCGGCCTGCGCACCACCGCCGCGCATTCGACACTGACGCTGGGCGACAGCAATTCGACCGCGATCCTTCCCAACGGCTCGCTCGGCAAGGGTGTGACCGAGGTCGAACTCGACCGCCGCGAAACGCCGCAGGGCAGCCGGGTCGAGATGAGTCACGACGGCTATGCGCGCCGCCACGGGCTGATCCACCGCCGCCTGCTGATCCTCTCCCCCAACGGGCGCGAACTGCGCGGCGAGGACATGCTGCTCCCCGCCCCGCGCACGCGGCGCAAGGGCGACAAGGGCTTCACGCTGCGCTTCCACCTCGGGCGCAATATTTCGGCCAGCCTGACCGCCGACAAACTCGGTGCACTTCTGCGCGTGGGCGGCGGTCCGCTGTGGCAGTTCCGCACCTCCGAAGGCACCTTGCAGGTCGAACAAAGCCTGTGGGTCGACGGCGAAGGCCGGCCGCACCCGACCGAACAGCTCGTCGTCGCCGGTATCGCGCCCGCGGGCGGGGCGAGTATCGGGTGGATCTTCAAGCATATCGGTTGATCAGCGGCGCACGAGGTTCTGCAGCGCCGGGGTGATGGCGGGCTCGGGGTGGATTTGAGGCGTACATGCCTGACCGTCGCACCCGTGATGTTACAAAATATACGATCGCACCGATTTTCCCGAAACCCGAATTGCGGCGGATTCCGGGTGCTTGACCGACACCGCTTTCCTTCTGTTTCATTAGTGTGACAGCTGCGTAACACAGCGGTCACAGACCCCTGCCAGTGCGCCCCTCGACTCGCCGGAAGCCAACGGGAACCGGCGAACTTCTTGCACTTCTCGGGGGATTTCATGCACCTGCTTCGTACCGTCCGCTCGCGCATCCTGCTCGGCACCTGCCTTTCGCTCGCTGCCACGCTTCCCACTGCCGCTTATGCCGGCGACCTGACCGGCACCGTTACCGACGCGACCGACACGCGCGCGCTGCAGGGCGCGCAGCTGCGCATCGTCGAACTGGGCCGCGTGGCGGAAGCCGACCGCGACGGCACCTTTCGTTTCAGCAATATTCCGGCCGGCACCTATACGATCGAGGCCCGTTATGTCGGCGCCGAGGTCCGGACGATGACCGTCGACATTCCCGAAACCGGCAACGCTAGGGTGAACATCGTCCTTGGCACCGACGGATCGATCCTCGTGCTCGGCCAGTCGGCTAACCAGGCGAGCGCGCTGTCGCGTCAGCGCGCAGCTGACGGCATCGAAAGCGTGCTGACCCGCGACGCGGTCGGCCAGTTCCCCGACCAGAATGTCGCCGAATCGCTGCGCCGCCTGCCCGGCGTCAACATCCTCAACGACCAGGGCGAAGGCCGCTTCGTCTCGGTCCGCGGTCTCGACCCCGAACTCAATGCGACCTCGGTGAACGGCGTGCGCCTGCCGGCGCCCGAAAGCGACGTCCGCTCGGTCGCGCTCGACGTGATTTCGAGCGACAGCATCGAATCGATCGAAGTCAAGAAGTCGCTGACCCCCGACATGGACGCCGACACGATCGGCGCGTCGATCGAAATCAATACGACCAGCGCCTTCGAGCGCCGCAAGAATTTGCTGACCGCGAAGATCGAGGGCAGCTACAACGACTATTCGGAGAAGCTGACGCCGAAGGGCAGCATCGATTTCTCGCAGCGGCTGGGCGACAATGTCGGCGTATCGGGCGGCATTTCCTATTATCAGCGCAAGTTCGAAACCGACAATGTCGAGGCCGACGGCTGGAATGTGACCGACGACGGCCTGATCACGACCGAAGAGGTCAATTATCGCGACTATGACGTCGAGCGGAAGCGCCTGTCGGCCAACCTGAACTTCGATTTCCGCCTCGGTTCGTCGACCAAGCTTTATGCCCGCGGCATTTACAGCCAGTTCGACGACCAGGAATATCGCCGCGAAACCAGCTTCAAGCTCGAGGATGCCGGCGAGCTGTCGGGCAGCGGCGCCGACGTCGTCTATAGCGACGCCGACGGCGAGCTTTCGGTCCAGCGTTCGCTGAAGGACCGGTTCGAGCGCCAGCGCATCCGCAGCCTCGTGCTCGGCGGCGAAACCGACAGCGACGGCTGGCACGCCAAATATTCGGTCAGCTACGCCAAGTCGACCGAGCGCGAAAATGGTTCGATCGACCCCGCGAACTTCGAACGGACGTTCGAGGACGAAGGCCTCGACCTCGGCCTCGACTTCGCCGATCCGCGGCGGCCGCACTACACCGTCGGCGGCAGCGCCGGCGCGATCGCCGATTTCTCCGATCCGTCGCAATATGAGCTCGACAGCGTCCAGATCACCGGCCTGTCCGACTCGCGCGACGAGGAATGGGGCGCCAAGCTCGACCTTGCGCGCGAATTCGCGATGGATAGCGGCACCTTCACCGTCCAGGCGGGCGCCAAGGGCCGCTGGCGCGACAAGAGCTACAATCTCGAAACGCAATATTGGGAAATGGACGGGCTGACGATGGCCGACCTCGTCGGCAACCAGACCTATCGCATCACCGATATCTCGCCGGTGCTGGGCAAGAAGGGCGTGCGCAGCTTCTTCAACGCGAACCGCGGCGATTTCGAGCTCAACGAACTCGACTCGCTGTTCGATTCGTCGGTCGAGGATTATTCGGTGAGCGAAGATGTCATGGCCAGCTATCTGCTCGGCCGCTGGGACAGCGATACGCTCCGCGTGATCGGCGGCGTACGCTACGAACACACGAAGAACGACATCCGCGCCAACACCGTCACGCTGATCGAGGAAGGCGGCGACCTGCCCGACGGGTCGGAAGCGGACGAGGACACCGTGATCAGCACGCCCAACCAGTTCAAGCGCAATTACGACCACTGGTTGCCCAGCCTGACGATCCGCTGGGAGCCGCAGCAGAATCTCGTGCTGCGCGCCGCGGGTTACAAGAGCCTGGTGCGGCCCAAGCTGTCGAAGCTCGCGCCGCGCTTCACCATCGAGCAGAACGACGACAACGAGCGCGAGGGCGAATTCGGCAACCCCGACCTTAAGCCGTACGAGGCATGGAATTTCGACGCCGGCGTCGAATATTATCTGCCGAACAACGGTGCGCTGTCGGCGGGCGTCTTCTACAAGGATATCAAGAATTTCATCGTCGACACCAACCTCGAGGATGCGGGCCAATATAACGGCATCGCGTTCGACGAGGCGACGATCCCGATCAACGGCGACAGCGCGAAAATCTGGGGCCTCGAGCTCAGCTACACGCAGGCGCTGCGCTTCCTGCCCGCACCGTTCGACGGGTTCCTTGTGAACGCGAACTACACCTACACCGACGCAACCGGAAAGGTGCCGACCGACGGCGACATCGGCGACCTGCGGAAGATCAATCTGCCGGCCGCTTCGAAACACACCTTCAATGCGGCGCTGGGTTACGAGAAGGGCCCGGTCTCGCTGCGCCTTGCCGGCACCTATCGCTCGAAATATCTCGACGAGCTTGGCGACACCGCGGCGGAAGACCGGATCATCGACAATCATTTCCAGCTCGATCTTTCGGCGAAATATGACGTCACCAGGCAGGTTCAGGTCTTTTACGAGTGGGTGAACATCAACAACGCGAAATATTATGCGTACAACAATGTCGGCGCCCGCCAGAATCTGCTGCAGTTCGAGCAATATAAGTGGACGATGAAGTTCGGCGCGCGGGTGAAGTTCTGATGCGCTGCCGTTTTGCCCTGCTGCCGCTGGCTGCAGGGCTGGCTATCGGGGGTTCGTCGCTACCCGCGCATGCACAGGAAGGCGGCGGACCGGTCCCGCGTTCGCCCGGCCTTCCCTATGCGCCGAAAAACCTCCCCGACCGCATCGTGCTCACGCCGGGCGCCGACCCGGCGCGCGAGATGGCGGTCGCTTTTCGCACTGACACCGCGCAGGCCGCCTCGCAGGCCCAGCTCGCGGTGTCGGTCGATGGACCGACGCTCGAGGAAAAGGCAGTGCTGATCACCGGCAAGGCCATGCCGGTGGACAGCAGTTACGGCCCTGCGCTCTACCATCAGGTCCGCTTCACCGGCCTCGCGCCGGACACCGCCTATGCCTACCGCGTCAAGGGCGCGGCGGGCTGGAGCGAATGGTATCAGTTCCGCACTGCGGCGGCCGAGGCGAAGCCCTTTCGCTTCCTTTATCTCGGCGATGTCCAGAACGGCATCCTCACCTATGCGAGCCGTGTGATCCGGCAGGCGTTCCACGCCAATGGCGACATCCGCCTCGTCGTCCACGCCGGCGACCTCGTCGCGCAGCGCGACGACCTCGACCATGACGACGAATGGGGCGAGTGGAATCAGGCGGGAGGCTATAATTATGCGATCGTCCCGCAGGTGCCCGCGGCCGGGAATCATGAATATGTCGATGTCCCGAAACGCGACGGCAGCGAAAGCCGCAAGCTCGGGCCCTATTGGCCCGCGCAATTCGCGCTGCCGTCGAACGGCGCCGCCCCGGTCAGGGCGACGACCTATTACACCGATTATCAGGGCGTGCGCTTCATCGTCCTCGACGGCACCGCCGCGATCGACCTCGGGTCGATGAAGGCGCAGACCGACTGGCTCGACGCCACGCTCGCCTCGTCGAAGGCGAACTGGAATGTCGTGCTGTTCCACCAGCCGGTGTTCACCTGCGCGCGTCCAAACGATACAAAGGAAATCAAGGCGGCATGGAAGCCGGTGTTCGAAAAACGCAAGGTCGACCTCGTGCTACAGGGCCACGACCATTGCTATAGCCGGCTGACCGGCGAAGCCGGCCGCGAGGCGAGCGCCAGCGCGCGCGCCGACGGCAGCGTCCAGGGTCCGGTCTATCTGGTGTCGGTGACGGGTTCGAAGATGTATCGCCTCAACGACCGGGCGCCGAACCAGCCCGACAAGATCGCCGAGGCGACCGAACTCTATCAGATCGTCGATGTCGAGCCGAAGCGGCTCCGGTTCCGTACCTATAGCGCGTCGGGCAAGCTGTACGACGGCTTCAATCTCGACCGCACGGCGGGCGGCAATCGCCTCACCGAAATCGACGAGCCGACGCTTGCCACGCGCACCTGCGCGGGCGAAGTCGGCCCCGACGGCGGGCGCTGCGTCGCGACGGGCAAATAGGGAGAACAGGGGTAATATGATGAACCGGATTTCCACCTTGCTCGCCTCTGCGACGCTCGCTGCGACCGTCGCGGGCTGCGTCGCAAGCGAACCCGTATTCACCGGCCTGCCGCCGGTGCAAGTCACCGCGAGCGGCGAAACCGCGCCCGTCGGCACGGGCAAGGCCGACGCCGCCGACGATCCCGCGATCTGGATCGACCCCGCCAATCCGGACCGCGCGCTGATCGTCGCCACCGACAAGAAGGCGGGCCTCCACGTCTATGACCTGGCCGGCAAGGATATCGCCTTCACCCAGGCGGGTCTCGTCAACAATGTCGACGTCGCGGGCAACATCATCGTCGCAAGCGACCGCAACGACGGCGTGAACGCGCATCTTGCGGTGTTCCGTCTTGACGCCGACAAGCCCGCTGTTACCGCACTCGGCCGTGCGGCGGCGGGCACCGGCGAAGCCTATGGCCTCTGCCTCAAAAAAACCGCGCCCGGCGCGCCGGTCACCGCAGCGCTGATCGTCAAGGACGGCACGGTGCGCGTCGGCACGCTTTCGGTCGATGGCGCGCCAAGCTTCATGGTCCAATGGGAATACAAGATCCCGACCCAGTCCGAAGGCTGCGTCTTCGACGGCGACACGCTCTATGTGGGCGAGGAAGACGCCGGCATCTGGGAACTGAAGCCCAATGGCAACACCGCCACCACACGCCTCGTTGCGCCGGTGGACAACCGGCGCCTCGTCGCCGACGTCGAAGGCCTTGCGACGATCGATCACAAGGGTGAGCGCTACCTGCTCGCGTCGAGCCAGGGCGACAACGCGTATGCCGTGTTCCGCCTGCCGGGCGTGGACTATGTCGGGCGCTTTGCCGTCGCCGCAGGCACATTCGGCGCGACGAGCGAGACCGACGGGATCGAAGCGGTCGCGGGCAATTTCGGCCCCGCCTTCCCCGACGGCATCTTCCTCGCGCAGGATGGGGATAACGCCCCCAAGGCGCAGAATTTCAAGCTGGTGCGCTGGGACCAGATCGCGGCGGCATTGGGGCTCTAAAAAGGGGCGGAAGGGTTGCGATAGCGGCCCCACCCGCCTAGGGGGGCCGCGTCTTTCCCATCCTGCAAAGGCCGCCCTTTCCATGACCGACCTGATTCCCGTCCGCCGCGCCCTCCTGTCCGTCAGCGACAAGGCGGGGCTCGCCGACCTTGCCGCCGCGCTCGTCCGCCACGGCGTCGAACTCGTATCGACCGGCGGCACCGCCAAGGCGCTGCGCGAAGCGGGCCACACCGTCCTCGACGTTTCGGACCTCACCGGCTTTCCCGAGATGATGGACGGCCGCGTCAAGACGCTGCACCCCACCGTCCACGGCGGCATCCTCGCGGTGCGCGACGATGCGGCGCATGTCGCATCGATGGAGGAGCATGGCATCGGCGCGATCGATCTGGTGGTGGTCAACCTCTATCCCTTTCTGCAGACCGTCATGAGCGGTGCCGACCGCGACACGATCATCGAGAATATCGACATTGGCGGCCCTGCGATGGTGCGCTCGTCGGCGAAGAACCATGCGTTCGTCGGCATCGTTACCGAGCCCGAGGATTATGTAGCGGTAATCGAAGAGATGGAAGCCAATGACGGCGCCACCACGCTGGCGCTGCGCAAGCGACTTGCCGCGACGGCTTTCGCGCACACCGCGACCTATGACGGCACGATTGCCCGCTGGTTCGCGATCGCCGATCAAGGCCGGACGTTCCCCGAAACATTGCCGCTGACCGCCAAGCTGTCGGCCGAACTGCGCTATGGCGAAAACCCGCACCAGCAGGCCGCGCTCTATATCCCCGCCGTGCCCGGACCGCGCGGCATTGCAGGCGCCGAACAGGTGCAGGGCAAGGAACTCAGCTACAACAATATCAACGACGCCGATGCGGCACTCGAGCTGGTCGCCGAATTCCGCGAGGCCGATCCGACCTGCGTGATCGTCAAGCACGCCAATCCGTGCGGCGTCGCGAGTGCCGCGACGATCGCCCAGGCCTATGACGCGGCGCTCAAGTGTGACGATGTCTCGGCCTTCGGCGGGATCATCGCGGTCAACCGGCCGCTCGACGGACCGACGGCCGAAGCGATTAGCGGCATCTTCACCGAGGTCGTCTGCGCGCCCGACGCCGACGCCGATGCGCGCGCGGTGTTCGCGAAGAAGAAAAACCTCCGCCTGCTGCTCACCGGCGAACTGCCCGATCCGGCGCGCGGCGGGCTGATGATAAAGACGATCGCCGGCGGCTGGCTCGCGCAGAGCCGCGACAATGGCCGCATCACCCGCGCCGACCTGAAGGTCGTCACCGACCGCGCGCCGACCGAGGAAGAACTCGCAGACGCGCTGTTCGCATGGACGATCGCCAAGCATGTGAAGTCGAACGCGATCGTCTACGCCAAGGGCGGATCGACCGCGGGCATCGGCGCGGGGCAGATGAACCGCCGCGACAGCGCGCGCATCGCCGCGGTGAAGGCACGCGAAGCCGCCGAGAGCCACGGGTGGGCCGAGGCGCGCACCGTCGGCAGCGCGGTCGCGAGCGATGCCTTCTTCCCGTTCGCCGACGGCTTGCTCACCGCAGTCGAGGCGGGCGCGACCTGCGTCATCCAGCCGGGCGGATCGATCCGCGACGACGAAGTGATCGCGGCGGCGAACGAAGCGGGCCTCGCGATGGTGTTCACCGGGATGCGCCATTTCCGGCATTAACCGACCCGATTCTCCGTTCGTGTCGGGCGAAGTCAAGACACCCCGAAGGCAAGGGCGACTGATGGGTGTCTCGACTTCGCTCGACACGAACGGCATAGGGAGGCTGTGGTCATCCTGACCCGGTACCAAGGACCAGCATGACCGCCACCACTCGCAAGCCGTCGATCATCACGCGCCTGTACAACTGGACGATGGAGAAATCGGCGCATCCGCATGCCGAGTTCTGGCTGGCGCTGGTATCTTTTGTCGAAGCGAGCTTTTTCCCGATCCCGCCGCACCCGCTGCTCGGGCTGATGTGCCTCGCCAATCCGAAAAAGGCGGTGCGCTATGCGGTCATCTGCACGCTCGCGTCGGTCGCGGGCGGTATGCTCGGCTACGGGATAGGCTTCTTTCTCTATGAAAGCGTCGGACTGTGGCTGCTCGGCGTGCTCGGACTGACCGATGCCTTCCCGCCGGCCGCCTGTTATTTGCGCGAATTCGGTGCGGAGATCATCTTGATCAAGGGTGCGACGCCGATCCCGTTCAAGCTGCTGACGATCACCGCCGGCTTCATCCACATGAATTTCTGGACCTTCCTGTGGGCGAGCCTTGCCAGCCGGGCCTTTTCCTTCATGCTTGTCGGCATATTGTTCCGACTGTTCGGGGCGCCGATCAAGGCGTTCATCGACAAATATCTGATCTGGGTCACTGGCGCGTTTCTGGTCGCCGTGGTCGCGGGTTTCCTCGCGATCGGCGCGCTGTCCGGCGACGGCAAGTCCAAGGAAGCCGACGAGTGCAGCGGCGCGACGCTGGAAAGCATCGGGCTGGACCGGAAGTAAGCAGACGACGCGGACGCGAATTAGACTAACGCCCGCTACATCGTCACCCCAGACTTGATCCGGGGTCCATTTACGCCAGCGTCGGGCCCACGGATCCCGGATCAAGTCCGGGGTAACGAAACAAGAAGAATCCGCTTCTCTGCGAGGCCTACTCGTTAGCCGCCGTATGCAGCCAGTCGGCATGGCGCGGCGCCTTTTTGGTCTGGCTCCACTCTTCGAGCATCAGCGGCGCGACGCGTTTCAGTTCGGCATATTGCTCGTCGGTGCCGATGTCGCACGCGAGTTCGACGCGGTGGCCGTTGGGGTCGAAGAAATAGATCGACTTGAAGATGCCGTGGTGCGTCGGGCCGAGCACGTCGACGCCTTCGCTTTCCAGATGCGCCTTCGCGGCAACCAGTTCGTCGAAGCTGCCGACCTTGAACGCCAGATGCTGGACCCATGCCGGGGTATTCTCGTCGCGCCCCATGACAGGCTGGTTCGGCAGCTCGAAGAACGCGAGGATGTTGCCGTTCCCCGCGTCGAGGAAGACGTGCATATAGGGGTCATATTCGCCGGTCGACGGCACATGATCCTCGGCGAACGCGGTCGTGTAGGTCATGCCGAGCATGCGCTCGTACCAATCGACCGTTTCCTTCGCGTCCTTGCAGCGATAGGCGGCGTGGTGGACGCCGCCCAATTTGATCGGGCTCCTCATTCGGCTGGTTCCTCGACGTTCAGGGCTCCGCGGCGAATCTGGTCCATTTCCATCGATTTGAACAGCGCCGTAAAATTGCCCTCGCCAAAGCCTTCATCCTTCTTGCGCTGGATGAATTCAAAGAAGACCGGGCCGATCACGGTCTGACCGAAAATCTGGAGCAGCAGGCGCGGGTCGCCTTCGGTGGTCGAGCCGTCGAGCAATATGCCGCGCGACTGGAGACCCTCGACCGACTCGCCATGGCCCGGGAGGCGCTCTTCGAGCATCTCGTAATAGGTCGCCGGCGGCGACGGCGCGAACGGGTTGCCGAGCGCCTTCAATTTGTCCCATGCGGCGTAGAGATCGTCGCAGCTGAACGCGATATGCTGGATGCCCTCGCCATTATAGGCACGCAGATACTCCTCGATCTGGCCCTTGCCGCCCGCGCCCTCTTCATTGAGTGGAATGCGGATCTTGCCGTCGGGGGCGGTCATCGCCTTCGAGGTCAGGCCGGTATATTCACCCTTGATGTCGAAATAGCGGATCTCGCGAAAGCCCGCGATGCGCTCATAGAACGCCGCCCAATGCGCCATCCGGCCGCCGTAGACATTGTGCGTCAGATGATCGATCAACTGCATCCCCGCACCGACCGGGTGGCGATCGACGCCCTCTTCATAGATGAAGTCGATGTCGTAGATGCTGAGGTCGTCGCCGTAACGGTCGATCAGATAGATGATCGAGCCGCCGATGCCGCGGATCGCGGGCAGGCGGAGTTCCATCGGGCCGGGATTGACCTCGACCGGCTCGGCGCCGCGTTCGATCGCTTCGTTATAGGCTTTCGCGGCGTCGCGGACACGCCAGCCCATGCCGCACGCTGACGGGCCATGCTCGGCGGCGAAATAGGCCGCGGCCGATTTGGGTTCGTAATTGGCGATCAGGTTGATGCCGCCCTGACGCCACAACTGGACGTCCTTCGAGCGGTGATGCGCGATCTGGGCAAAGCCCATCGCCTCGAACACGGGTTCGAGAATGCCCTTCTCCGGCGCCGAAAATTCGACGAATTCGAAGCCGTCGAGGCCCAGCGGATTTTCGAAGAGGTCGGCCATGATCGCAATCCCATCTGGTTTCAATTGTAACTATTATGATGGATCGAGGTCATCGAGTCAATGCAGGCCGATCCATGACGAAGCTGCCGCGATTGGCTGGCCCCCGGATCAAGTCCGGGGTGACGATGAAGGGACGGATAATCTAGGCCGCCGCGGTCTCGAACGCTTCCAGCGCCTCGCTCGCCGCGACCCAGCGCGCTTCGGCGGCTTCCTGCGCGGCGACGATCTTGCCGCGCCGCTGCGACAGCTCGCTCATCGTCAGGCCCTTATACTCGTTCGCGGCGCCCTGCGGGTCGAACATCGCGCGATCGATCGCGGAGAGGATGACCTGATATTTGGCGAGGTCGGCCTCGGCATCCGAGACGCCCTTCTTGATCTTCGCCGCCGCCTCGCGCGCCGCGGCGGCGGCCTTGCGATCTTCCTTGCGGTCGGCCTTCGACGCCCTTTCCTTCGCCGGTGCGCCCTTGCCGAGGATGTAGGCGACATAATCGTCCATGCTGCCGTCGAAATCGCGCGCGGTACCGTCGTCGACGAGGACGAGCCGGTCGGCGGTGAGTTCGAGCATGTGGCGGTCGTGGCTGACGATCAGCACCGCGCCGTCGAAGCCGTTGAGCGCCTGCACCAGTGCCTCGCGCGCATCGACATCGAGGTGGTTGGTCGGCTCGTCGAGGATGAGCAGGTGCGGTGCGTCGCGCGTGATCAGCGCGAGCGCGAGCCGCGCACGCTCGCCGCCCGACAGCTTGCCGACCTCGGTGGTCGCCTTGTTACCGGTGAAGCCGAAGCGTCCGAGCTGCGCGCGCACTGCGCCGGGCGTCTTGCCAGTCATCACGCGCGTCATATGGCCCAATGGCGTATCGCTGCCGTCGAGTTCTTCAACCTGATACTGGGTGAAATAACCGACGCGCATCTTGCCTGAGGCCGCCATCGCGCCGTCCATCGGCGTCAGCTGCGCCGCGAGCAGACGCGCGAGCGTCGTCTTGCCGTTGCCGTTGCGGCCGAGCAGCGCGATGCGATCGTCGGGATCGATGCGCAGGTTCAGCCGCGTCAGGATCGGCGCGCCGGGCGTATATCCGACGCTCGCAAGATCGAGCGTGATCAGCGGCGGCTTGAGCTCATCAGGGCTCGGAAAATCGAAGACGAGGCTGGGGTCCTCGGCGACCGCCGCGATCGGCTGCATGCGCGCGAGTTGCTTGGCGCGCGACTGCGCCTGCTTCGCGGTCGAGGCGCGCGCGCTGTTGCGTGCGACATAATCCTGCAGCTTGGCGCGCTGCGCATCCTGCGCGGCTTTCGCCGCAGCAAGTTGCGCGATCCGTTCGGCGCGTTGACGCTCGAAATCATTATAACCGCCGGGGTAGAGCGTCACCTTGCCGCCCTCGAGATGGAGGATGTGATCGACAACGTTGTTCAACAGGTCGCGCTCGTGGCTAATCACGACGAGCTGGCCGGGGTAAGCGCGCAGGAAGCTTTCGAGCCACATCGTCGCTTCGAGGTCGAGGTGGTTCGAAGGTTCGTCGAGCAGCAGCAGGTCGGGGTTCGAGAAGAGCAGCGCCGCAAGCGCAACGCGCATCTTCCACCCGCCCGAGAAACTGTCGAGCGGCTGGCCCTGCATCTCCTCGTCGAAACCCAGCCCGATCAGGATGCGCGCCGCGCGCGCGGGCGCGGTATAGGCGTCGATCGCGATCAGCCGCTCGTGAATGTCGCCCAGTTTGTCGGGGTCCTGTTCGACCTCGGACGCGGCGAGCAGTTCGGCGCGTTCGGTGTCGGCGGCGAGCACGGTGTCAAAAGGCGTCGCGATTCCGCTCGGCGCTTCCTGCGCGATATAGCCGACGCGGGTCTTGCGCGGCATTTCGATCCCGCCTTCGTCGGCTTCGAGCTGACCGATCATCACTTTCATCAGCGTCGATTTGCCCGCGCCGTTGCGGCCGATAAGCCCGGTGCGACTTTTGCCCGGCAGGCTTGCGCCTGCGCGATCGAGGATAGTGCGTCCGCCGAGGCGAACGGTGAGGCTATTGATCGTCAACATGGCGGCGCGCCTAGCATGACGGAGAGCGAAGCCCAAGCGGGTGAAACCGCTTTATCGCGCTTCCGCTAGTGCCCTCCGCCCATCGATATCTGCTTCGGCCGCGGCGCAAGCCACACCGACGCCGCGGCAATCACGAACACGACCCCCGACGCGAGGAACAGGTGAAGCACCCCGATCGTCGAGGCCTGCACCTCGACCAATCGCTCGATCGCACCGCGCGCCTGTTCGAGCGTCAGTCCGGCACTTTGCAGCGACGTCATCGTCGCTTCGGGATTGTTGAGCGACGACACCAGTTCCGACCGCGAAACCCGGCTCGCGTCATCCCATGCGGTCGTTGCGACAGCGGTACCGATCGCGCCGCACAGCGTGCGCAGGAAGCTCATCAGCCCTGCCGCCGAGGTTTGGTGCTGCGCGGGCACCGAGCTCAGCGCGAGCGCGGTCAGTCCGACGAAGAAGAAAGGCATGCCGATCCCCTGCAGGATATGCGGCAGCGCGAGCGTCCAATAGCCGACGTCGGCGTTCCAGCTCGCGCGCAGGATCGACATGAATGCCATCCAGAGAATACCCGCCGAGATGGTGATGCGCACATCGATCCTGGTGATCAGCCCCGCCGCGACGGGCGACAGCAGCACCGCGAACACGCCGAGCCAGGCGACAATGAAGCCCGTCTCGGTCGCCGTATAGCCCGCGACCTGCTGGAGCCATAGCGGTGTCAGCACCACCTGCGCAAAGAAGGCGCCGAAGCCGAGCGAGATCGCCATGGTCGCGAAACTGAAGCCGCGAAAGCGGAAGATGCGCAGGTTCACGACCGGATTGGCGTCGGTAAGTTCCCAGATCACGAAGGCAGCGAAGCTGATCGCGGCGACGACCGCAAGCCCGACGATCCACACCGATCCGAACCAGTCATGCTCGCGGCCGGTGTCGAGCATGATCTGGAACGCGCCGACCGATACGACGAGCAGGATCAGGCCGATCACGTCGATGCGTGCCTTTGCGCGCTTGGTCTCGAACGGCGAGAGCAGCGTGAATACGCCAAACGCGCAGATCGCGACGACGGGCAGGTTAATGAAGAAAATCCACGGCCAGGTCCAGTTGTCGCTGATCGTGCCGCCGAGGATCGGCCCGAGAATCGGCGCAGTAGTCGTTGTCATCGCCCAGATCGCAAGCCCGATCCCGGCCTTTTCCTTCGGGAAGATGCGCAGCAACAGGATCTGCGACAGCGGCATCAGCGGCCCGCCGGCGAGGCCCTGCAGCACGCGGAAGAGCACCAGCGCGTCAAGCGTACGCGAGACGCCGCAAAGGAAGGAGAAGATACCGAACCCGATGATCGAGATCATGAACCAGCGCACGGTGCCGAACCGCATCGCAAGCCAGCCGGTGAGCGGCACGCTGATCGCGTCAGCGACAGCATAGCTGGTGATCACCCATGTCCCCTGCGTCGGCGACACCGCGAGTCCGCCCGCGATATGCGGCACCGACACATTAGCGATCGTGGTGTCGAGCACCACGACGAAATTGGCGAGCGCCAGCGCGAAGGCCGC
The DNA here is from genome assembly GCF_035565275.1 of Sphingopyxis sp. Classification (GTDB taxonomy): domain Bacteria; phylum Pseudomonadota; class Alphaproteobacteria; order Sphingomonadales; family Sphingomonadaceae; genus Sphingopyxis. The sequence continues at coordinate 13,994 of NZ_DATMST010000340.1, forward strand.
GACGATCAGCCGCGCACCGGTCAGCGGTTGCGGCTCGGCGGGGATTGCGGATGCGGGAGCGGCGGCGCTAGCCATTTCAGTTGCCGCGCGTGTCGATCGTGGCTTCCATCGAGAGGCCGACGCGCAGCGGGTGCGCCTTCAGCTCTTTCGGATCGAGCGCGATACGCACCGGCAGGCGTTGCACCACCTTCACCCAGTTACCCGTCGCATTCTGCGCGGGGATCAGCGAGAAGGCCGCACCGGTGCCGCCGGCGATACCGGTCACCTTGCCGCGATAGACGACATCGCCGCCATAATAGTCCGATACCAGCTCGACCGGCTGGCCGATACGGATGTCCTGGAACTGGCTTTCCTTGAAATTGGCGTCGACATAGGCGGTCGCGATCGGGACGAGTACCATGATCGGCGCGCCCGCGGCGATCCGCTGACCGACCTGCACCTGCCGGTTGGTAACGATGCCGTCGACGGGCGCGCGCAGCACGGTGCGCGCAAGATCGAGGCGCGCTTTTTCGAGCCGCGCTTCGGCGGCCGCTACGTCGGGTGCGGTGTTAATCGTCGTCCCGCGCACCACGGCTTCGGCGGCACCGAGGTCACCGCTTGCCGAGCCGCGGGTAGCTTCGGCCGAGGCAATGCCGGCAGCGGCAAGATCGCGCGCCGCCGAGGCCGAAGCGAGT
>NZ_DATMST010000341.1:0-27495 GCF_035565275.1 Sphingopyxis sp.
GGCGCGGGCTCGGGCGGCGGCGTGGGCGTCGGTGCGGGGGGCGGGGTCACCAGCGTCGAGCGAAGATACCAGTTATCGGTCGTTCCCGCCGAAACGCCGCCCTTGAACAGATAATATTCGAACGCCCCCACCGCGACACGGTGATTGAGCGCAAAGGCGCCGCTCGCGGTTGTCGCGCCGTTGATCGCCTCGACAACCATGATGCCGTTCTGCGTCGTGCGGGCCCCGGTGCCGCCGGCATTCAGCACGGTGATGCCAGTCGATCCCGTGGCCGCACCGCCATCGATCACCAGCTTGTCCGAAAGCGACGCGTCGTTGCCGAGCACGGTGTCGATCAGCAGCAGCCCGCCGTCGCCGACATAATCGCCACGCACGGTAAAGCTGTCGCCGGGACCGGCGCTGCCATTGGTCAGGTCGATCCGGCCGGCGTTGACCAGCGTCGCGCGCTGGCCGGCGGTAAAGGCGGCAATGCCGCCGTCGCTGCCGCCGCCGAAGATGGTGCTCGACGCATCGAGCATGAAGCGGCCCGTTCCGGTGCCGGCGTCGCCCAGCGTCAGAAAGCCGTCGAAGGTCAGTTCGCTGTCGTTGGTCGCGTCGATGTTTTCCCAGCCGTCGAAGCGCGCGATGCCACCTGTCGTCACATTGTCGAAGACGAGCGCATCGATCCCGGCACCGCCGGTGATGCGCGGCGATGCACCCAGATGGGCGTTCGTGAGGTTGGCGAGCCGCGCCGTATCGTCATCGCCGCCCATATCGATCATACCGTGGACGACGCCGCCGCCATCCCAGACGACGCTGTCGGTTCCGACGCTCATCAATATGTCGCCGCCGACCGATCCGCCGGTGATGGTGACGCTGTCGGTGCCGCCCGACACGCTGATGTTGCCGCCGATCGTGCCGCCCGACAGGATGATGGTGTCGTTGCCGAAACCGGTGACGAGATTGCGGTCGATCGTGCCGCCCGACATGTCGAAAAGATTGTCGGCGAGCTTCATGTTGACGCGCCCGATGCGGCCGCCGGTCATCGTCGCGATGTCGCCGTCGTCGAACGCATCGACGATGCGCCCTCCGGACATGAAGAAGGTGTCGAGCGCGCCGCCCTGGTTGAGGACGTTGATCTCGCCGCCCGTCATGCGGAAGTCGTCGATGCCTTCGCCTTGCTGCACGGTGCCGCTCACCGTGCCTGCGCTGATTTCGAAGCGGTCGCCGCCATTGCCCTGATCGACCGATCCGGTGATCTGGCCCGACCCGATCACGACAATGTCGGCGCCCGACCCGAACGTCACATTGCCCGCGATGGTCCCGGTTCCGCCGGCCGGCAGGTCGAGCCGGTTGTTGCCGCCCGGATCATTCAGGCCGCCCGCCGAGGTTCCGCTCCCGCAGACGTGGGCATCGTCGCCGGCCGTCGGCGTGAAGACACATTGGGCCAGCGCCGGAGATGCGTGGCTCAGCGGCGACGCCAGCGCGGTGAAAAGCAACAGGCGCCCGCGTCGCGAAGCGAAGAAACGATCGTTGCGGCTGGTGCGAGGGATCGGCGAAAACGCGTTGCAGACCATATGGCTTCCCCTTTTTGAAACGGGTGCCGCCTGGTCCCCATTTCCCCGTAACAACAGGAAAACAGCGCGGATATTGCCGGGCCTATAATCTATTTGTTGCCAAATTGCCAATAAGGTCGGGCGATTTCAGAGAGGTGGTGCCTTGGGTGCTTCCGGCGGAGCATCGCCGAGCGCCTTTTTCAGCGTTGCCTTGATGTTGCGCAGCAGGCGTCGAAGCGCGATGATGACGACAACCGCTGCGACCGCGAGCAGGATCGCGATGACGATCGCCAGCGGCGGATAGGCGATGGCGAGCGCAAGCAGGCCGCCCGTCGCAACATCCTCGCCGGTCGACACCGCCGCATTGCTGAATGGTTCGGGGCTGACGTTGACGACTGCGCGCGTCGTGGCTTTGGCACCATGGCTGAGCAATGCGCCGCCGCCGCCCAGCAGAAACGCGATGACCTGCCACGCCGGGTCGGACGAATCGACCAGCGCGAGTGCAAGCAACGCGCCGCCGAGCGGGCGAATGATGCTGTGGATCGTATCCCAGATGGAATCGACCCATGCGATCTTGTCGGCGAGGAACTCGGCGAGCGTGCCGACTGCCGCGACCCCCAGCACCCAGGGGTTCGCAAGCACCTGTAGCGCCGCGAGATGCTCCGGCAGTGGCAGCCAGCCGAAATGCATCGCGGTACCGGTCGCCAATATGGTGAGGTAGAGCCGCCAGCCGGCCAGCAGGCTAAGGCTGCCGGCAACACCCAAAATCTCGACGATTCCCAATGCCCTGCTCCCCGTTTCCCGCCAGATACCTTGCCCGACGCCGTGCATCTTGCACCTGCTGGCGCTGGCCCGCAATGCCAAGATGACAAGGCCGCGCAGCGCGGTTACGCTTGCCGGATGACCAATGCCGTTCCGCCCTCCAAACCGGCTGAAATCTTGCCCGACGGCGCGATTCCCGCCGCAACGCTCGTCATCATGCGTCCGGCGGACAGCGGCGGACCCGACGAGATATTGATGGTCAAGCGCGCGACGACGATGGCCTTTGCCGCCGGTGCCGTGGTCTTCCCGGGCGGCCGCGTCGATCCCGACGATTATCTTGTGGCACAGCGGCATGGCCTCGGCGCCGATGAGGCCGACGGCGCGGCGCGGGTGGCGGCGTTGCGCGAGACGCTCGAGGAAACGGGCCTCGCCGTCGGTTGGCCGTCGCTTGCAGAAAAGGAAGTGGCAGAGGTGCGGCGGGCGTTGCTCGCCGGAACGCTGTTATCGGGCATATTGGCCGCGCGCGCCGACCGACTCGCACTGGAATCGCTGGTGCCCTTCGCGCGCTGGTGCCCCAATTTCAAGGAATCGCGGACTTTCGACACACGATTCTATGCGGTCGAGGCGCCGGCGCATGGTCACGAACTGACGGTCGAAGAGGCCGAGCACAGCCATATCTTCTGGGCGAGCGCGCGGGACACGCTGATGATGGCCGACCGCGGCGACGTATCGGTGATTTTTCCGACCCGCCGAAATCTCGAGCGACTGGCACAAGCTTCGGATTTTTCAGGGTTTTCTGTACATTCTGGCCAGTTTCCGATCGAACTGATCACCCCATGGATCGAAGACCGCGGCGGGCAGAGCCATCTGTGCATTCCGGAGCATCTGGGATATCCCGTTACCAGCGAATCCTTCGAGCGCGTCCGACGCGCATAAGGCTGCCCGAGCCAGTTACTTTCTCCCTATTTAGCAATTTACTAAGAATTGGCGGGCTAGGGCAAATCGTCGTTGCATTTGCTGGCCACCATCCGTAAGAGGGCCATGCAGAAGCAGACCGGGGGATGTCCTCTGGTGTGATTCGACAAGACTAATCCAGTGGACGGAGAATATGATGAACCTGCTTAAGAAAGCTGCGATCTCTCTCGCGGCAACCTCGATGATTGCGGCTCCTGTTGCAGCGTCGGCTGCTCCTGCCGCTGCCGCCGTTTCGACCGTTGATGGCCAGAGCGAACTCGAAGGCAGCACGAGCTGGATCATCGCTGTCCTCGCTCTCGTTGCGATCGTCGGTGGCATCATCATCGCGTCGGACAACAACGACGACAATCCGACCAGCCCGGGCTGATCTGGATTATCATCCGATAAACCGAAGGGCTCCGAGCTTCGCTCGGGGCCCTTTGTGCATTTGGATGATGCGCATTTGGCGAAGGGGTTTTCGTGGCTTCGCATTGGCCCCGTGCCGGAGCGACAAGCTGCAGGCAAATGGCGCGCGTCAACGCGCGCCGCTTCAAAAGTCGATATTGCGGTTCGCGCGTGACCGGTCGAGCGGTATCGCTTGTCGCGCGCTGTTCGCCGCGCCGCCGGTGATCGGCACCAACGTCAGCGTATAGTCGCCGCCTTCCATATCCCCGCCCGCGTCGGCCAGAACGACGCCCCACGGATCGACCGCCAGGCTGTGGCCATAGGTCTGCCGGCCGTCGTCGTGCTGACCGCATTGTGCGGCCGCCAGCACGTGACAGCCGGTTTCGATCGCCCGCGCGCGCATCAGCACATGCCAATGCGCTTCGCCCGTCGATACGGTGAAGGCGGCGGGAATCGCGATCAGCGTCGCGCCGCGGTCCACCAGCGCCCGATAGAGTTCGGGAAAACGCAGGTCGTAACAGATGCTGAGGCCCAGTTGCCCCAGTGGCGTCGCGACGACCACAATCATGTCCCCGCCGGCATAGGCTGCCGATTCCTGCCAGTTCTCGCCCGATGGCAGCGTGACGTCGAACATGTGGATCTTGTCGTAGCGTGCGCGGATGTCGCCGTCGGCAGCGATGACGTGGCTGCGGTTGACGCGCCGTTTGCCGTCGTCGGCGAGCAGCGCGATCGACCCCGTGTGCAGCCATATTCGATGTTTCTGTGCGAGACCCTGCAATGCGGAGAGCCAGGCGTTGTCGGTCTCGCGCGCGATGTGCGCGGCCGACCGCGCGCGGTCGCGGTCGATCAGCAGCGACATCTCGGGCAGGAAGGCCATGACCGCACCGCCGGCCGCCGCCTCGGCCATCGCGCGGTCGATCGTCCCGAGGTTGGTTGCGGGATCGATTCCGCTGGTCATCTGTACGAGCGCGGCGAGGGGGGGCGTCGGGAGGGCGTTCATCGCATCTGGCTAGTCGTCCGGCGCGCCAAGGACAAGCGGCGGCGACAGTTCAGTGGCCAGCAAGGTTCGAAGGCGATAAGACGGGCCAATGACGATTTCTCCCGCGCGCTTGCCGCTTCGTTTTGCCCGTTTGTTTCTTTTTGCCGGCGCTGCCGCGCTGCTGACGACCCCGCTTGCAGCCGGCGCGCAGGTCGCGGCACCGCAGGCGACCGCCCAAAGTCAGGCGAAGAACAGCGACTGGCTCTATGTTGGCAGCGACATTCCGCGCGATACCGCGTGGCAGTTCGGCGTACTTCCGAACGGCGTGCGCTACGCCGTGCGCAACAATGGCGTACCGCCGGGGCAGGTATCGATCCGCGTGCGGATGGACGTCGGGTCGATGTTCGAGACCGAACAGGAACGCGGCTATGCCCATTTGCTCGAACATCTGACCTTCCGCGGGTCGGAACATATTCCCGACGGCGAAGCGAAGCGGATCTGGCAGCGCTTCGGGGTCACGTTCGGCAGCGATTCGAACGCGCAGACGACGCCGACCCAGACCGTTTACCAGCTGGATCTGCCGAGCGTCACCGCCGCCAACCTCGACGAGAGCATGAAATTGCTGTCGGGCATGGTACGCGAACCGCGGATTTCGGAGCTCGCCGTCGCGGCCGAACGCGGCGTCGTGATGTCCGAGCTACGCGAAGGCGACGGCCCGCAAAAGCGGATCGGCGACGCGACCAACGCGCATCTGTTCGCCGGCCAGCTGCTCGGCGACCGTTCGCCGATCGGCACGACCGCATCGCTGGGCAAGGCCGACGCGACGACGGTCGCCGCCTTTCATGGTCGCTGGTACCGCCCTGACCGCGCCGTGGTGGTCATGGTCGGCGACGGTGATCCCGCCGAATTCGCGCGGCTGATCGAAAAATATTATGGTGACTGGCGCGCCGACGGCCCGAACCCGCCGCAACCCGATTTCGGCAAGCCCGATCCCAAGAAGCCCGCGGCGCTGGAAATCGTCGAGGCGAACCAGCCGCTCGCGCTGACGCTCGCGATGGTGCGCCCGTGGCAGAAACGGGTCGATACGATCGAAAACACGCGGCGGCTCTATCTCGAATACATCGCGCAGGCGCTGGTCAACCGCCGGCTGGAAAACCGCGCGCGCACCGGTGGCAGCTATCTGGTCGCGACCGTCGAACAGCAATATGTCAGCCGCAGCGCCGACGTGACGATGGCGTCGATCGTTCCGCTCTCTGACTGGAAGGCGGCGCTATCCGACGTGCGCGGGGTGATCGCCGATGCGGTGACGAACCCGCCGTCGCAGGCAGATATCGATCGCGAAGCGAACGAGATCGATGCGTTTCTGCGCAAGGAACTCGAAAATGCGCGCAACGAAGCCGGCGCGCGCCTTGCCGACGACATGGTACGCGCGGTCGACATCAACGAAACGGTGACCAGCCCGCAGGGGCAGGTCGACCTGTTCGCCGCGATCCGCGCCTCCGCCACGCCCAGGGTGATGCTCGACATCAGCAAGGCGATCTTTGCCGCGCCGGTGACGCGCGTCGTGCTGACCACTCCGACCGCCGCAGGCGGAAACGCCGCGGTGCTCGCCGCGCTGAAGGCGCCGGTGACCGCACGTGACGACCGGCTGGCGACGGTGAAGGCCGACTTCAAGCAGCTTCCCGCCCTGGGCAAGCCGGGCACGATCACCGCCGCCACCAGCGTCCTTGGCCTTCGCGTCGAGCGGCTCGAACTCGCGAACGGCGTGACCGCGCTGGTGTCGGACAACAAGGTCGAGCCCGGCAAGGTCCGCGTCAACGTCCGTTTCGGCGCCGGCAATCGCAGCGTGGCGGCCGATGCGCCGAACCTGCTGTGGACCGGCGACTATGCGCTGGTCGCAAGCGGGATCGGTCCGTGGGGTCAGAACGAGATCGACCAGCTGACCAACGGGCGCCAGATCCAGATGAACTTTGCGATCGACGACGACGCTTTCGAACTGTCCGCCGAAAGCAATCCCGCCGATCTCGCCGACCAGATGCGGCTGATTGCCGGAAAACTGGCGCAACCGCGCTGGGACCCCGCGCCGGTCGACCGGCTGCGTATCGGTTTTCTCACCGGATATGACCTCAACGACGCGACGCCGAACGCGGTGCTCGACCGCAATCTGCGCGGCTGGCTGACGAACGACGACGCGCGCTGGGCCGCGCCCGACAAGGCGCAGATCGAGGCGCTGACCCCCGCCGCCTTCCGCGCCTTCTGGGAACCGCGGCTCGCCAGCGGACCGATCGAGGTGCAGATTTTCGGCGATCTCGAAACGGTCGACTACAAGAAGATTCTCGCCGATACGCTCGGCGCGCTGCCGCCGCGCACGGCGTTGGCGCCTCCCGGCGGGCAGCGCGTCGATTTCGCGAAGCATGTGACGGTGCCCGAAATCGCCTACCATCGCGGCGAGCAGGGGCAGGCGGCGGCGATGACCGCATGGCCGACCGGCGGCGGCCTCGCCAACCCGCGCGATGCGCGCGGGCTCGAAGTGCTGGCGGCGATCTTCAACGACCGGTTGTTCGATCGCCTTCGCGCCGAACAGGGGGCGAGCTATGGTCCGGTGGTCGACAGCCACTGGCCGACGGGTTTCGACAGCGGCGGTTATCTGCTGGTGGGCAGTCTGCTCGCGCCGAAGGATCTCGACCGTTTCTATGGCATTGCCCGCGAGATCGCCGCCGACCTCGTCGCAAAGCCGGTCACCGCCGATGAACTGGCGCGCAACGCGGGACCGATCCGCGAACAGGTTGCGCGGGCGTCGACGGGCAACGTCTACTGGATGTTCCTGCTCGAAGGTGCGACCCGCGACCCGCGGGTCGCCGCCGCCGCGTTGTCGATCCAGGATGATATTTCGGCTATCACCGCCACCGACGTCCAGCGGCTCGCGCAGCAATATCTTGACCCCGAACGCCAATGGTCGCTCGCGATCCTGCCCAAGGGGATGACGCTCGCCGATGCCGCGGCGCTGGGGGCTGCATCCGCACCGCCGGCCGCGGGCGGGCGCTAGGTCACCCTAGAAGGCCTCGCTCCCCGGCGTGCGGCGCGTCCTGCGGATGCGCGGCTCATGTTCCAGCTGGCCCTTGGTCATGATGTCGTGGCGCATCTTCGCGCGCACGTCGTGGATCGACGCGATCACCGGCCCCATCGCGACGCCCAGATCGATCAGCACCGCTTCGGCGAGCTGCAGCGAGCTTTCGAGCGTTTCGGGCACCGCGTCGCTCGCGCCCGCCTGATAAAGCGCGCCGGCATGGTCGGCATCGCGCGCGCGGCTGATGATCGGCAGGTCGGGATATTTCTGGCGAAGCTGGCGCGTCATGCGCAGTTGCTGCACCGGGTCGTCCATCGTCAGCACGATCGCCTGCGCATGTTCGATGCCCAGCTTGTCGAGGCTGCCCGGTCGCGCGACGTCGGCGAAGCGCACGCTGAAACCGTCGCGCCGCGCCGCCGCGACGGTATCGATATCGGCGTCGACCGCCACATAGGGGCGATCATGTTCGCGCAGCAGCTCGGCGACGGTGTGGCCGACGCGGCCGAAACCGACGATGACGGTGCGGCCTTCGGGTGTCTCTTCGCCTTGCGCGTCGCCGGTGCGCATCTCGATCCGCCGTGCGATGTCATGGCCCACCCGCGCGAGCAGTGGCGTGATCGTCAGGCCGATCGCGGTGACCAGCTGCCAGAACTCGGCGGTGCTGCGGCTGATCAGCTGCGCCTGCAAGGCGGTGGTGAGGACGATGAGGGTGGTTTCCGACGGGCTCGCCATCAGCAGCCCGACCTCGGCAGCCGTACCGCGCCGCGCGGCGCCTGAAAAACGCAGCAGCGCGGCGGTAACAAGCGCCTTGACGACGACGACACCGACGACCGCCGCGATGAGCTGGGGCCATTGCGCCGCGATCGTCTTGAGGTTCAGCCCCATGCCGACGCTGATCAGGAAGACGCCGAGTGCGAGGCCCTTGAACGGCGCGGTGATCGCCTCGACCTCGCCATGATATTCGGTCTCGGCGATCATCAGCCCCGCGAGCAGCGCGCCGACGATCGGCGACAGGCCGACGGCCGCCGTCGCCAGCGCCGCAACGATGACGACGAGCAGGCTGGCGGCAAGGAACAGCTCGGGATCCTTGGCACGTGCCGCCTGCGCGAAGATTTTGGGCAGCAGGAACCAGCCGCCGATCGCGAGCGCCGCGACGACGAGCGCGCCTTGCCACAATGTCGTGAGCAGCAGTTCGGCGCTGTCGCCCGATGCAGCGGGCGACAGGGCGGCGAGGACGAAGATGATCGGGACGAGCGCCAGATCCTCGAACAACAGCATCGAAAAGGAGGCGCGTCCGACGGCGGATTTGGTGCCGGCGATCGGCAGCACCAGCGCCGTCGATGACAGCGCGAGCGCGATGCCGAGGCCATAGGCGGCGGGGGTCGAAAGATTGCCGAGGAACAACAAGGCGGTGCCGAGGATCGCGCCCGCGATGAAAAGCTCGGCCGCGCCGATCCCGAACACGAGCTTCCTGAGCTGCCACAGCCGGCGGAACGACAGTTCGAGCCCGATCGAGAAGAGCAGCAATATGATCCCGAACTCGCCGAAAAGCGCGATATCCTCGGTCGAGGCGATCGTGACATGTTTCAGCCAGGGAAAGTCGGCGGCGAGCGCGCCGAGCCCGGACGGCCCGACCAGCAGGCCGACGAGGATGAAGCCGATGACGGGCGAAATCCGGAAGCGCGCAAAGGCGGGGATAACGATTCCCGCCGCGCCGAGCACCACCAGCGCGTTGCCGATGGCGGAGGTTTCTGTTTCGGATACCATAAGGGCCGACCTTATGCAGGCCGGCCCCGATTGGCTAGATGGCTATCCCAACCTTTTTGGTTGTTTTCAGCTGCCCATCTTCTTGTCGAGATTTTCGACGATTGCCTCGAAAAAGCCTTCGGTGGTCAGCCAGTTCTGGTCGGGACCGATCAGCAGCGCGAGATCCTTCGTCATCTTGCCGCTTTCGACGGTCGCGACGCAGACCTTTTCGAGGTCGTCGGCGAACTTCACCACCTCGGGCGTGCCGTCGAGCTTGCCGCGGTGCTTGAGGCCACCGGTCCAGGCAAAGATCGACGCGATCGGGTTGGTCGAGGTCGCCTTGCCCTGCTGGTGCATGCGGTAGTGGCGCGTGACGGTGCCGTGCGCGGCTTCGGATTCGACCGTCTGGCCATCGGGGGTCATCAGCACGCTCGTCATCAGGCCGAGCGAACCGAAGCCCTGTGCGACGGTATCCGACTGGACGTCGCCGTCGTAATTCTTGCAGGCCCAGACGAACTTGCCCGACCACTTGAGCGCCGAGGCGACCATGTCGTCGATCAGGCGGTGTTCGTAGACGATACCGAGCGCGTCGAACTGCGCCTTGAATTCGGCCTGGAACACTTCCTCGAACAGATCCTTGAAACGGCCGTCATAGGCCTTGAGGATCGTGTTCTTGGTCGACAGATACACCGGCCATTCGCGGGCGAGGCCATAGTTCAGGCTGGCGCGTGCGAAGTCGCGGATCGAATCGTCGAGATTGTACATCCCCATCGCGACGCCCGAGGTGGGAAACTGGAACACTTCCTCGTCGATGACGGTGCCGTCCTCGCCCTCGAACACCAGGCGCAGCTTGCCGGGTCCCGGGACGCGAAAGTCGGTCGCCTTGTACTGGTCGCCGAACGCGTGACGGCCGACGACGATCGGGTCGGTCCAGCCGGGGACGAGGCGCGGGACATTCTTCATCACGATCGGCTCGCGGAAGACGACGCCGCCCAGGATGTTGCGGATCGTGCCGTTCGGCGACTTCCACATCTTCTTGAGGCCGAATTCCTCGACACGGGCTTCGTCGGGGGTGATCGTCGCGCATTTCACGCCGACGCCATGCTTCTTGATTGCGTTCGCGGCTTCGACGGTGATCTTGTCGTCGGTGCGGTCGCGTTCCTCGATGCCGAGGTCGTAATAATGAAGGTCGACGTCGAGATAGGGGAGGATCAGTCGCTCGCGGATCCACTGCCAGATGATCCGGGTCATTTCGTCGCCATCGAGTTCGACGACCGGGTTGGCTACCTTGATCTTGCCCATGCTTTCAGCCTTTTTCCTTGGGGAGTCGGAGTTGCAGCGGGCCTTAGGCAAAGCGGCGCGATTGATCAACCGCCGTGGTGGAACTGTACGCGCGCCTTATCCATTGTCAGTGCGAGGGGCGCACCCTAGAAGAACGCCATGTCGAATATCATCTCATCGAACCGCCCCGGCGGCGGTATCAAATGGCAGTGGCCCTCGATTCATCCCGAAGGCCGCAAGTTCCTCCTGATCGCCGGGATCGTCACCCTTTGCTTCTGGCTGCTCGGCTGGGAGATCGTCGGCTGGCTGATGCTGGGCGTGACCGTCTGGGTCGCGGCCTTCTTCCGCGACCCGGTGCGCGTAACGCCGGCTGGTGGCGATGTGATCATCGCCCCCGCCGACGGCCTCGTCACCCAGATCGCCGAAGTGCCGCCGCCGCCCGAGATCGCCGGCCCCGACGGGCTTGGCGCCGCGCCGATGCTGCGCGTATCGATTTTCATGAGCGTTTTCGACGTCCACATCAACCGCACGCCCGTTGCAGGCACGCTGCGCAAGCTCGTCTATATCCCCGGCAAGTTCGTGAATGCCGACCTCGACAAGGCGAGCGAGGAGAATGAGCGCCAGCATTTCGTCGTCGAACGCGCCGATGGCATCCGCATCGGCTTTACCCAGATCGCCGGGCTTGTCGCGCGCCGCATCATGCCCTTCGTCAGCATGGGGGGCGAACTGACCACCGGCCAGCGCGTCGGCCTCATTCGCTTCGGCAGCCGCGTCGATGTCTATCTGCCCGCGGGAACGACGCCGCAGGTGCTGCTCGGTCAGCGGACGCTCGCCGGCGAGACGGTCGTCGCGCGCATCGGCACCGCCGAGGCGATCGAAGGCGTCGGGCAGTAAGGTGGCCGACGACGCGGAGACGCTCGCGGATGCCGAACGGCGTCGCATTGGCGGGGTCCCGCTGCGCGCTTTCGCGCCCAATGCGATTACGCTTCTTGCGCTCTGTTCGGGGCTGACCGGCGTCCGTTTTGCGATCGGCGGCGAATGGGCTGCGGCTGTTACAATGATCATCGTCGCCGGGGTGCTCGACGGCATGGACGGTCGTATAGCCCGGTTGCTGCGCGCGCAGAGCAAATTCGGTGCCGAGCTCGATTCGCTGTCCGACGTGATTGCTTTCGGCGTCGCGCCGGCAATGATCCTCTTTCTCTGGTCGCTGGCGGATGCGCCCAAATTCGGCTGGACGGCAGCGCTCGCGCTCGCCGTGTGCTGCGCGCTGCGCCTCGCGCGCTTCAATTCGCGCATGGATGCCGATTTCCAGCCGCACAAGTCGGCGGGCTTCAATACCGGTATTCCCGCACCGGCGGGGGCGGGCCTGTCGTTCGTCCCCGTCTACCTGTGGCTGACGACAGGCGATGATCTGTTTCGTGAATGGTATGTCGTGATGCCGTGGGCGCTCGGCGTCGCGATGCTGATGATTTCGGCGATCCCTACCTACAGCTGGTCCTCGATCCGCCTTCGCCGTTCGTGGCGCTTGTTCGCCCTGGCGGGTGTCGGCCTAATGGGTGCTGCACTCGTCACTGCGCCCTGGCTGACCCTGCTCGCCGTCTGCGCGCTCTATGCCGCGACGCTTCCGTTCGGTCTCGCGAGCTATGCGAAGGTCAGGCGGCGCGGCTAAGCTGCGGCTGCATGCGAACTGCTGCGCGGAGCGGGCGAGGAGTGTCGCGGCGCGCCGGCGAACGGCGCAGCGTCACCTTCTGCGGAACGGGGCCGGGCTGGGGCGCGGTGTCGGCAGGGAAGGCGCCGTCGCCGATCAGCGCCGAGAGAATCGCATTCTCGTTATTCCGGAGCATGGCCAGGATCACCGTGACGCCGAGACCGGCGGCGAGGGTGAAGAGGAGAGCGGCTGCGACCTGAACCATGATCTTGTCCTTCCGGCTTCGATGTGCGAAACCATTTATTAACCAGCGACGGTTTCGTTGGACTTTTTGTTCCATGTTCCTGTTTTGTTCTCAACCTTTTTGCGACGAACGGAGTCGGTTTGTCGCCGAGTTGAGTCGGTCATATCGTTTCGATCGAGACCGGAATGGCTGCTTCCCCCTTGCTTTTTGCGGTCAAGGCGGCTAACGGCCCGCCCATTCCACATGGAAGGCGCACATAAACCGGTGCCGGATCATCCGCCCAGCGGATCCCGGTTCTTGCTTTCCAGAGGACCAACCGGAAGGAGAAAGACTATGGCGGCACCTGTCGTCACGATGCAGAATCTTATCGAAGCGGGCGCCCACTTCGGCCACCAGACCCACCGCTGGAACCCGCGCATGAAGCCGTACATCTTCGGTGCGCGCAACGGCATCCATATCCTCGACCTGTCGCAGACCGTGCCGCTCTTCGCGCGCGCGCTCGACTTCATTGCCTCGACCTCGGCCGCCGGCGGCAAGGTGCTGTTCGTCGGCACCAAGCGCCAGGCGCAGGGACCGATCGCCGATGCGGCCCGCGCTTCGGGCCAGCATTTCGTCAACCATCGCTGGCTGGGCGGCATGCTCACCAACTGGAAGACGATCTCGAACTCGATCAAGCGCCTCAAGGCGCTCGAAGAGCAGCTTTCGGGCGACACCTCGGGTCTCACCAAGAAGGAAGTGCTCAATCGCACCCGCGAACGCGACAAGCTGGAACTCAGCCTCGGCGGCATCCGCGACATGGGCGGCATTCCCGACGTGATGTTTGTGATCGACGCGAACAAGGAAGAGCTGGCGATCAAGGAAGCCAACGTTCTTGGCATCCCCGTCGTCGCGATCCTCGATTCGAACGTTTCGCCCGACGGCATCGCGTTCCCGGTTCCGGCGAACGATGACGCCGCCCGCGCCATTCGCCTCTACTGCGATGCGGTGGCCCAGGCGGCGACCCGTGGCGGCCAGCAGGCCCGTGCGAACCGCGGCGAAGATCTCGGCGCGGCTGTCGAGCCTGCTGCCGAAGCCGTGCTGACCGAAGAAGCAGCCGCTCCGGTTGCCGAAGAAGCCGCTGCTCCGGTGACCGAGGACGAACAGGTCCCGGCCGAAGCCGCCGCCGAAACCGAACGTCAGAGCGACGCATAATCGCTTCGGGCATGACGGGGCGGCGTGCCGCGACAGCGCGGGCGCCGTCCCTGTCATCCCTCTGACTTATCGCCCCGCCATGCGCGCGGGCGTCACGCGGGCCAAGCGGGCTCGCCGCTTTTGAAAGGAATATTCCATGGCTGAAATTACGGCCGCTCTCGTCAAGGAACTGCGCGACCGCACGGGCGCAGGCATGATGGATTGCAAAAAGGCGCTCGCCGAAAACAACGGTGACATCGAAGCGTCGATCGACTGGCTGCGTACCAAGGGTCTCGCCGCCGCCGCCAAGAAGGCCGGCCGCGTCGCTGCCGAAGGCCTCGTCGGAGTTTCGACGGAGGGCACCAAGGGTGCGCTGGTCGAGGTGAACAGCGAAACCGACTTCGTCGCGAAGAACGAGCAGTTCCAGGGCTTCGTCCGCGACGTCACGCAGGTCGCGCTCGCCGGCAACATCACCGACATCGACGCGCTGAACGCCGCCGCCTATCCCACGGGCGGCAGCGTCGCCGAACAGCTGACGCAGAATATCGCGACGATCGGCGAAAACCAGTCGCTGCGCCGCTCGGCCATCGTTTCGGTCAATTCGGGCGTCGTCACGGGCTATGTCCACAACGCCGCCGCGCCGGGCATGGGCAAGATCGGCGTGCTTGTCGCGCTCGAATCGACCGCCGGCGCCGACGTTCTTGAACCGCTCGGCAAGCAGCTGGCGATGCACGTTGCCGCCGCGAACCCGCTGGCGCTGAACGGCGACGATCTCGACGCCGATCTGGTTGCCCGCGAACGCGCGATCGCCGAGGAAAAGGCGGCCCAGTCGGGCAAGCCCGCCGAAATCGTCGGCAAGATGGTCGATGGCGCGATCGCCAAGTACCGCAAGGAAAACGCGCTGCTGTCGCAGCTCTTCGTGATGGACGGCAAGACCCCGGTCGCCGAAGTCGTCGCCGCCGCCGGCAAGGATGTCGGCGCGACGATCACGCTCAAGGGCTTCGTCCGCTTCCAGCTCGGCGAAGGCATCGAGAAGGAAGAAAGCGACTTCGCGGCGGAAGTCGCGGCGGCCGCCGGCGTCTGACAAAGGAAAATCCGGATTGCCGCGCTCGTCGCGGTAGTCCGCTTGGCAATGGCGCGTGCCCGCTCTAGGGTGCGCGCCATTCGCTTATTCATCGATTACACAAGGTTCCCCCATCATGGCTCTGCCCGGCATGAAACGCATTTTGCTCAAACTGTCGGGCGAGGCGCTGATGGGTTCGAGCGCCTTTGGCATCGACCCCGAAACGGTCGCGAGCATGGCGGCCGAGGTCAAGGAAGCCAAAGGTCGCGGGCTCGAAATCTGCCTTGTTATCGGCGGCGGCAACATCTTTCGGGGCATGGCGGGTGCGGCGAAGGGCATGGACCGCGCGCAGGCCGACTATATGGGCATGCTCGCCACCGTGATGAACGCGCTCGCGATGCAGAATGCGCTCGAGCAGCTTGGCGTCGAGACGCGCGTCCAGTCGGCGATCGAGATGGACAAGGTGTGCGAACCGGTGATCCGCCGCCGCGCCGAGCGCCATATGGAAAAGGGCCGCGTCGTGATCTTCGCCGCCGGCGTCGGCGCGCCCTATTTCACTACCGACAGCGGCGCCGCGCTCCGCGCCGCCGAAATGAAGTGCGACGCGCTGCTGAAGGGCACCAGCGTCGACGGCGTCTATAATGCCGATCCCAAGAAGGATCCGGCCGCGGTCCGCTACGACACATTGAGCTATGATCGCGTGCTTGCCGACAATCTGAAGGTGATGGACGCGAGCGCGGTCGCGCTCTGCCGCGACAATCATATCCCGATCGTCGTGTTCAATATTCGCGAGCCCGGCAATCTGGCGCGCGTGCTGGCAGGCGAGGGTGTTTCCACCGTCGTTGGCGACGCAGCCTGACAAGATTTAGAGAGGAAAGACAGATGGCGAAATATGACAAGGCCGACCTCGAACGCCGCATGCACGGCGCGGTCGAATCGCTGAAGAGCGATCTCGCGGGCCTGCGCACCGGGCGCGCGCACACCGCGCTGCTCGATCCGGTGACGGTCGAGGTCTATGGCAGCCACATGCCGCTCAACCAGGTTGCATCGGTCAGCGCGCCCGAACCGCGCATGTTGTCGGTGCAGGTATGGGACAAGTCGAACGTCGGTCCGGTCGACAAGGCGATCCGCTCGGCGGGGCTTGGCCTCAACCCGATCGTCGACGGCCAGGTGCTGCGCCTGCCGATCCCCGAGATGACGCAGGAACGCCGCAAGGAACTGTCGAAGCTCGCCGGCCAATACGCCGAAAAGGCACGTGTCGCCGTGCGCAACGTCCGCCGCGACGGCATGGATAATCTCAAGACCGACGAGAACAAGAAGGAAATCAGCGAGGACGATCGCAAGCGGTCGGAAACCGAAGTCCAGAAGCTGACCGACGCGACGATCGCCGACATCGACGCCGCGGCGACCGCCAAGGAAAAGGAAATCCTGGGCTAGTGGATCGGTCGGTTTCCGGGACCCTGTACAGACCATGACGACACCAGCCGCCAGTCACGGCGCACGCCATGTCGCCATCATCATGGATGGCAATGGCCGCTGGGCGAAGAAGCGCCTGTTGCCCCGTGTCGCGGGGCACAAGGCCGGGGTCGAGGCGGTGCGGACGATCGTGCGCGCCGCAGGTGACCTCGGTATCGAGGCGATGACGCTCTACGCCTTCTCGTCGGAGAACTGGAAACGGCCCGAGGAAGAGGTCAGCGACCTGATGGGGCTGATGAAACGCTTCATCCTGTCCGACCTCGACGAATTCGCCGCGAACGATGTGAAGCTGAAGGTGATCGGCAACTGGCGCGCGCTCGCGCCGGACGTCGTCGGGCTGATCGACAACGCGCTCGAGCGCACATCGGGCAACAAGCGCACGACGCTCGCGGTCGCGCTCAACTATGGCGCGCAGGACGAGCTCGTGCGTGCGGCGACCGCCGCTGCGGCGCAGGGCGAAATCACGGCCGAGGCGATCGAAGCCAACCTCGACACCGCCGACATGCCCCCGCTCGACCTGCTCATTCGCACTTCGGGGGAGGTGCGGCTGTCGAATTTTCTGCTGTGGCAGTCGGCCTATGCCGAACTCTATTTCACTGACAAGCTGTGGCCGGACTTCAAACCGGCCGATCTCGAGGCGGCGCTCGACCATTTTGCACGGCGCGACCGCCGTTACGGGGGACTATAGGGCATGGCGGCAGCGGTTAAATCGGATCTGTGGGTGCGGGCCGGGTCGGCGATCGTCCTGTTCGCGATCGCGGGCACCGCGCTCTGGTTCGGCGGGCTCGCCTTTGGCGTGTTGCTGCTCGTCGGCGGCGCGCTGGTCCTCGTCGAATGGTTTGCGCTGGTCCGCGCGATGACCCTCGGTAGCGGGGCCAGGGCCGCGCTGGGTGTGCTTGGCCCGATCCTTGTCCTCGGCGCGATGGCGGGGCTCTGGTTTATTCGCGACCATCTCGGCGTCACCGCCGCGCTCTGGGTGTTCGGCATGGTGTGGGCGACCGACATCGGCGCCTATTTCGCCGGCCGCGCTTTCGGCGGCGCGCGCCTCGCGCCGAAAATCAGCCCGTCCAAGACCTGGTCGGGGCTGATCGGCGGTATGGTTGCCGCGCTGATCGCCAGCGCCACGATCGGCGACCGCGCAGGAATCATCGGCGTTCCGCTGTGGATCGGCCTGTTCATGGGGCTGCTCGCGCAGCTTGGCGATCTTGCGCAAAGCTGGATGAAACGCCGCGCCGGCGTCAAGGATTCGGGCAAGCTCATCCCCGGCCACGGCGGCCTTTTCGACCGCGTCGATGGCGTGCTGCCGGTGGCATTGCTACTCGGCGCGCTGGCGTTTGCGGGGCAGATCGCCGTGCGGGCGGCCGCCTGACATGATGCCGCGCCGCCTCTCGCTTTTCGGCGCGACGGGATCGGTGGGGCAATCGACCCTCGATCTTGTGCGGCGTGACGGCGAAGCATGGCGGGTCACGGTGCTGACCGCCAATTGCGATGTCGTCGAACTCGCCAGGCTCGCGAAGGAATTCCGCCCCGAAATCGCCGTCGTGGCGGACGAAAGCTGCCACGATGCGCTGAAGGATGCGCTCGCCGGAACGGGCATCGAAGCGGCCGCGGGTGCGGCGGCACTCGTCGAGGCGGCGCAGCGGCCGGCCGATCTCGTCATGGCCGCGATCGTCGGCACCGCGGGTCTCGCGCCGACCATGGCGGCGCTCGCCGCCGGTTACGATGTCGCGCTCGCCAACAAGGAGGCGCTGGTATCGGCGGGCGAGTTGATGACCGCGGTGGCGCGCGCCTCCGGTGCGACGATCCTGCCGGTCGACAGCGAACATAATGCGATATTCCAGTGCCTTGCGGGTAGCCGGGTCGAACAGGTGCGCCGCATCATCCTGACCGCGAGCGGCGGCCCGTTCCGCACGATGAGCGCCGCCGACATGGCACGGGTGACACCGGCGCAGGCGGTCGCGCATCCCAACTGGTCGATGGGCGCGAAGATCAGCGTCGATTCTGCGACGATGATGAACAAGGGCCTCGAACTCATCGAGGCGCATCACCTGTTCCCCGTCGGGCTCGACCGGATCGAGATTCTCGTCCATCCGCAATCGGTGATCCACAGCCTCGTCGAATATATCGACTGCTCGACGCTCGCGCAGCTCGGCTCGCCCGACATGCGCATCCCGATCGCGTCGGCGCTTGCCTGGCCGCAACGCATGGCGACGCCGTGTGCCCCGCTCGATCTTGCCAGCATCGCGCGGCTCGATTTCGAGGCTCCCGACGAAGTGCGCTTCCCCGCGACCGCGCTCTGCCGTGCCGCGATTGCCGAGGGCGGTGCGCGCCCCGCGCAGCTCAATGCCGCAAACGAGGTGGCGGTCGCCGCCTTCCTTGCCGGCCGCATTTCCTTCCCCGCGATCGTCGATACGGTGCGCCGCGTGATCGATGCCGGGGCGCCGCCTCCGCCCGCATCGCTTCAGGACATATTCAGCGTCGATGCCGCATCCCGCTCGGCTGCGCAGCGTTTTGTGGACAATTATGAACATGCCTGACATTCCGATTTGGCTCTATCCGATTGCTTTTCTTCTGGTCCTCGGCCCGCTCGTGTTTGTGCATGAATATGGGCATTACATCGTCGGCCGCTGGTGCGGGGTGAAAGCCGAAACCTTCTCGATCGGCTTCGGGCGCAAGATTCTCGGCTGGACCGACAAGCGCGGCACCGAATGGAAAATCGGCTGGCTGCCGCTCGGCGGCTATGTCCAGTTCGCCGGCGACCGCGATGCGGTCAGCCAGCCCGATGCCGGCTGGCAGCAATTGCCTGTAGAAGAACGGGCGCACACGTTCCCCGCGCAGCCCGTCTGGAAACGCGCGCTGATCGTGGCGGCGGGACCGTTCACCAACTTCCTGTTCGCCATTGCGATCATCGCTGCCTTCGCCATGATATATGGCACCTACAAGGTTCCGCCGGTTGTGGGTCAGGTTCAGCCCGGTCTTCCTGCCGCAGCCGCCGGCCTTCAGGCCGGTGACCGCATCGTTGCGATCGATGGCCGGCCGATGGGCGGGTTCGAAGACATCATGGCAACGATCTCCTATAATCTTGCCAAGCCGGTCGAGCTATCCGTCGAACGCGCTGGCCAGCGCTTCTCCTTTGATATGACGCCGCAGATCATCAGCGAAACCGACCGTTTCGGCAACAAGTCCGAACGGGCGATCATCGGCGTCCGGCCGGGCGAGCCGGTCCATGTGTCGATGGATCCGATCGAGGCGATCGGACATGGCGTGGATCGCACCGGGGCGATCATCCGCCTGCAAGCGTCGGTTATCAGCCAGTTTCTGGTAGGTGACCGTTCGATCAAGGACATGGGCGGCCCCGTCAAGATCGCCAAGACGTCGGGTGAAATCGCTTCACTGGGTGTTGGGGAACTTATCGCCTTCGCGGCCTTCATTTCCATCAATCTGGGGTTCATCAATCTCTTGCCATTGCCCATGCTTGATGGCGGTCATCTGCTCTTTTACGCCTATGAGGCGATCCGGCGGCGGCCAGCCCCCCCGCAAGCGCAGGAATGGGCGTTTCGATTCGGTTTCGCGGCGATTGTCACCTTGATGCTGGTCGTGACTTTCAATGATTTGGGCTCAATTGGAGTATGGGACCGGATCGCCCGCTTGATTGGCTAGCGAGTATGGGGCAGGGAGTTGCGCGCGGACCCGCGGTCAGGCGGGTTTGGCGCTTTTGAGATATTTTTTCGGGATGAACAGCGTGGCTTCACACAAATTCTCGGCGCGGACACAGCTGTCGGCCCTTCTCATGGCCGGAACGATGCTCGCGACGCCGCTGATGGCGCAGGAAGTTGCCCCGCCGTCGGTTCCCGCTCCCGCCGTCCCCGCGCCCGCATCCGAAGCGGCGCCGACTGCTACGACGGTGCAGTCGATCACCGTCGTCGGCAACCAGCGGCTCGAGGCGCAGACGATCCTGTCGTACCTGCGCCTGCGCGTTGGCCAGCAATATGACCGTTCGGTGCTTGATCAGGCGCTGAAAGATCTCGCATCGACCGAGTTGTTCAAGGATTTCCAGATCACCGACAACAACGGTGCGCTGCAGATCCAGGTCACCGAAAACCCGGTGATCAACCGCGTCATCCTCGAAGGCAACAAGCGCCTGAAGGAAGACAAGATCCGGCCCGAGATCAAGCTCGCGCCGCGTCAGATATTCACCCGGTCGAAGGTGCGCGCCGACGTCGCGCGTATCATCGAGCTCTACAAGCGTCAGGGTCGTTTCGCCGCGACGGTTGAGCCCAAGATGGTGTCGCTCGACCAGAACCGCGTCGATGTCGTGTTCGAAATCAACGAAGGACCGAAATCGAAGGTCCGCCAGATCAACATCATCGGCAACGAGAAATTCAGCGACGGCGACCTCAAGGGCGAGATGGCGACGAAGCAGTCGAGCCTGATGACGATCCTGTCGTCGAACACCAGCTACGATCCCGATCGCCTCGCCTATGACCAGCAGAAGCTGCGTCTCTTCTACCTGCAGAACGGCTACGCCGATTTCCGCGTCATTTCGGCAGTCGCCGAACTGACCAGCAACAAGCAGGACTTCATCATCACCTACGTCGTCGAGGAAGGCGAGCGCTACAAGTTCGGCGACGTCGATGTGAAGAGCGAGTTGCGCGACTTCCAGCCCGAGATGCTGAAGCGGCTGCTGCCGATGCACACCGGCGACTGGTATAACGCCAAGCTGGTGGAAGACACGGTCGAAAGCCTCAGCGAGACCGCCGGCCTGTTCGGCTACGCCTTTGCCGACATCAACCCCGAATTCCGCCGCGATGCCGAAACCCGGACGATGGCGATCACCTTTAACGTCGCGGAAAGCCCGCGCACCTATGTCGAGCGCATCGACGTCAACGGCAACACGCTGACCCACGACAAGGTGGTCCGCCGCGAATTCCGCCTGAACGAAGGCGACGCGTTCAACAGCTTCGGCATCAAGCGCACCGAGAACCGCATCAACAGCCTTGGCTACTTCCAGGAAAATCTGGAAATCGAACGCAAGGAAGGCAGCGCGCCCGACCGCATCATCCTCGAAACCAATGTCGAGGAAAAGCCGACCGGCGAACTGTCGCTTTCCGCCGGTTTCTCGTCGATCGAGAATTTCCTGCTCCAGGCGTCGATCCGCCAGCGCAACTTCCGCGGTCTCGGCCAGCAGCTCCAGGCGTCGGTCAACTATTCGAGCTATTCGAAATCGATCGAACTCGGTTTCACCGAACCCTATCTGCTCGACCGCAACATCTCGGTCGGCGGCAGCATCTATCGCCGCGACCTCAATTCATTCAACTTCATCAACAATGATCGCCGGACGACATTCCAGCAGGTCACGACCGGCATGCAGCTCAACGCCGGCGTGCCGCTGACCGAATTCATGTCCTTCTTCGCGCGTTACAGCCTCAACTTCGACGATGTGACGCTCGACAGGGGGCTTTATTATTTCGGCGGCGAATGCGATCCGCTCGTCGCCGGCCGCTATCTGTGCGACGCGATCGGCAACCGCACGACCTCGTTGCTCGGCTATACGCTCGCCTACGACGACCGCGACAATCGAATCCGTCCGACGCGTGGCCAGTCGCTGTCGCTCAGCCAGGATTTCGCGGGCCTCGGCGGCAGCGTCAAATATGTCCGCACCCGCCTCCAGGGCAGCAAGCACTTCAACCTTGGCAGCCGCTTCATCCTGAACATCTCGGCCGAGGGCGGCTATATCTATCCGTTCGGCGGACGCCCGACCCCGACCAGCGACAAGGTCCGCCTGACCGACCGTTTCTTCCTCGGCGAACCGCAGATGCGCGGCTTCGACATCCGCGGCGTTGGCCCGCGCGTCATCCGCTACGGGGTAAACAACAGCGATCCGGCCAATCCCGTGGTGGTAACCGAGGGCGCCGATCGCGGCCAGATCGACGATGCGCTCGGCGGCCGTGCCTATTATCAGGGCCGGCTCGAGGTCGACATTCCGCTCGGCACGGGTGCCAAGGAACTGGGGCTGCGGCCGTCGGTCTTCGTCGATATCGGATCGGTGTTCAGCGTGAAGCGCCCGACGCTGACCACCCTCGCCGATTTCAGGGAAACCGATCCCAACGCTCCGGGCTTCGGTCTGACCAAGTCGCTTTGCCGCAATGCCGCAACCGGAGAGCGGCAGTTCGCGACGGAAAACACGACCACGACGGGGGGTGTCACGACGGGCACCGGGCAATATCAGACCTGTCCGGCCAATTTTTCGCGCCTGGACCCGTTCGAGGAACGCTTCTTCGGGGACACCTGGCTGCCGCGCGTTTCGATCGGCGCCGGGGTCAACTGGAACTCTCCTTTCGGTCCCTTCCGGATCGATTTCGCTTACGCCCTTCGCAAAGAAGAGGGTGATGACATTAAACGCTTCTCATTCAACGTAGGAACCCAATTCTGATGAAGAAAATTCTTGTCGCTTCGGCGCTGGCGATCGCCACGCTGTCGGTTTCGCCCATCCTGTCGGCTCCGGCCATTGCGCAGGCTAAAGGCGTAGGCGTCGCCGACGTCCGTGTCGCCGCCGCCCGTTCGACCGCTTTCCAGACCGCGTCGAAGCAGATCGAAACGACCTACAAGGCGCAGATCGACCAGCAGCAGTCGCGCGGCCAGACGCTGCAGGCCGAAATCAACGTCCTGATCGCCAAATATAATGAAGAGTCGAAGAAGACTCCCCAGAACCAAGCCGCGCTGCAGGCTGCCGCCAAGGCGGTTCAGGACAAGCGTCAGGCGGCGCAGACCGAACTCGGCCAGATCGGGGCTCCCGTCGATCTCGCCATCGCTTATGTCGAGGACCAGATCAGCATCCGCATGAACGAGGCGATCAAGGCGGCGATGACCGCGAAAAAGGTCGACCTGCTGCTCAACCCCGACGCCGTGCTGGCGCGCGAGAACAATGTCGACATTACCGACGCTGTCGTCACCGAACTCAATCGCATCCTGCCGACCGTATCGACGGCCGTGCCCGCCGGCTACCAGCCCGGTCAGCTTGTCCAGCAGCGCAACCAGCAGCTGATGGAACAGGCTCGCGCGGGACAGGGCGCCGCCACGCCGGCCGCTCCGGCACCGACGGGCAACCAGCCGACGACCCGCTAAGCTCGATGGCGGACGGGGAAAAGACGGATGGAGTGATGGGTCCGGTGGATATCCGCCGGATCCTGACGCTGCTGCCGCATCGTTATCCGATGCTGCTCGTCGACCGGGTGGTTTCGATGGTGAAGGACACCTCGATCCACGCGGTCAAGGCGGTGACGATCAACGAGCCCTTTTTCCAGGGGCATTTCCCCGGCCGGCCGATCATGCCCGGCGTCCTCATCGTCGAGGCGCTGGCGCAGGCGGGCGGCATATTGGCGGTGGAATCGCTCGGCCTCGGTGGTTCGGGCAAGCTCGTCTATTTCATGAGCATCGACGGCATCAAATTTCGCAAGCCGGTCGAACCGGGCGTTCTGCTCGACCTCCACGTCACGATCCTTCAGGCGAAGCGGAACATCTGCAAGTTCGAGGGGCGCGCGATGCTGGATGGCCAGCTCGCGACCGAATGCCAGTTCACCGCGATGATCGCCGACCCGCCGGAGGGCTGAGCCGACCCGCCTTCCGTCGTCACCCGGAGTGATTCGGGGCCGTGACACCACCCGGGCGATGGATGCCGGATCAAGTCCGGCGGGGCGAGGGCGGGTGTTGCATTCTACGCCAATGGCCACTAAAGGCCGCGACTTCGCGCCCCCGGGTGCATCGACTCACGCTGCTGGTCGGAAACCAGCGGCACAGGAGCCCACGACATGAAAAAAGACATTCATCCCGCCTATCACATGATCACGGTCAAGATGACCGATGGCACCGAATATCAGACGCGTTCGACCTGGGGCAAGGAGGGCGACGTGATGACGCTCGAAATCGACCCGACCGCGCACCCGGCATGGACCGGCGGCACGGGCCGTATGCTCGACGCGGGCGGCCAGGTCGCGAAGTTCAACAAGCGCTTCGGTGGTCTTACCCTCAAGCGTTAATGGCTCCTGTCCCTGCGAAAGCGGGGATTGGTTCAGCCGAGAACCTTTGCAAGCGCGCTTTGCCACCCGGCAAGGCGCGTTTTGCGTTTCCCGGCGTCGAGCGCGGGTGTGAAGCGCGTCGCGGTACCGCGCATCGCCTTGGCCGCGTTCGCGAGGTCGGGGTAAAGCCCCGCGCCGGTGGCGGCGAGCATTGCGGCGCCCAATGCAGTGCTCTCGACGAAATCGGGCCGCTCGACGGTGATGCCCAGCATGTCGGCCAGATCCTGCGCCATCCAGTCGTTGGCGGCCATGCCGCCGTCGATCCGCACTTCGGCCCAGTCGACGCCGTCGGCCGCGAAGGCGGATTTCAGGTCGTGCGCCTGATACGCCTGCGCCTCAAGCGCCGCCCGCGCGACATGCGCCTTCGTGCTCGCGAAACTCAGCCCCGACAGCGCACCGAGCGCATCGGGCCGCCAATGCGGCGCACCGAGGCCGGTGAGGGCGGGAACGAGATAAACGCCGCCATTATCGGCGACCGACCGCGCCAGTCCCTCGCTCTCGCCCGCGTTTGCGAGCAGGCCGAGCCCGTCGCGCAGCCATTTGATCAGGCTGCCCGCGACGAACACCGACCCTTCGAGCGCATAGGAACGGACATCGCCTTCCTGCACCAATACCGTCGCGAGCAGGCGGTTGTTCGATACCGGGCGCGCGGTGCCGCTCGCGGACAATATGAAAGCGCCGGTGCCGAAGGTCGCCTTGGTCTGTCCCTGCGACAGGCAGGCCTGCCCGATGGTTGCCGCCTGCTGGTCGCCCGCCATGCCGCAGATCGGGATCGCGCCGCCGAACAGCGCCGGGTCGGTCGTTCCGACGCGCGTGGTGCAGCCGGCGATTTCGGGGAGCAGCTTCATCGGCACGCCCAGCAGGTCGCAGAGCTCGCCATCCCAGCCGCCCTGGCCGTTGATGTCCATGAGCAAGGTACGCGATGCATTGCTCGCATCGGTGACATGCACGCCGCCCGTCAGGCGAAAGACGAGCCAGGATTCGACCGTTCCGACCGCGAGCCGGTCGCCCGCCTCGCGAAGCTGCGGCCAGTTCTTCAGCGCCCAGCCGATCTTGGTGCCCGAAAAATAGGGATCGAGCAGCAGGCCGCTCCTGGCCTGCGCCATCGCTTCATGCCCCGCTTCCTTCAGCGCGGCGCAGTCGGCGGCCGAGCGGCGGTCCTGCCAGACGATCGCCGGTGCCAGCGGTTCGCCGGTTGCGCGGTCCCAGAATACGACGGTCTCGCGCTGGTTGGTGATGCCGATCGCGGCGACGCGGTCGGCGCCGCCCGCCTGCGCGATCATCTCGTGCGTGCAGGCGAGGGTGGCCTCCCAGATTTCGGCGGCGTCATGCTCGACGAGGCCGGGTGCGGGGTAATGCTGCCGGATTTCGCGCTGGGCGCTGCCGAGCGGAGTACCATCGACACCGAAAAGCATCGTGCGCGTCGACGTGGTGCCCTCGTCGATGACGATGATTTTCTCGGCCATTTATCCTCCCGCTCTTTCAACCCGCCGCCCCCGCTTTCGGGGGGCGCTTATTTTGCGATCGCCTTGATGAAGAAAGAACGGTCCTTCGACAAGCTCGGGGCGCATGGAAAGGGTAACGCGCAATAATCTTGCAATCCGGCGCAACCCGTGCCATATGATGGTGCAGCGCAGCATGGCGGGATCACCCGCCGCAACCACCGGCAGCGTGATTTCCCGCCCGATTTCAGGCGCGGGCGAGCCGGACCAGCGCTTTGTCCCCAGAGGCACCCTTTCACGCGGGTCGTTTCGAACCCGCGGCCGTGCGCCGTCCGTTCGATGCGAACGGATGCGCCTGCGCGTCGCCCATTGTGAGTATTTTATGACGACTTTTAACGACTTTGGCCTGCACGCCGACATCAATCGCGCACTCGCCGCCAAGGATTATACCCAGCCGACCCCGATCCAGACGCAGGCGATCCCGCCGCTGATGAAGGGCCGTGACCTGTGCGGTATTGCGCAGACCGGCACCGGCAAGACCGCCGGCTTTTCGCTGCCCTCGATCCACCACCTGCTGACCTATCCGCATCGCGCCAACCCGCGTAGCTGCCGGATGCTCGTGCTCGCGCCGACGCGCGAACTTGCCGCGCAGATCGCGCAGAGCTGCCGCGACTATGGCCGCTTCACCAAGCTCAGCGTCACGACCGTGTTCGGCGGCGTGCCGATCAACAAGCAGATTCGCGAGCTTTCCAGCGGCGTCGATATCCTCGTTGCCACTCCGGGCCGTCTGCTCGACCTGATCGACCAGCGCGCCCTGCGCCTCGATGACGTCGAAATCTTCGTCCTCGACGAAGCCGACCAGATGATGGACATGGGTTTCATCCATTCGCTGCGCCGCATCGCCAAGCTGCTGCCCTCGCGTCGCCAGAACCTCTTCTTTTCGGCAACGATGCCCAAGGAAATCGCGCACCTCGCCGAACAGTTCCTCGAGGACCCCGTGACGGTGTCGGTGACCCCGGCTGCGACCACGGTGGAAAAGATCAGCCAATATTCGACTTTCGTCGAACAGAAGGAAAAGCAGGCGCTGCTCCATTCGGTCATCGCCAGCGAAGATATCGACCGCGCCTTGATCTTCACCCGCACCAAGCATGGCGCCGACCGCGTCGTGCGCCACCTTGCGGGCGCGGGCATCAAGGCGATGGCGATCCATGGCAACAAGAGCCAGTCGCAGCGCACCCACGCGCTGCAGGCGTTCCGCTCGGGCGACATCAAGCTGCTCGTCGCGACCGACATTGCCGCGCGCGGCATCGACGTGTCGGGGGTCAGCCATGTGATCAACTTCGAGATCCCCAACGTTCCCGAACAATATGTCCACCGCATCGGCCGCACCGCCCGTGCCGGCGCCGAGGGCAAGGCGATCAGCTTCATCGCGCCCGATGAGCGTCCGTACATGCGCGATATCGAACGCGTCACGCGGAGCAAGTCCGAGCCGATGCCGCTGCCCGAGAATTTCAACGAGATGGTGCGCAACCTGCCCAAGCCCGTCGCGCCGCCCCGCGACACCGGCAGTCAGGGCCGCGACCCCAACCGCCAGCGTCAGGACGCCCATCGCCAGCGCGATGGCGGCCAGCCGCGTGGCGAGCGTGGC
>NZ_DATMST010000342.1:0-17962 GCF_035565275.1 Sphingopyxis sp.
GTGATGCGCGGCTGGCGGGCTCCGCTTCTGACGACGGCGCTGCTGTTCGCGGCGCCGCTCCCTGCAAGCGAAGGCGCCCCGCACACGCCCGTCGTCGGCAGCGCCGAACGCAAGGCGATCCTCGATGCGCTGCGCTCGCACCCCGATTTCCGTTTCACCTTTCGCCACCTCCGGGTGTGGCGCGACGGCGATCGCGCGATCGCCTATGCCGAGGGTGACAATGGCGCGATCGGCGGCTTCAGGGTCATTCTGACGCGCGACGGCAAGGCGAACTGGCGCACCGTCTGGGGTGAAGGCGACGGCGGCAGCGACAGCTGCGCGGCCGGCGTGCGCCATTACGCCTGGGCTGCGACGCTCATCACATCCTATCATATCACTCCCGACCGGCTCTTCCCCGGCATCACGAAGCAAACCCGCGAATTCGAACGCGCGGCGAAAAAGGATCCCGAGCTCCAGTGCACGGGCGACCTCGAAGGCGGCCCCGAGTGACGGCGTTTCCGCAGTGACCGAAGACTCCCCCGTCACCCCTACCCCCGTCGCCGCGGCGGCGGACCCCGCTGCGAGCCCGGTCCCGCCGCGCCAGACCGCGCGCAGCGGTGGGCGGATGGATCTGACGCAGGGACCGATCACCAAAACGCTGATCCTCTTCGCGCTGCCGACCCTCGCATCGAACATTCTCCAGACGCTGTCGGGATCGGTGAACTCGATCTGGGTCGGCCAGTTCCTCGGCGAAGGCGCACTCGCCGCGACCGCCAACGCGAACATCATCATGTTCCTGATGTTCGGCGCCTTCTTCGGTTTCGGCATGGCGGCGACGGTGCTGATCGGCCAGTCGATGGGGCGCGGCGACGTCGATGCGGCACGCCGCGCGACCGGCGGCGTAGTCGGCCTAGCGCTGATCTTCTCGGTCGTCATCGCGATCGTCGGCTGGTTCGCATCGGACCGCATATTGCGCTGGCTCGAAACACCGCCCGAAGCCTTCGCGCTCGCGCACGATTATCTGCGCGTGACCTTCCTCGCCGTCCCCGCCTCGATGCTGTCGGTAACGCTGATGATGGCGTCGCGCGGCGCGGGCGATGCGGTGACGCCGCTCCGCTTCATGATCCTCGCGGTCGTCCTCGATATCGTCTTCAATCCGGTGCTGATCCTCGGCCTCGGCCCCTTCCCGCGCCTCGGCATCGCAGGTAGCGCGCTCGCCACCGCTGCCGCCGGAACGATCAGCCTCGCGGGCATGATCGGCTGGTTCTATGCGAAGAACCACGTCCTCCGCCTCCGCGGCCGCGAGCTATCCTATCTTTATCCCAAGTGGAGCGAGCTGCGCTTCATCATCGGTCGCGGCCTGCCGATGGGCGCGCAAATGCTGGTCATTTCGGGCGCCGGGCTCGTCATGATCGGGCTGGTCAACCGCGAGGGGCTCGTTACCGCCGCCGCCTATGGCGCGACGCTGCAGCTGTGGAATTATATCCAGATGCCCGCGCTCGCAGTCGGCGCCGCAGTCAGTTCGATGGCAGCGCAGAATATCGGCGCCGGGCGCTGGGACCGCGTATCGTCGGTGACGAACAGCGGCATCGCGATCAACCTCGCGATGACAAGCGTGCTGATCGGCCTGCTCCTGCTGTTCGACCGCGCCGCGCTCGCTCTGTTCCTCGGCAGCGAGAGCCCGGCGATCGAGGTTTCGCGCCACATTCAGCTGATCGCAACCTGGACCTTCCTGCCTTTCGGCACGACGATCGTCCTCATCAGCACGTTGCGTGCCAACGGATCAGTCGTGCCGCCGCTCGTCATCCTTTTCCTGTCGATGTTCCCGATCCGCCTCGGTATCTATTATTTCGGCTATCCCGCGGTCGGCAGCGACATATTGTGGTGGAGTTTTCCGCTCTCTTCGGTTGCTTCGCTGGCGATGGCCTGGGCGATCTACAAGCGCGGCAACTGGCGCCGCACGTTGCCGCAACCCACCGCCTGACCGGCGTCCGGCTTTCGACCAAGGCGCGCGCAGCTTCGACTGGCGACCCGGCGACCGCTAGCGTTGGCGCCGCGTTTGACGCTAAAGCGGTCCCGATGAATACGAACATCCGTAAGGACGCGCTGCGCGACCAGCGCGCGAAAATGCTGGCGGCGGCTCCCGACTGGCGGGCATCCGATGCCCGCGTCAATCCGCGCGTCGCGATCGGGTCGATCATTGCGATGTGGCTGATCTATTTCCTGATCACCACCGGTCTCGCGATGCTCACCGGCGCGACCGAGCAATGGTCCTATGCGGGACGCCGCGCGATCGTCGTGGTCGCCGGCATATTATGCACTTTCGTCCTCTATCAGCTGCTCCAGCGCGCCCAGCCGCAAAGTTTCGGCGCGCGCCTTGCCGCCGCGATGGGCGCCGCCATACCGCTGGTGGTCATCTATGCCACGATCAACCTGTTCGTCTTTTTCTACTGGTTCCCCGGTCCCGACGCGGCAAAAATCGTCGACGAGGTGCAGTCGAAATTCCCCGTCGCCTGGGAAATCGTCCTGATCCTCGACAGCTCTATCCGCTGGTATTTCTTCTTCGCGGTGTGGGCAGCGCTCTATGTCGCCTTCGGTTATGCCAATGAAATGCGCGCGGTCGAACGGCGCGCCAATCATTTCCGCCTCGAGGCGCAAACCGCGCAGCTCCGAGCGCTCCACTACCAAGTCAACCCGCACTTCCTGTTCAACACGCTGAATTCACTGTCGACGCTCGTCCTGCGCGGATCGAAGGCCGAAGCCGAGACGATGATCATGAATCTTTCGTCCTTTCTCCGCTCGAGCCTCGCGGTCGATCCCGAACAGCTCGTCAGCCTCGACGAGGAAATCGCGCTCCAGCGGCTCTATCTCGACATCGAACAGGTGCGCTTTCCCGATCGCCTGCAGGTCGAGGTGACGATGCCGCGGGAACTGGAAAATGCGTGCGTGCCGGTCCTGATCCTGCAACCGATCATCGAGAATGCGATCAAATATGGCGTCGCGCCCAGCAAGGGCCGGATCGCCATCCGCCTCACCGCCAGCGCCGAATATGGCCTGCTGGTACTCCGCATCGAAAATGACATCGACCCCAAGGCGCCCGTACCCGATTCGGGGACCGGGCTTGGCCTCGGCAACGTGCGCGAACGGCTGCTGACGCGTTATGGCCCCTCAGCCGGATGCGAGTGGGGTCCCTCGGATGATGGCGGCTTCGCCGTGTCGCTCTGGCTGCCATTGGCAAGGGATTGCTGACGATGATGCAAACGCTTCGTACCCTGATTGTTGACGACGAACCGCTCGCGATCGAACGGCTACAGATCCTGACAGGACAGCAAGACGGCATCCTGCTCGTCGGTACCGCCAGCGACGGCGCGTCGGCGCTGCGCATGGTCGACGCCCTCGTGCCCGACCTCGTGATCTGCGATATCGCGATGCCCGACCTCAACGGGCTCGAAGTCGCCGCTGCGATCGACGCGCTCGACAACCCGCCGGCGGTGGTCTTCGTTACCGCGTTCGACCGCTACGCCGTTGCCGCATTCGACGTCGCGGCGGTCGACTATCTGCTGAAACCCGTCTCGCCCGACCGGCTGGCCCGTGCCTTGTCGCGCGTGCGCGAATGGCGTGCGACAGATCGCGGTGGAGCGAGGAAGAAAAGCAAGTGGATCAACGAGTTCTGGGTCCAGAACCGCGGTGAAATGCTCCGCATCGACGCAGCGCAGGTCGATCTGATCGAGGCCGAGCGCGACTATATGCGTCTGCACGTCGGCGCGCGCAGCTGGCTGATTCACCAGACGATCAAATCACTGGAAGCCCGCATGAATCCCGACCAGTTCATGCGTATCCACCGCTCGAAGATGGTACGCCGCGACGGCATTACCGGTCTGAAACATCATGGCGACGGCGCGTGGAGCGTCGACTTGGGCGAAGGCGGCATCCACCGCATCGGACGCACCTATCTTCACGACGTCAAGGCGATCATGCAGGGCTGAGCGACAAAGGCGGCCATGCCCTCGGGGCATGACCGCCTGTTCTGCTCGGGTTTGCGTTCGTCAGGGAGCCGCGGCGACCACGATCGTGCCGCGATCGGCCAGCCGCGCACCGTTGCCGTTGAACAGCGTGGTCAGCTTTACATCGGCGTCGGCCTGCGCTGCCGCCTCGCAGCGATTGACCACCGCATGATCGGCCAGCGTCCACCGAACGCTGTGCCGACTGCCGCACACCGTCTTTACGGCCGATTTGACGCGGGCATTGAGCTCTGTGCGTCCCTCAGCGTTTGCGAGATTCAGGTCGTGATATTGCACGGCGACGCTATGCGGATTGTCGGCGGTTTCCGCCGCGGCGGCGGCCGAAGTGCCGATAAGCACGGCAGGCATCAAAAGCAGGATCAGGGAAAGTTTCGCCATGGGGAAATCCTCTCTTCGGGGGAGACGGGATGCGGGATGCAGAGGACCGGACCGGGGAGACCTGCACCCTCCGCATCCCGCAGCTTCTGAATGCGCGCATCGCGGCGCAGAATCACGCGGGGTTCGACCGGCCCCGACGCGGTGTCGACTGAGAGGACGAAGCGCGCTGATGCATCGACCAATGGCCGGCCGTCGGCGTCGACTGCAGACCGGAGCTTGCAACCGGCATGCCGCCGTGGCCATGATTGCGCATGGCGAGGATCGGATATTCCGCCGCGAGTCGGAACCGCGGCGCTTTGCGGTTGCTGCGCTGGTCGCTGCTGCTGTTGATCGGGGCCGGCGGCGGGCTGCTGCTCGGCGAACTGGTCGTGGGAAACCGTGCGAGAGGCCTGCTGGTCGAGGCTCCTTCCTATTCGCGCCTCAGCGCGAATCCCGACGCGCTCGTCCCACAGGGCAAAGCGGCACCACCCTGTACCGACTGCGCCGACAGCTATGGCGTCGCCGCCCGGTTGCGTGCGCATCGTGACCAACGGATGGGCGAGGAGTTTCGCGAACTCGGCGCGATCGACCTCGATCCCCCGACACCGGTCGAACCGGACGACGATTATCGTTACGGCGGCCGCTTTCGCGACCCCGCACCACAGGACGAGGGCACGGCAAAGCGATCATAATCCGTACCCGCCGCCTTGCCGGCAGACGATATCCCGTCAGGTGACGAAACGCCGCTGCCGCCTGTAACCGATTGACGCCTCAGCGCGGTGGCGTCACCGGTTTTGCGCAGCGGGTCGTGTCACCGGCCTTGCATGCAGCGACGTCGGCCTCCCATTTGATGCGCTCTTCGGCCGACATCGCGGCAACACGGGCCTTTTCGGCTTCATAGGCGGCGGTTTCCTCGACGAACTGCTCCTGATCGTGCGCGACCTGCTGTTGCGCTGCCGACACTTCCTGTTCGTACGTCGTGTTGTCCGCCCTCGATCGCGACGCCTGTTCGGCGTTCAGTCGCGCGGTATTCGAACGCTCTTCGGGGGTGGTGCCGTCGGGCGCCTTCTTTTCCGCGCCGGCGGGGGCGGCGGGGGTGTCCGCCGGAGTCTGGAAGGCCGCCGCCGGGCCCGAACCAAGCAGCGCAAACGCGGCGGCGGCAGCCAATATCGCTCTGGTCATCGGAACATCTCCTTCAATCAACTGCTCTGCCGGTCCAACGCTTTGTCCGACCGCCCGTTCCCGCCGGCGAATTGACCTTGGCCGAGGCAATCGTCATGCTGGAGCTTCTCATCATGTCCGATCGGCCGATCATTTGCCAGCATCACCGAAGCATCCCGTCAATCGTCCGGTATTTTTCACGCCGCTAGCAGTATTGCTCGCTGCCGTGGTTCTGAGCCTCTGGCAGGGTGCGGCCGTTGTTGCGGCGGAAACGGCGATCAACGACTGGATTCTGGGCAACTTTTCACCGCTCTTCGCGTGGTCGGGAATCGGCTTCCTCGCGCTCCTTGCCGCCATCGCGCTCTCCCCTCTCGGCGGACGGATCATCGGGGGACCGGACGCGAAACCGATATTGACCCGCTGGCGCTGGTTCGCGGTCACGCTCTGCACCACGATCGCCACCGGCATCCTCTTTTGGGGCGCCGCCGAACCGCTGTTCCACCTCAACGATCCACCCGCGATGCTGGGGCTTGAGCCGGGCAGCGATGCCGCAGCGACCTTTGCCATGTCGACGATGTTCCTGCACTGGACGCTGACCCCCTATGCCATCTACACGGTGGCCGGCCTCGCCTTCGCGCTCGTCTATTACAACCGGCGCGAACCGTTCAGCCTGTCGTCGCTCTTCGTCCCGCTGATCGGGCAGCGTGCGCACGGTCCGGTCGGTACCGGCATCGACATCATCTGCCTCTATGCGCTGGTCGCGGGCATGGCAGCCTCGCTCGGCGCCGGCCTGCTCGCGCTCGCGGGCGGGATCGAAGGGATCGGGGGCTTTGACGGCGGGACCGGACTGCGCTGGGTCATCGCAATTGCAATCGTCGCGAGCTTCCTGATTTCGGCCGCAACCGGCCTCCAAAAAGGCATTGCGGGCCTGTCGGTGCTCAACACCTGGATCTTTTTCGCGATCATCGCCTTCGTTTTGGTTGCCGGACCGACCGCCGACATGTTCGACCTGTCGCTGCGCGGAACGGCAGATTATTTCCGGACCTTCATTCCGCGCAACCTCGGCCTCGACGTCGATACCGGCTGGCACCGCCAATGGACCATCTTCAACTGGGCCAACTGGTTTGCCTGGGCACCGGTGACCGCGCTGTTCCTTGGCCGGCTTGCCGTCGGGTATAGCGTCCGCGCCTTCATCATGTACAATCTGATCCTGCCGTCGTTGTTCGGGGCAGTATGGATGACGGCGATCGCGGGCGCGACCATCGCTTTCGACCAGCAAAGCGGCGCAAGCCTTTACGCCATCCTGACCGCTCAGGGACCCGATCCCGTGCTGTTCCGGTTGTTCAGTGCGCTCGGTGGTGGTCCTGTCGTTGCCGGGATCGTGCTGTTCGCAATCTTCCTCTCCTATGTCGCGGGCGCAGACGCCAACGTCTCGGCGATGAGCGCGCTCTCCACCCGGGGCATTTCCCCCGACGCGCCGGAGGCCCCGCTCGGCATCCAGGCCGTATGGGGCATCACCGTGGGCTTGGTGGCGATCGTGCTGGTCGCCGGCGGCGGCATCGATGGCATCCGCATGATGTCGGTGCTGGGCGGCTTTCCCGCGCTGTTCGTTATTACCGGCGCAGCATTGTCACTGACGGCGATGGCTGTACGGGGACGGCACGAAGCCGCCCCCGCCGCATCCTGAGAAAGGGGCCTCAGGACTTACCAGATCCTTGTCCGCGCTTCGGGCTTCAGATAATATTTGGCGCCCGCCTCGACGCTGAAGGCCTTGTACCACGCGTCGATGTTGCGCACCGGCCCGATAATGCGCCAGCGTGCCGGGCTGTGCGGGTCGCTCGCCACCTGCTGTTTGATCGCATCGTCACGCGCCTTGTCGCGCCACGCCTGCGCAAAGGCGAGGAAGAAGCGCTGGTCGCCGGTCAGCCCGTCGATGACGGGCGCGGGCTTGCCGCCGAGCGAACGGTAGTAGGCGTCATAGGCGACCTCGAGCCCCGCCAGATCGGCGATATTCTCACCCATCGTCAGGTCGGGATTGATGAAGGCGCCCGGCGCCGCCTCATAGGTCGCATATTGCGCGCCGAACGCCTTGGCTTGCGCTTCGAAGCGCGCCGCGTCCTCGGCGGTCCACCAGTCGCGCACTGCGCCGCCGGCGTCGATCTTGCGGCCCTGATCGTCAAAGCCATGCGTGATCTCGTGGCCGATCACCGCGCCGATCGCGCCATAATTGACCGCATCGTCAACGCTTTCGCTGAAATAGGGCGCCTGCAATATCCCGGCCGGGAACACGATCTTGTTCTCCAGCCCGCCATTATAAGCATTCACTTCCTGCGGGTTCATCGCCCATTTCTTGCGGTCGACGGGCTTGTTCAGGTCTGACAGGGTATAGGCATATTCGAACGCCGCGCTGCGCTTCACATTGCCGTAAAGATCGGCCGGATCGATCTTCAGCCCCGAATAGTCGCGCCATTTGTCGGGATAGCCGACCATGACATCCATCTTCGCCAGCTTCGCCAGCGCGGCTTCCTTGGTCGCGGGCGCCATCCAGCTGTTACCGCGAATCCGGTCGCCCATCGCGAGCTTCAGATTGCCGACGAGCACTTCCATCTTCGCCTTGGCGCTCGCCGGGAAATATTGCTTCGAATAGGTTTCACCGACCAGTTCGCCGAGACTTCCATCGACCAGCGTCAGCCCGCGTTTCCAGCGCGGGCGGAGTTCGCCTACGCCGCTCAGCGCCTTGGTATATTCGAAGCGGCTGTCGACGAAGGCTTTCGACAGATAGATCGCCGCATTGTCGGCTACGTGGAACTGCTGCCACAACTTGATCGTGTCGAGCGGGGTCGTGGCATAGAGCGCGGCGATGTCGCGCACGGCGGTCTTTTCGTTGACGATGATCCGCTTCTGCGGCGCGATGCCAGCGCCTTCGAACCACGCTTTCCAGTCGAGGCCGGGTGCGTAGGCGGCGAGTTCGTCCGACGACATCGGATTGTTGATCTTGCCGATGTCGCGGCGGTCGGCGATTGCCCAGCTGACTTTCGCGATTTCGGTCTCGAACGCCATGATCGCGTCGGCCGCCTTTTCGGACTCGGCGTTGCCCGCCATCTTCATGGTCCGCGCGATATAGGCGCGATAGGCATCGCGCTGCGGCTTGAAACTGGCGTTCAGATAATAGTCGCGTTCGGGTAGCCCAAGCCCCGCCTGCCCCAGCCACAGGACGTTGACGGTCGGATCGGCGGTGTCGGCATAGGGCCCGCCGCTGACGATCGTCGATCCGAACGTACCTTGCGTTCCGCCCATGAAGCGCGCCATCGCGCTCTTGTCCTTGATCGCGTTGACCGTGGCGAGATCGGCCATCAGCGGTTTCGCGCCCAGCCCTTCAACCCGCGCCTCGTCCATGAAGCTTTGATACAGCCCGCCGACCTGCGTCGTCGCCGGCGCACCCGCGACCACGGCGCGGAGCTGGCGCTGGGTCAGGTTGTAAACGTCGTAGTCGACCCCTGCGGACGCTTGATCCGACGGAATTTCCGTGCGTGCAAACCAGCCCCCGTTGGCATATTTGTCGAAATCGTCGCCGGGCTTCACCGAAGTGTCGCGCGCGCCAAGGTCGACGCCCCACTTGCCGAAGGTCAGCGCCGTCAGCGAAGCCCCTTCCGCTTCTCCCGTCTCGTTGCTTTCGGCGAGGTTGGCCGCCAGCGGCTCATGGGCGATCACCGGTCCTGCGGCCA
The DNA here is from genome assembly GCF_035565275.1 of Sphingopyxis sp. Lineage (GTDB taxonomy): Bacteria > Pseudomonadota > Alphaproteobacteria > Sphingomonadales > Sphingomonadaceae > Sphingopyxis. The sequence goes on from NZ_DATMST010000342.1 coordinate 9,245, forward strand.
GCGAGACCGCCAAGGCAGCTGTAGCCGCCCCAACAAAAAATGTCTTCATTTCAAATCTCCCGCGCCGGCCCCTGTTCCGGCGATATGCCGCCAGTTTCGGCCACCCCGCGCACCAGTCAAGTGAGCAGGCCGGCATTGGTCGATCCAAAAGTCATGTTGGTAGATTTTTGTCGCCGGCTCCCGGCCCAGCGCCGGTATCGGCAGAATGGGGCGAGGCCGTCAGCCGGGAGGGGCTGTCGTCGGGAGTATTACTTCGACCCGGCGATTCTTCGCCCTGCCCGCTGCATTGTCCAAGCCGTCCGCCATCTCGTTGGGCGCGATTGGCGCAGTTTCGCCTTTCCCGGAGACCTCGAACTCGCGCTGCCGCACGCCAACCTGCCGCTCGAACCATTGCGCGACCGTCTTCGCCCGCGCTTCGGAGAGTTTCTGGTTATAGGCGCCCTCCCCCTTGCTGTCGGTATGCCCGATCACCCGGATCGCGCCCGGTGGCGACCTGCGGATCAGTTCCGCCGCCTTTTCGAGCTCGGTCTCGGCGTCGGACGTAAGGGTCGATTGGTCGAATTCGAAAAGCGCGTCGGTGGCGAGGTCGATGACCGTGCCCATATCGGTTATCCGGACGTTGAGGCCGCTGCTGTCGGCGTTGAGCGCGCTGACATCGGCCCTCAGCGAACTATCGGATGCGGCCCCGTTGCCGGTTTCAGCCCCGGCTGCCGATATCGGTGCGGTCGCCTCACTTGCGCTTATGCCGCCGGTATCGGCCGCCTTCTCTTCTTTGGAACAGCCCGCCGCGAGCATCAGCCCGCCCATAACGACAATGGCCGCTCTCATCGTGCGACCGTCACTCCGTCGAACGGCGCAACACCGGGAAGATTGATCGACACGGTCGGGCTGGTCGCTGGCGGCGCGGGGAATTTGACCCAGATCACGCCGTTGGGCGAGCAGTCGAGGCCGATCCGGTCCTTGCCGTTGAGCGGCGACCCCATCCATGCGTCGGCATTGTCCCGGAGCACGCCGATGCGCTGCGATGTGGTGTCGTCGATGACGCTGATCTCGTCGAATTTCAGATAGACCCATTTGTTCTTTTCGGACGTGCAGTTGACCGTCACGGTCAGGATGTCGCCGGTCACCGCCGCCTTGAGCAAAGCGAACCGGGTGCCGTCCGGTCCCGGCTGCGTCTGGATGGCGGAGGGCGCGGGTGGCGCTTCGGGAATAACCTCGTCCCGAAGCACCCCACCCCCGCTCGCACCCGGCGCCGCGGTTTCGGGCGCAGCCGCTTTATCGGCAGGCGGTGCGGCTTCCTGCTGGCAGGCCGCCAATCCGAGTGTGGCGAACGCCAGTCCGGCAAGCATGGAACGCGAAACTGTCATCTTGTGATCCTCCCTCTAGATCAGCGTGTTATACGTATCGATCGTCCAACAGTTCCCGCCCGCCACGGGAACCTGTCCATTGCGACACGGATCGCCCATCCCTATCTTTGCGGCGTGGCGCCCCTTGCGCACAAAGAACAAATCTGGAACATACTCCTCCCATGAGTCTCACCCACATTTCGGTGCGCGGCGCGCGCGAGCATAATCTCAAGGGCGTCGACGTGGACCTGCCGCGCGACGCGCTGATCGTGATCACAGGCCTGTCGGGCAGCGGCAAGTCGAGCCTCGCGTTCGACACCATCTATGCCGAAGGCCAGCGGCGCTATGTCGAAAGCCTGTCGGCTTACGCGCGCCAGTTCCTCGAGATGATGCAGAAGCCCGACGTCGAGCATATCGACGGGCTGTCGCCGGCAATCAGCATCGAGCAGAAAACGACGTCGCGGAACCCGCGCTCGACCGTCGCGACGGTGACCGAGATTTACGACTATATGCGCCTGCTGTGGGCGCGCGTCGGCATTCCCTATTCGCCCACAACCGGTGAGCCGATTTCGGCGCAGACGGTCACCGACATGGTCGACCGTGTGATGGCGCTGCCCGAAGGCACCCGCGCCTATCTGCTCGCCCCCGTCGTGCGCGGCCGCAAGGGCGAGTACAAGAAGGAGCTCGCGCAGTGGCAGAAGGACGGCTTCACGCGCGTCCGCATCGACGGCGAATTCTACGAGATCGGCGACGCGCCGACGCTCGACAAGAAATACAAGCATGACATCGAGGTCGTCGTCGACCGCATTGCGGTGCGCGAGGGTCTCGGCACGCGGCTCGCCGACAGTTTCGAGACCGCGCTGAAGCTCGCCGAAGGGCTCGCCTATGTCGATCTCGCCGACGGCCCGGTTCCGGGGCGCGAAGAGGAAGACACCGGCGGCGCGATGAAGGGCGCGGGCATCCCCGCGAACCGGCTGATCTTCTCCGAAAAATTCGCCTGCCCCGTCTCGGGCTTCACGATCGCCGAGATCGAGCCGCGCCTGTTCAGCTTCAACGCCCCGCAGGGCGCGTGCCCGGCGTGCGACGGGCTGGGCGAGCGGCAGGAGTTCGACCCCGACCTCGTCGTCCCCAACCATGCGCTGAGCCTGAAAAAGGGCGCGGTCGTGCCGTGGGCGAAATCGAACCCGCCCTCGCCTTATTATATGCAGGTGCTCGAAAGCCTCGGCAAAGCCTATGGCTTTGACCTCACAACGCCGTGGCAAGACCTGCCCGGCGAAGTGCAGTTGATCATCCTTTATGGCAGCGGCGGCAAACCCGTCGAACTGACCTTCAAGGATGGTAAACGCAGTTACACGACGCACAAGGCGTTCGAGGGCGTGATCGGCAATCTCAACCGCCGCCTGCTCCAGACCGAGAGCGCGTGGATGCGCGAGGAGCTGAGCAAATATCAGGCCCCGCATCCGTGCGAAACATGCCACGGCGCGCGCCTTCGCCCCGAACCGCTCGCGGTGAAGATCGCGGGCGAGAACATCAGCATGTCGGCGCAGCGCTCGGTCGCCGACGCGCTCGGCTGGTTCAGCACGCTCGACGAAAAGCTCAATGACACGCAGCGGCAGATCGCGAAAGCGATCCTGAAAGAGATCAACGAACGCCTCGGCTTCCTCAACAATGTCGGGCTCGATTACCTCAACCTCAACCGCACCTCGGGCACGCTCAGCGGCGGCGAGAGCCAGCGTATCCGCCTCGCCTCGCAGATCGGCAGCGGCCTGTCGGGCGTGCTCTACGTCCTCGACGAGCCGAGCATCGGCCTCCACCAGCGCGACAACGATCGGCTGCTCGCGACGCTGAAACGCCTGCGCGACCTCGGCAACACCGTCATCGTCGTCGAGCATGACGAGGATGCGATCCGCCACGCCGATTATGTCGTCGACATGGGTCCCGGCGCGGGCCTCCACGGCGGCGAGATCGTCGCCGAGGGGACGCTCGAAGAAGTGCTCGCGAACACCAAGAGCCTGACCGCCGCCTACCTGACCGGCGCGAAGAAGATCGAGGTTCCCAAGCATCGCCGCAAGGGCAACGGCTTCGACCTCGTGCTCAAGGGCGCGCGCGCGAACAATCTCCAGAATGTCACCGCGAAAATCCCGCTCGGCACCTTCACCTGCGTGACCGGCCTGTCGGGCAGCGGCAAGTCGAGTCTGATCATCGACACCCTCTATGCCAGCGCGGCGCGCGTGCTCAACGGCGCGCGGATGATCGCGGGGCCGCACGACAGCCTGAAAGGGCTGGAGCATTGCGACAAGGTCATCGACATCGACCAGTCGCCGATCGGCCGCACCCCGCGCAGCAATCCGGCGACATACACCGGCGCCTTCACGATCATCCGCGACTGGTTCGCGGGGCTGCCCGAAAGCCAGGCGCGCGGATACAAGCCAGGGCGTTTCAGCTTCAACGTCAAGGGCGGACGCTGCGAGACCTGCACCGGCGACGGCCTCATCAAGATCGAGATGCACTTCCTGCCCGACGTCTATGTGACGTGCGAGACGTGCCACGGCAAACGCTACAACCGCGAAACGCTCGAGGTGAAGTTCAAGGGCCACAGCATCGCCGACGTGCTCGACATGACGGTCGAGGATGCGGCCGAATTCTTCAAGGCGGTGCCCGCGATCCGCGAGAAGATGGCGATGCTCGTCCGCGTCGGCCTCGGCTATATCAAGGTCGGGCAGCAGGCGACGACGCTGTCGGGGGGCGAAGCGCAGCGCGTCAAGCTGGCCAAGGAACTGTCGCGCCGCTCGACCGGGCAGACGCTCTACATCCTCGACGAGCCGACGACGGGCCTGCATTTCGAGGATGTCCGCAAGCTGCTCGAAGTGCTGCAGGCGCTCGTCGATCAGGGCAACAGCGTCGTGGTGATCGAGCATAATCTCGATGTCATCAAGACCGCCGACTATATCCTCGACCTCGGCCCCGAAGGCGGGGTCAAGGGCGGCGAAATCGTCGCGGCGGGGACGCCCGAGCAGGTGGTGAAGGAGAAGCGCAGTTTCACCGGCCAGTATCTGGCGCCGCTGCTGGAGAAATAGACGGCGAGGAGCTAAAAGCGCGCATGATTTGCAGCGGGAGTTTCATGCGATGCCCCTCGATCCAGCGCGCCTTGTCCTGCCCTGCGCTGCGGCGCTGCTCACGGCGTCGCCCGCGATAGCGGCGCCAGCCCCATCCTCGCCCGAAGCCGCGCTCGAGGCCTATGTCGAGGGGCTGCGCACCGGGCAGGTCGAGCGGTTGCAGGCGCTGTTCCTGCCCGATGGACAATTCTGCTCGCTGGCCGGAGACAGCGCGGCGCCGATCGACTGCCGGCGCTTCGCCGAGGTGCTCGGCGGCTGGGCGGCACGGCCCGATCCCGCCGCCACCGGGCGCGTGCTCGACCGCCGCGATGCGACGCCGTCGATGAGCGCGGTCACCTATGAACTGCAATTCGGCGGCGACCTTTATGTCGACCAGTTGCTGCTCTATCGCACCGATGCCGGATGGCGCGTCGTCGCCAAGACCACTGCGGTGCAGTGACGCCGCGAAATCAATGCCATACCGCCGAGAGCGGGTAGAGCAGGATCAGCCAGATCAGGCAGGCGCACACGATCCGCCGGTCCCTGGCCCAGATCGCGAGCAGCGCGACGGGAAAGAAACTCCACGTGATGACGATCCGGCGCGGGTCGAGGGACGGCAGTCCGTCGAGCGCCACGACGCTGGCGATCAGCGCGAAGTTGCAGAGGAAGATGCCGCCGATCACCTTGCGCCGGTGCTTGTCGAAATGACCGTTCAGATCCTCCCACGCCTCGGGATCGTCGGGGAAGACGAGGCTGGCGGCGACGAAATAGACCGCGGTGACGAGGAAGCCGCCGAACAGCACCGGCCAGTTCAGCGGCAGGGCGTCGCGCATCGCCCAGCCGTACATCCAGAAGGTGACGACATCGCACGATACGAACAGGCCGAGCAGCGCGGTCGGCCAGCCGATGCGCACGCGGTGGCTGGCCTTCAGCGCGCGCGCCAGCCCGCCGAGCCCCTCGGCGAGCGCGAGGCCGAGGATCAGCCCGAACAGCGACATGGTGAATTCGAACGCGCTCATATGCCCCCCTCGTCGCGAGCGCCGGCCCGCGCCTCCCAATCGTCACCCCGGACTTGATCCGGGGTCCCGCTACACTGGCACGAGTGGATGCCGGATCAAGTCCGGCATGACGAGAGAAAAATCGGCCGCGCGCACCGATCGGAACGGATTGGAAGCCCCTACCCCATCAGCTTTGCGGTGACATCCTCGGCGGCATGAATGCGGATCGCAGGCGGCTCGGGCGAGAGCGCGCGCATGTCGGCGACGAAGGCGCGCGCGGCGGGCAGCGCGAAATGGGCGCGGACCGCGTCGACGCTCTCCCACTCCTCGACGAAGACGAGGCGCAGCTCGTTTTCGACATCGACATGGCAATGATGCGCCAGACATCCCGGCTCTTCGCGCGACCGCGCGCTATGCTCGGCACCAAGCGCGATCATGCGCTCGCGATGCCCGGGGGTGAGGATGACGTGGCCGGTGATGAGGATCATGAATTTAAATTTCTTAATTCGAGTTCTACAGCGACAAGAAATCCTGCACTCTGTGCATTGGAATACAGCCATTCAGCAACGCTTGATTGGGATCGTCCGGGGCTCCACCGAGAGTCGCAATCCCAATCACGCTATTTTCGTTATCTAACACTGGCCCGCCGCTATTCCCGTGGACCACCATAGAGCTAATTTTAAAGAATCTATTCCCAAATTTCTTGGAAAACCCCGTAACATTTGCAGAGCTAATGCTTACGGCATCACCATCGCTATAGCTTGGATATCCCGCAACAAAAACCGAATCTCCGCGCGAGACCTCTCCAAAAGATAATTTTAGCTCCCTGATCTCCAACATACCAATAAGAGACTTGTCTGCTAGTTCAATTACAGCAATATCCTTGTCCATATCAATTTCTGAAACAGTCATATCAAACTGAAAGTCAATATTTGGTGGAAATTTAACTCTAATTTCACTGAATATCTTTGGAGAACAACCTTCTGGTTTAAATGTAATAACATGAGCGTTAGTTAAGATGCGACCACCTGGAATAACAAACCCGGATCCTTGAGACCACTCCAAAGATTCCTCGTCTCCACACTCGATTACGCACACGCCCCTCTCTATCTCGCTCTCAGGTGATACGTAAGCTTCATACAAAATTTGTTTCAACTGGCGATCCGGCATCTCATTGTACTGCTCGACTACAGCGCTAACGACTCGGTCGCGAGGACCGCGAATGTGTATCAGATGCTGAATTTTCCCCTTAACCGATGCCTCAAAACGCTGAGCGCCGCGAAAATTGTACTTTTCTCGCCAAACCGCTTCCGCCTTTTCTCGCCCGAATTTTCGCCACGCATGCAGCATACCTCGGAGATCTCGCAGAAACGGCCTACGCACATTAAGCTTTTCGTTGCACGTAACGCCGCATACTTCTTGACGATCAAACTCAAATAAAAGTCTTGTCTTGTCTAAATTTGGCTTAAAACCATTCCCCGTTATAATATCCGAAATTTCTGACCCAAGAACAACCTTGCCCGCGACGATCGTCGCTAGCCCGATCGGCATTCGCCTACCATTCGTCGAGAACGTTATGTCATCGGCGTACCGTGTATAGAAGCAACCATATTTTCTACCCAGTTTCGTAAGCTCATAGTCGAGCTTCGAGCAGATCATGTTCGAAAGTATAGGCGATGTCGGAGCGCCGGTTGGCAAAACCCCATCAATCGTACACAGGCGAGCCACTGTTGTTGCTATTTCATTGCTAAATAAATACGGAGGCGCCATCAACCTCCCCCTCACTCTACCAAAATTTATAGATTCGAAAAAATCTTTAATATCTAAATTAAGAATTATTCTCTTACCCACATGAGGCCGAGCATTTTCTCTAATTCCTCGCCCCTTTACGAATCCATTTACCCTGTTACTTGGTCGGTAAACATCAGACAGAAGCAAAAGAATTTTTGACTGTATGTTTTTAAGGGGCCAATAAGGGGCATATATCGTACGATCGCTTCCATTCCTTTTCCGAAGGTTTTTGATAGAGTACAGGCTGGCCTGAGGCTCGACAAATGCACGACCATTGAGATAAGCAACTGGAACACCAATTAACTGCGACAACTGCGTTTTATTGTGGATCATTTTGATCGGCGGGACGGGGGTGGTTGCGAGCAGTTCTAACCTCCTCAACGTGACGATTTTCCAATTCGGTAAATCGGATTGGTCATGTGGTTGGTACCCTAATCATGCGCAGTATCGACGCACACAGCAACGCTCGCAACCGTGCGACGGCGTTCTCACAGCGTCCGACGGACGTCAATATCGTTCGCGTACCTCCATCTCAGAATTGGGGCATAGAAATCCCCCCGAGATATGATGACACTTATATGACAATCTCTGTCACAAACACGTCACACAAAACCCCCATTGGCGGCTCAGCGAGTCGCCGCGGGGGTGGCGGCTTGGTTCGGTAACGACCCCCGACAGGATTACCCCGATGTTCCAGAAATTCGCCCTTATCGCTGGTGCCGCGACGTGCGCGCTGGCGCTTTCCGCGTGCCAGGATCAGGCGTCTTCGGGCGGCGGCGCGCGCGATTATATCAGCGCGGTCGGGTCCTCGACCGTCTACCCCTTTGCCACCGCGGTCGGCGAGAAGTTCGCCGAAGCGACGGGCAACAAGACCCCCAAGATCGACAGCACGGGCACCGGCGGCGGCTTCGAGCGTTTTTGCGCCGGCGTCGGCGGCGACACCCCCGACATCGCGAACGCATCGCGCCGCATCAAGAAGAAGGAATTCGACACCTGCGCCAAGAATGGCGTGAAGGAGATCGTCGAAATCCAGGTCGGCATCGACGGCATTGCGCTCGGCGAAGCACAGCGCGGCCCCGGCTTCAAGCTGTCGGAAGAAGATGTCTACAAGGCGCTGGCCGCGAACCCCTATGGCAAGCCGAATAGCGCGAAGACGTGGAAGGACGTGAATCCCGCGCTTCCCGCGGTCGCGATCTCGGTCTTCGGCCCGCCGTCGACCAGCGGCACCTATGATGCGTTCAAGGAACTGATCCTTGGCAAGGGCTGCGACGCCAATGCCGAGATGAAGGCGCTGAAGGACAGCGACAAGGACAAGCATGAGGCGACCTGCACGACGCTGCGCGGCGCGCCCTATTATGTCGAGCAGGGCGAGAATGATAACCTCATCATCTCGAAGCTCGACAAGAACCCGACGAGCCTCGGCATCTTCGGCTTCAGCTATCTCGATGCCAACAAGGACAAGATCAAGGCGGTTCCGGTGCAGGGCGT
>NZ_DATMST010000343.1:0-4336 GCF_035565275.1 Sphingopyxis sp.
CCTCGGCGGCGAGCGCGCGGGCGACCGCGGCGCCGATCCCCGATCCGCCGCCGGTGACGACGGCATGCATGTCCTTCAGTCGCATCCTACCCTCTCAACGCCGCTTCCTGCTCGGCCGCGCGTTTCATGTTGCGGGCGAGCTGGCTTATCCCGTTCCGGTAGCCGGGCGGCACCGCGGCGCCGCGATAGTCGTGCTGCGCTGCCGCGCGCAGCGTCCACATCGGGTCGATCATATGCGGACGCCCGATCGCGACCAGATCGGCGCGGCCGGCCGCGAGGATCGAATTGACATGGTCGGTTTCGAAGATGTTGCCGACCGCCATCGTCGATACGCGCGCCTCGTTGCGCACCTGATCGGCGAAGGGCGTCTGGAACATGCGGCCATAGACGGGCTTGCAATCGGCCCAGGTCTGGCCTGCCGATACGTCGATCAGGTCGGCGCCCGCGGCATCGAACGCCCGTGCGATCAGCACCGCTTCGTCGGGAGTCACGCCCGCATCGCCCATCCAGTCGTTGGCGGAGATGCGCACCGACATCGGCCGTTCGGCGGGCCAGGCGGCGCGCATCGCGGCGAACACTTCGAGCGGGAAGCGCAGCCGGTTTTCGAGGCTGCCGCCATATTCATCGGTGCGCCGGTTGAGCAGCGGGGTGATGAAGCTCGACAGCAGGTAACCGTGCGCGGCGTGCATTTCGACCATGTCGAAACCGGCGTAGATCGCCATGCGCGTTGCCGCGACAAACTGGTCGCGCACCATGTCCATATCGTCGCGGGTCATCGCCCGCGGCGTCTGGTTGGCGGGGCTCCACGCCACGTCGGATGCGGCGATCAGCGGCCAGTTGCCTTCGTCCAGCGGCTCGTCCATTCCCTCCCAGCCGATCCGGGTCGATCCCTTGGCGCCCGAATGGCCCAGCTGAAGGCAGATCTTCGCCTTGCTTTCGCGGTGCACGAATTCGGTGATGCGGCGCCAGGCGGCGGCATGTTCGGGCGTATACATGCCGGGGCAGCCCGGGGTGATCCGTGCTTCGGGCGAAACGCAGGTCATTTCGGTATAGACGAGCCCCGCGCCGCCCTGCGCGCGCGCGCCGTAATGGACGAAATGAAAGTCGCCCGGCGTGCCGTCGGTCGCGCAATACATCGCCATCGGCGAGACGACGATCCGGTTTTCGATCGCCATCTCGCGCAGCTTGTACGGCGCGAACATCGGCGGTGCGCCCTCGTCGCGTCCGCCCGGCGCGCGCGACTGGAACCAGCGCTCGACGCTTTCGAGCCAGCTTCTGTCGCGCAGTCGCAGATTCTCATGGCTGACGCGTTGCGAGCGGGTGAGCAGCGAATAGGCGAACTGGACCGGCTCGAACGGCAGATAACGGTCGAGCGTCTCGAACCATTCGGTCGAGTTGCGCGCGCTGTTCTGCAGTTTCAGCACCTCGATATTGCGCTCGGCCTGATATTCCTCGAGCGCTTCGGCGCGGCCCAGACCGGGGCGGCTCAGCACCTCGGCAAGCTTGATCGCATCCTCGAGCGCGAGCTTGGTACCCGAACCGATCGAAAAATGGGCGGTATGCGCGGCGTCGCCCAGCAGGATGAACTTGTCGTATGACCAGCGGCCGGTGATGATGCGCCGGAAGTTCAGCCAAGCCTGCGGTCCGGGCAGGTGGGTGGCGTTCGACATCAGCGGATTGCCGTCCAGATATCGCGCGAAGATCTTTTCGCACAGCGCAATCGCTTCGGGCTGGTCCATCTTGTCGAGGCCAAGCTTCGTCCATGTCTCGGGCTCCATCTCGACGATGAAGGTCGAAAGCTCGTCGTCGAAACGATAGGCGTGCGCCCATACCCAGCCTGCTTCGGTGCGCTCGAAGGCGAAGGTGAAGGCTTCAAACTGCTTCGCGGTGCCGAACCAGAAGAATTTGTTCTTCTTGACCTGGATGTCGACATCGAAATGTTCGGCATGGGCATTGCGGATGCGGCTGTTCGCGCCGTCGGCAGCGATCACCAGATCATAATCGGCCCAGTCGGCAAGGTCCGCGCCCGCTTCGTGCTCGAAGTGCAGCCCGATACCCAGTTCGCGGGCGCGGTCCTGCAGGATCGCGAGCAGGCGCTTGCGCCCGATGCCGATGAAGCCGTGTCCCGACGAGCGGATGCATTCGCCGTGGATATGGACGTCGATATCGTCCCAATGCGCAAATTCGTCGCGGATCGTTGCGCCGCTGACCGGATCGTTCGCCATCAGATTCTCGACCGTCTGGTCGGAAAAGACCACGCCCCAGCCAAAGGTGTCGTGGGCACGGTTGCGCTCGAAGATGTCGATGCTGTGCGCGGGTTCGCGCAGCTTCATCGAAATCGCGAAATACAGGCCTGCTGGCCCGCCTCCGACACATGCGATCCTCACTCGAACGACTCCATCGCCATTGACCGATGATCCGATTCCTAGGCTTCGCATCAAAATGCTTCAAGCCTAAAATTTTAAGCTTGAAATATCCTTTATCACACAATTATTCACGTGTATGGGAATCATCGGGAGGTAGCGATTGATGAAATGGCCGGCACAACGCCTGACGGCGGGATCGAAAAAAAGCTTCGGCATGTACGACGAGGCGTCGAAGCTCGACGCTGCGGGCGCCGACCTGATTCACCTCGAGTTCGGGCGGCCGCACGCCGACACGCCCTTGCACATCAAGGAGGCGGCGAAGGCCGCGCTCGATGCCGGCATCGTCCACTATGGCGACTTTCGCGGGACGCTGTCGTTCCGGCAGGCGCTGGCCGAAAAGCTGAAAAGCTTCAACGGGCTCGACTATGGGGTCGATGAAATCCTCGTGACGAACGGGCTGACCCATGCCTCTTTTGCCGCCTTCATGGCCGCGATCGACCCGGGCGATGAAGTGATTCTGCTCGACCCCTATTATCCGCAGCATATCGGCAAGACCGAGCTTGCCGGGGGCACGGTCGTGATTGCCGGGCTCGACAAGGCGAATGATTTCGCGATTTCGAAGGAAAAGATCGCGGCGAAGATCACCGACCGGACGCGGATGATCGTGCTGATCAATCCGGCGAACCCGACGGGCCGCGTCTACAGCCGCGCCGAGCTGCAGAATGTCGCCGACCTTGCGATCGAGCATGATCTGCTCGTGCTGTCGGACGAGGTTTACGAATATATCACCTATGGCGCCGCCGAGCATGTCAGCATCGCGAGCCTGCCCGGGATGCGCGAACGCACGATCACCTGCTTCGCCTTCACCAAGGCCTATTCGATGGATGGCTGGCGCATCGGCTATCTGACCGCCGATGCCCGGCTGATGCCGGCGATCATGCGCGTCACGATGACCGACGTGACGCACGTCAACGTCTTCATCCAGGAAGGCGCGCGCGCTGCGGTCGAGGGACCGCAGGACGCGATGCTGGCGATGGTCGAGGCGGATCGCCGCAAGCGCGACATCGTCGTGCAGGCGCTGAACCAGATGCCGGGCGTGACCTGCCCCGAGCCCGAGGGCACGATCTATGCCTTTCCCGACATCAGCGCTACGGGGCGTTCGTCGCAGGATCTGGCGATGGCGATCCTCAAGGAAGCGCATGTCGTCGTCGAATCGGGAAGCTTCTACGGTGCCGGGGGCGAGGGACATCTGCGCGTCTGCTTCGGATCGGAATCCGAAGCGCGGGTGACCGAGGCGATGGAGCGGCTGACGCGCTTCTTCAACGCGCTCTGATAGAGGCTGCGGCAACGGACTTTTTGCGATCGGGAGACAGGCCTTGAAGATGAAATTGCGCGCGGCGGCCGCGCTGATGACCGCGCCCTTGCTGACTTTCGCTGCTCCGCCGCCGCTTGCCGCGCAAACCGAAGCCGCGCCGTCGGGCTATCCCGCGCTGCTCGCGCTTTACGAGGAATTTCGCGCTTTCGTACCGCCGCCGATGGTCAAGGGCGTGCCCGATTATTCACCCGCGGCGATGGCGCGGCATTATGCCGGGCTCAAGACATTCGAGGCGCGGCTGAAGGCGATCGACGACAGCGCCTGGCCGGTCTCCGAACGCGTCGACTATATGGTCGTGCTCGCCGAAATGCGCGGGCTCGAGTTCCAGCACCGGGTCGTTCAGCCGTGGAAGCATGATCCCGCTTTCTACAGCACGACCAATCTCGGCTTCGGGCCCAAGATGCATGGCGCGCTCGCGATCCCGAAGCTGCCGCTGGCGGCGGACGAACTCGCCGCGTTCAAGGCCCGGCTCGAAGCGGTTCCCGAAGCGCTGCGACAGGCGCGGGCGAACCTCACCGACCCGCGCGGCGATCTTGCGCGGCTCGGGATCGCGCAGAAGCAGGTCGAGGTGAACGTCTACGGCGAACTCGCCGCG
>NZ_DATMST010000344.1:0-11163 GCF_035565275.1 Sphingopyxis sp.
ATCGCCGCCCGCCCGGGCGAGGATGACCGCAGCCGCGCCGTCACAGCCGCGTGCGCATTCGGCGCGGGTGATCGGCCGCGACGCCCAGCCCGACTGCATGATCTCGTCGATCCCGAGCGCGCCCCGGCGATAATCGATCGCGTTGGGGTTGCGCGCGGCGTACCAGCGATCCTGCATCGCAAAGGCGGCGACATGTTCGTGCGCCACGCCGTATTTCTGCATATAGCGCGCGTGCATGAGCGCCATCGTATCGACATAGTCGAAGCCCGCGGGCGCTTCATAATCCTGGTCGGGGTAGGACAGCAGTGCGTCCGACACCGAATAGACATCCGACATTTTCTCGACGCCGACGACGACGACGCACTCGCTCTGGCCCGAACGGATCATATTGACGCCCTGCATGAACGCCATCGTCCCGCCCGCGCACGCGCCGACGACCTGCGCGAAGGGACCGCTGGGAAGGTCAAGCTCTTCGGCCGTGAGCGGGCCGAGATTCTGCTGTTCGAAGGCTTCCGGGCAGGTGACCGACACCAGCCCGCCGTCGATCGACGATCGTTCGATGCCGGCGTCGGCGAGCGCACCGCTTCCCGCTTCGAACACGAGATCGCGCCATCCGCTGTCGGCCCGGTAGCCATGCCTGGCCATGCCCACGCCGATGATTTCCGCTTTTATGGTCATTGTCAGGACGCCCTAAATTTTGAGATTGATATCCATGCCGACGGTGCGCCCCTCGTTGATCGGCACGAAGAAGCCACCACCGACCGAGGGGGGAAGCGGGGTGTTGCCGCCCTGCGTCACACGGTTGAGGAGGTTCTTGCCGAAAACCCCGACTGAGAACCGGTCATCGAGAAACGAAAGCCGCGCGCTCGCCGACAGATCGTTGACCTGATTGAGATAGGCGGAGTTGTTGTCGGTGAAGGCGACGCGGCTGCGATATCCGTAGTCGGCACGGAGCGTCAGTTCGGCGTCGTCCCCAACGGGCTGAACGATTGTCGCGTTCGCGCCGAAACTCCATTTCGGAAGCCGTGTCAGGTCGAGCTCGTAGCCCAACCCCGGAGCGGCCCCGTTCAGGTCGACCGCCAGTTTCGTATATTTGCCGTTCAGGTGGCCGAAGCTGCCGCCCAGCGTCAGACCGCGGAACGGGGCGAGCGTCAGTTCGCCTTCGACGCCGCGTACCCGCGCCGTTCCGACATTGGACGTGACCTGCACCACGCCCGATACGGGATCGGGAATGTTGATGTCGCGCTGCAGGTCGCGCAGCGTGCTCTGGAATATCGCCGCGTTGAAACGGACGCGCCGGTCGAGGAAGGTCGATTTCCAGCCGAGTTCGAATGCGTCCTGCGTTTCCATATCATAGGGGCCGGGCGGAATCGTCGCGGCCGTGCTCTTGACGTTGAATCCGCCGCTGCGAATGCCGCGGCTCCAGCTTCCGTAAAGCAGCAGATCGCGGCCCGGTTCATACTGAAAGCCCAGCTTCGGCGTCAGGCTGCCCCAGCTTTTTACGCCGGTCGCCCCGGGGAACTCGCCCGGAAAATCGAAATCGCACGTGCGCGCATCGAGATCGCACAGCCCCGGTGCCCGGAAAGTCGCAACGTCGGCCTTCTTTCGCTCCCACGAGTAGCGCAGGCCGCCGACAAGGCTGAAACCCGCCCCGATGTCGTAGCTCAGCTGCGAAAAGGCGCCCCAGCTATCTTGGTCGATCCGGCCGCCAAAGGCGCGATCGACGGCGCCGCCGGACAGCACGCGCCGCTCGATATAGAAATAGTTCTGGCTGAAATAATAGAGCCCGAGGGTTGCCTTGATCGGACCGAACGTTCCCGCATAGCGGAGTTCTTCGCTGAACTGATGCTGCCGCAAGTTGACGAAGGAATGAAAACCCAAGGCGGGCAAGCCGTCTACATCGACCGACCCGTTCTGATTCAGCCGCCGGTAACCGGCGACGTTCGTAATGACCCCGTCGCCGAGCGCCAAGTTGATGTTGGTCTCCGACGTCAGCGCGTCCCAGTCGATATCGAAATAGCCCGGGTTGTCGATATCGATCTGGAATCCCGACTGGAAGGCAGGGTTCTGCGCCACCGTCCCGTCACCCCGGCTGCGCCCATGCTCATAGATCAGGGTCGTCTCGACATCGGGCGAGATATCCCACACGACGGTCGGACGCACGAACACCGTCTCGCGCTTCCCGAACGGCCGGTCGTTGAAATCATTGTGAAACCAGCCCTGATCATTGCTGTAATAGAGCGCGACTTTGGCACGGAGATTGTCCGCAACGGGCCCCTCGACGCTCAGGCCGGCGGTATATTGCGGCCCCGTTTCGACAGCGAGCCGGCCGCGCACCTGAAACTCATCGCCCGGACGCCGCGTGCGCAGCGTGACGGCACCGCCGGTTGTATTGCGGCCGAACAAAAGCCCTTGGGGGCCTCGCAGCACCTCGACGCTCTCGAGATCGAAAACGTCGATCACGGCGCCCGCCGACATGCCAAGATAAACGCCATCGACGAAAAGCCCGACCGAGGGTTCGACCGACGGTATCGAGCTCACGATCCCGAAACCGCGAATGGTGAAATTCGCCGTACCCGGGATCGTGCCGACATCCTCCAGCGCCACATTGGGTGCCGCGGTGCTGAGCGAGCGCAAGTCGCGAACCTGAAGCGCATCCAGCGCCGCGCTGTCGAAAGCCGTGATCGCGACCGGGACCCGCTGAGCCGATTCGGCGACGCCGCGCTTTTGCGCTGTCACAAGAATCTCGCTCAATCCGGCGTCTGCATCATCCGCAATCCCTCCTTCTTGCGCCATCGAAAGCGCCGGAAAGCTGAAGACGGCGCAGGCAAGAAGGCCCCATTTCACATCCTTCCGCATCATCTCTCCCTTTCGCGTCTTTTATATGAACGATCGTTCGTCTATATAAAATGCGAAAGACTGTCAACGACCCGGGCGAGAAAGTCGCACGCAGATCAGGGACGATGCTAGGAGCAGGATATGAAACGCTTTATCGTTGAGAAGGACGTCTCGATTCCGATGCGGGACGGCATCAGGCTGAAGGCCGATCTCTGGCGGCCCGACGTCGAACAACCGGTCGCGACCATTTTATATCGCACGCCCTATGACCGGGCAGCACTCAATCCCGACTTCTTGCGACCACAGGACGCTGTCAACGCGGGATTCGCTGCCGTCGTCCAGGACACGCGCGGCCGCTTTGGTTCGGAAGGCTCGTGGAAGCCGCTGATGTGGGATCAGGAAGGCGACGACGGATATGACAGCGTCGAATGGATCGCGCGGCAGGACTGGAGTTCGGGTCCGGTGGGTATGGCGGGTCCGTCCTACCTTGGCATCGCGCAGCTCATGGCAGCGGCGCGCAAGCCACCGCATCTGAAGGCCATTGCCCCTGCCCTCACCACGAGCCGGGATTTCGAACTGATCGAGATGGGCGGCGGGATGCGTCTCGATCATCTGCTCTCATGGGTCGCATTCATGGCGGTCGACTGGATGCGGCGGCAGCAGGAAAGCGGAGCTCCCCTGCCGCCCGATGCCGTCAAGCTGATCGCGCAGGCAGCGCTCGATCCGCGCATCCTGATGGATCACCGCCCACTCAGGGATTGCCCGATATTCGGGCTGCCGGGATTCCCCATCGGGTTCGACGAACTGGTCGACCCCGATGGCGGTGCGCCGATCGCGGCCGAGATCGCCGATATCCCCACACTGCATGTTGGCGGCTGGTACGATATATTCGCGCAGGCCAGCATCGGCATGTTCCAGCGCCAGCGCGATGCCGGCCGAACCGACGCGCACCTGATCATGGGCTGCTGGACCCATAGCGGATCACTCGGGCAACAGCATGGCGAGGTGAATTTCGGTGTGATGGCGTCCGCTGGCGGCTCTCGCCTTGCCGACCGCCATATCGCCTTCTTCCGCCGGTATCTCGAAGGCGCCGAGATTGCGCTGCCTGCCGTCCAGTATTTCCTGGCGAACGCCAATGAATGGCGGGCCGCCGAAGCCTGGCCGACGCCCGACACGGCGATTCTGGATCTGGAACTGTCGGGCACCGGCAAACAGGAATATGATTATGACCCGTCCGACCCGACACCGACCGTCGGCGGACGCACGCTTTATCTGGGCGGGCTGGCCATGGGGCCGATCGACCAGCGCAAGCTCGACGCGCGTCACGACTTCGTCCGCTATGTCGCCGAGGCCTGTGACGAGCCCGTCGATTTGATCGGACCCGTCACGGCCAATCTGACGGTGTCGACCTCGGCCATCGATACCGACTTCATCTGCAAACTGGTCGACGTTTCGCCCGACGGCACGATCCTTCCGATCTGCGAGGGCACACTTCGCCTGCGCTACCGGAACGGGTTCGATCGCGAGCTTCCTGCGGAGCCGGGAGTCCCCGTGTCGATCGGCATCCCCATGGGCCACACCGCCTGGCGCGTGCTGCCCGGACACCGGATCGGCATCCAGATCCAAAGCGCCAATTATCCGCATCTCGACCCGAATATGAACGAGATGTCTCGACCCGGGGAGGGTGCCGGTGGAACGATTGCCCGAAACGGCATCAGCGACCATCACGGTGCGTCGACGATCCGGGTTACGCTTGCTGGCGGGGCGCGGCCGCCGATCATACTCCGCCCCGGCGGGACCGCGTCCTAGGCTTCGGCGCCGACGAGGCGTAGCGCAAAAGCGGCATAGGCCTGTTCGACGTCGCTACTCGCCAGCTTTTCCTCGGGCCGATACCATTCGGCGACCCGCAGACACATATCGCCGATCGCGACCGCGGCGAGCTTTGGCGAGGACATGCCGCCCGCATCGACCAGGCCGAACCGGCCGGTCGACGCTCCCCGTTCGATGACGTCTTCGAAAAGTCCCCGCAATCGCACGCGTTCGGCGCGTACCGCCGACAAACGTGGCTCCGGAAGCGCACCATATTCCGCATTCGCCACCAGCGCAAAAACCTGATGGTGTGTGTGGAAGCGCACATAGGCCGAAACGATCGCGGCAAGCTCACGAGCAGGATCGCCCGCCGCTTCACGCAAGGCATCCTGCATCATCACGCCGACCGTCGCGTGCCCTTCGGCGACGATTTCGTAGAGCAGTTCCTCTTTCGTCGCGAAATGATTGTAGAACGCCGCCGGCGTCAGATTGCAGGCATCGACAATCGCGCGGATCGACGTCACCTCATAACCGTGCGCGAAAAAAAGCTGAGAAGCGACGTCCTTTATCAGCGCGCGCGAATTGTTGCGCCGACGGTCGACAACCGGTTCGCTGGGCCCATTGTCTGCAGCCGCTTTGCGCGCTCTGGTCGGGCGAGATGTTCGTAGGGACGTTTTCATAACGCGACGTTGGCCTTTAAAAACGCTATTCGCAAGTGCTCACTTGACATATATATAAACGCTTGTTTATGCATTATCCCACAAGATAAAATATCTCATGGGAGGGTAGATTGACCATTTCACGTGCACCATTGTGTCTTGCGGCGGCGTTGCTGGCGAGCGTGTCGGGGAACGCCATCGCGCAAATCGAACAGGGTGCGCTTCCGGTTGCCGACGCCGGAGCGAACGATCAGGAAATCATCGTCACAGCGCGCCGGACCAGCGAGCGACTTCAGGATGTGCCAGTGGCGGTAACGGCGGTGAGCGGCGACGCACTCGAACGCCGGCAAAGCGCAAATATCGCCGATGTTGAAGCCCTGATCCCCAACGCCACCTTCTTCGCCTTCGGGGGCTCGAACAACAATGCGTCGGTCTACATCCGCGGGGTCGGCCAGGCCGACCAGCTTTTCATGTTCGATCCCGGTGTCGGCATATACCTTGACGACGCTTATATCGGCCGCGCGCAAGGCGCGCTCTTCGAGACGCTGGACATCGCCCGGGTCGAGGTCCTTCGAGGGCCGCAAGGCACACTCTATGGCAAGAACACCAGCGGCGGCGCGCTGAAAGTCTATACACGCGATCCCGACCTGGTCGAAGCGGGTGCTCAGCTGACAGCGACGGGCGGGTCCTATGACTATTTTTCGGGGAAGGCGTCGTTCGATCTGCCGATCGTCGAGGACCGCGCCGGCCTTCGGGCGAGCGTGCTGCGCGTATCGCGCGATGGCGTGGTTCAGAATCTGGATAGCGGGGACGACCTCCAAGACCGCGACTATCTCGGCGGCCAGGTCACGGCGCTGGCGCGGATCGACGAACGCCTGACGGCCCGCCTCACCTTCGATATCATGCGCGATCGCTCGACCCCGGCGGCCCCGACACCGATCGTTGCCGTCAGCTTTCCGCCGAACCTCCCGCCTTTCTCGCCGCAATCCCCTCTTCCTCCGCGCCAGAGCAAGGCGGACACGCCGGTGCGGAACGATCAGGACAGCTATGGCTTTAACGGCCAGCTTGCGTGGCGGGGTGATCAGATCGAGATCAAGTCGATCACTTCCTATCGCCGGCTGAAGTTCCGGCAGGCTTTCGACTATGATTCCTTCCCCTACCTTCTGCTTTCGAGCAATCAGCGGCAGCGCACGACGCAGTTCTCGCAGGAGCTCCAGACCAATTTCGAGCCGGCGGACACTCTCTCCTTCGTCGGAGGCCTCTATTATTTCGAAGAGAAGACGGACTCGGTCATCGGCGTCCCCAACACCTTGCCCCTACAGGTGGCGCCGGGCGTCTTCGTGCCGTTGGAGAATAGCTTCACACAGCTCACCGATCTCAAGAACAAAAGCTATGCCGCATATCTGAACGCCGTATGGGAAGTGACCGATCGCCTGTCGATCAGTGGCGGGCTGCGTCATACCGATGATCGCAAGAAATATCTGTCGAGCCTGACCAACGACGTGTTTCCGACCGGCAATTTCAGCTACGATCTGTCAGACAGCTGGTCGCGGTGGCTGCCGCGCATCGGGATCGATTTCAAGATAACCCCCGACCAGCTGGTCTATGCAAGCTATGGAACGGGCTTCAAGAGCGGCGGTTTCAACCCGCGTGCCGCATCGGCGGACGTCGCGCTATCCTACAAGCCCGAAACGAGCGAAACGTACGAGATCGGGTACAAGTCGACCCTCTTCGATCGCAAGCTGACCTTCAATGCCGCCGCCTTCTACAACCGCTTCAAGGACTATCAGACCAATCTGATCGCCTTTGTAGGGACGCCGCCGGGCCCGACGAGCTATTTCACCAACGCGGGCCGGTATGAATCCTGGGGCGCTGAAGCCGAACTGACGTTGCGGGCGACGCAGCGGTTGACGCTGAAAGCACAGGCCTCGCTGTTCGACGACAAGTTCGCGACGTTCGTCAATTCGATCATCGGCGACTTCGCCGACAAGACTCTCCCGAACGCCCCCAAGTTTACCACCAGCCTCGCCGCGACCTATGTCATGCCGTTGGGCGCGACGACCGCACTCGAACTCGACGGCGACGTCGCCTACCGGTCGAGCAGTTTCATCAATATCCTGAACAGCCCCCTGCTCTACCGCGATGCCTACGCGATCGCGAACGCGCGCATGGCCCTGTCCTTCCGCAACGGCGATTTGCAGCTGTTTGCCGGGGTCCGCAATCTGACCGACAAGGACTATGTGGTCGACGGCGTCAACTATATCGGGGCAACCTACGGGTTTCTGAGTTATTATTACAATGAACCGCGCACCTATTATGGTGGCCTGCGCGTGCGTTTCTGAGGATGAAATTGGGCGAAACCCATGAGACTTTCGATGCCGGCGACTGCCTGATCCATTACTGGATCGGCGGTCCGCCGGGCGCGCCGCTCATCGTCCTGACGCCGGGCGCCTACACCGATCATCGCATGTTCGATCCCCAGATCGGGCCGTTGCAGGCTGCCTATCGGACATTGCGGTGGGATCCACGCGGCCATGGCCTTTCGCGCCCCACCGCGCGGCCCTTTTCCACCCGACTGGCCGCTGAGGATCTGGTCGCCATTCTTGACGCGCTCGGAGAGAAAGAAGTGGCCCTGATCGGGCAGTCGATCGGCGGCAATATCTCGCAGGAAATGCTGTTCCGATACCCGGAGCGCTGCACGGCCGCGGTCCTTGTGGGCTGTACCTGCAGCACGATCGCGCCGAAATGGTGGGAACGCTGGCTCCTCGCGAGCTTTCCATTCTTTGTCGGCCTCTACCCTGTCGAAGCCTTCAAGCGCAAAGCCATGGACGATTCCGCATCTATGCAGACATCGCGCGACAAGCTGCGGGAGATGATCGCACCGCTGTGCCGGAGGGATATCCTCGATATCAGCAGAGGGATTGCGCGGGCCGTTCATGGCGAGCCGGACTATTCCATCGAGCATCCCATCCTCATCATGAACGGCGCGCACGACAGGCTTGGAAACATCTCCCGGATCGTTACCCGGTGGCGCGAGCGCGACCGGAACAGCGCGTATATCGAAGTCGCCAATGCCGGCCACGTCGCGAACCTCGACAATCCCGGGGCGGTCAATGCAGCCATGCTGACATTTCTCGAGAAACACGGCCGTACGCGGGCGGAGAAGGCTTGAGAGCTTCGTTTACCGTCGGCGCCGAACTTCCGGGGCAATGAGCATGGGCGCGCATTATCTTGCCGTCCGGACGTACTCGCGCTGGTTAACGAATCAAGATCAATCGGTGCTGAAGCCACGGCGCCTTTCCCGATATTGCCGCTCAAGTTTTCGGCGCTTCGTGGCCCCACCGGTGCGAGAGCCATTACAAATGGTTGGGCTCTTATCCGGAATCCTCACTCTCCCCCAGTTTGTCCGGTTTGACCAACAGGCGAACAGCCGCCCCGACATCGCGGGACGGCTGGCGTGATCATCCCCTGATGCTCAGCAGCGACGGGGCCATCAGCGACGCGACCACCGTGCCGACGATCAGGAACAGCACGATCGCGACGATGACGACGATCACGGTATAGCCTGACGCCTTGTCCTGCGGCACCTTCATCAGCACCGGAAGGCCGAGATAGAGAAGGTAGAGGCCGTAAAGGCCGAACAGGATCCCGATCGCACTTAGCGCGGGAAGCAAGCCGAAAATGCCGCCAACCCAGCCTGCGGTCGCCGAATAGGCCGCGACTTTCAATGCCTGCACCTGATCCTTCTGCCCGCCGAAGTTCGGTGCGAGCCCGTCGATCACGAGTGCCAGAATGAAGACGACCGCCAATGTCAGGCCGTAGGACAGGATCGCGGACAGGAGCGCCCCGCCAAGCGGGGGATGATAGGTTACGCCGAGGACGGTGAAGCCGAACAATTGACCGCCGAGGAACTGCGCTACCGGACCGATCGCGGCAAGCAGGACGACATAGGGAACATAGATCGACTGCGTCGTTGCCGGTTCGGCGGCGATGACCGGCCATGTTTCCTTCGGCTTCAGCAGGATGTCTTTCGCGCGCTGAACGACGCCCGTTGCCGGGTTCGAACTATCGGGTGGTATGTCAGCCATTATATTTCTCCCCTGAGGATGCGGCCCGCAACCCGAATGGGAAATGCAAATGCCAGAAGAGCAATCTAGCTCGATTGGCGAATGCATCTGTAACGTTGATCACAGCCGATTCGGCAAATCGCGACCGGGTTGAGTGTAACGGACTTGAAACAAGCGTAAACGGCCATAGATTGACTATATGACGCCCGAATCCACCTCCGAACTTCCCGTAACCGTTACCGCCCCGCTTATCGGTCGCGCCCGCTTTGCGCCCGGCGACATCGTGCGTCACAGGATGTTCGATTTTCGCGGGGTCGTGTTCGACATCGACCCTGTCTTCGCGAACAGCGACGAATGGTATGAAGCTATTCCCGAGGAAATTCGCCCCGCGAAAGGGCAGCCCTATTATCACCTGCTCGCCGAAAACGGGGATTCGTCATACATTGCCTATGTCAGCCAGCAGAATCTGGTGGCTGACGGCGATGGCGGGCCGATCGACCACCCGCAGATCGACGCGATGTTCGACGGGCTCGAAAGCGGCCGCTACCGGGTCCGCGCGATCCATCGTCACTGAGCGGCGTCAGGCCTTCAGTTTCCAGCCAGACGCCAACAGGCGATAAGTCAGCAGGCCCAGTCCGATATTGACCGCGATCAGCACCAGCGCGGCGGTCAGGACAGGGTTGGCCATCGTCGAATCGACCGTTCCGATGAAGCCGTAGCGAAAACCCATGATCGCATAATAGACGGGGTTGGCGTGCGCGATCGTCTGGAACCAAGGCGCAAGCCGGTCGACCGAATAGAAAGTGCCCGAGAGCAAGGCCAGCGGGGTGACGACGAAGTTGGTCACGGCGGCGGCATGGTCGAACTTTTCAGCCCACACCGACGTGATAAGGCCAAGAAAACCGAGCATCATCGCGCCGAGGACGCCGAAGACCGCGACCGCCCACATATGGTCGGGCATCACATGAACGCCGGGCCAGAGCAGCATCGCGAGCCAGAGCGCCAGCCCCACGAGCAGGGCGCGAGTGATCGCCGCGCCGACCAGCGCGATGATCAGCTCGCCGACCGCGAGCGGCGGCATCAGATAGTCGACGATCGTCCCTTGGATCTTGCCGACGAGCAGCGAAAAGCTCGAATTGGCGAAGCTGTTCTGCAGCATCGCCATCATGATCAGGCCGGGCGCGATGAAGTCGGCGAACGGGACGCCGATGACCTTGCGGCCCGCGCCGCCCAATGCGACGGTGAAAATGACGAGGAACAAGAGGGTGGTAATCGCCGGAGCCCAGATTGTTTGGAGCTGGACCTTGAAAAACCGCCGCACCTCCTTGACATATAGGGCCTGCATGCCCGGCACGTTCAACGTGTGGATATGCGGGACGCCGGGTTCGGCGAAAGTCGGAACCGCGCGCATATTCGCTGAGTCGGGGTTCGAAATTTGGGGCTGGTCGTTCATGGCGTTCTCGCCTATCGCCTCCCCGATCTTACCGCAAGCTGGGCCGTCGAAACATCGATCCGCGAGGACCGCTTGAGCGATGACGTGGCCGCCCGCGGTGGAATGATGAGGAATTGATTATGTCATGGACCGATGAGCGCATCGAAAGCCTGCGCAACATGTGGGAAAAGGGGCTGACCGCCAGCCAGATCGCCGACGAGCTCGGCGGTGTCAGCCGCAACGCGGTCATCGGCAAGGCGCACCGGCTTGGCCTGAAGTCGCGTCCCTCGCCCGTCAAGGCGACCGAAAAGGCGGCGAAACCGGTCAGGACGGCTGCGCCCGCGGCGCCCAAGCCAGC
>NZ_DATMST010000345.1:0-6318 GCF_035565275.1 Sphingopyxis sp.
ATCTTGCGGCGAGCTTGCCGGCGCGCCTGCTGGGCGAAGGCGAAGGCCGGACCGTGCTCGACCTTTGCGCCGCGCCCGGCGGCAAGACGATGCAGCTCGCGGCGGCGGGGTGGAATGTCGTCGCCGTCGACGCAAGCGCGAAGCGGCTCGAGCGGCTGCGCACCAATATGGAGCGGACCGGGTTTGCGGCCGACATCGTCCAGGGCGATATCCGGTCGTGGGAACCCGCGACTTCCGCCGATGCGGTTCTTCTCGATGCGCCCTGCTCGGCCACGGGAATCTTCCGCCGTCATCCCGATGTCCTCCACCGGATCGAGCCGGCGCAGATCGCGGAAATGGCCGCACTCCAGACAGAGCTGCTCGCGCGCGCCGCGCGTTGGGTCAAACCGGGCGGCGCACTGATCTATGCGACCTGTTCCCTCGAGCGTGCCGAAGGCGAGGATCAGATAGCGAATTTCCTCGACGGTCATCGGGACTGGAGGGTCGATCCGGTCCGCGGCGATGAACTGCCTCATGCGATCGAGCCCGGCGAGGGCGGCTTCATACGTACCTTGCCGGGCACGCTCGCCAACGCCGGGGGCCTCGATGGCTTCTTCGTCGCGCGGCTGCGCGCGCCGTCGAGCTGACCGGCACGCGCAGCTGCACGCAAGGAGGCTAGAAAACCGCCTTCGGCGATGCTTCCTTCATCATCGCGGCGCGGACCATCGGGATCGGAGGGCCGCCATAGGACAGGAACTCGTCGTGGAATGCCTTCCACTTC
This sequence comes from Sphingopyxis sp., assembly GCF_035565275.1. GTDB lineage: Bacteria > Pseudomonadota > Alphaproteobacteria > Sphingomonadales > Sphingomonadaceae > Sphingopyxis. The sequence continues at coordinate 761 of NZ_DATMST010000345.1, forward strand.
GTCTTGTCGCCTTTGGTCCAGTCCTCGCGCAGCTTGCGGATCATGAGCTTGCCCATCGTGTAATTGAGATAGGCCGGGTCATAGGTACCGCGCGCCGCCTGCTGGCGTGCATTGCCTTCGTCCTGATAGCATTGTTCCTTGAACAGCTTTTCGCTGTCGGCGACCGTCATGCCCTTGGTGTGCAGGCCGATGGCGGAGAGGTAGCGGCAATCGCGGAGCAGCGCGTTCGAAAGCTGTCCGATATGCGTTTCGGGATCGCCGTCGCCCAGCCCCGCGTCCCACATCATTTCCTCGGTATAATGCGCCCAGCCCTCGGCAAAGGCATAGCCGACGAACAGCTTGCCGAAGATACTCTCGGCGCGGTTCGAGTGGAGGAAATTGAGGAAGTGCCCCGGCCACACCTCGTGAACCGACGTGAACATCAGATCCTTGCGGCCCGGCACGAAATCGGCCTGCGTCTGCTTGTCCCACGCCGGATCGGGCGGCGAGATGTAATAGACCGACGGCAGGCCTTTTTCATACGGTCCGGGGATGTCGATATAGGCGCTGTTTTGCCGGTTGTACGGCGGCGATTCCTCGACCTGCGCCTGTTCGGTGCCGGGGATCGAGACGATATCCTTTTCAATCAGGAAGGCGCGTAGTGTCGGCAGCTGGCGCCGTGCCTCGGCGACGGGACCGTCGGCGGGCTTGTCGGAATTCATCTTCTTCATGCAGTCGGCGATCGTCATGCCGGCGGCATAGGTGGCGCACGCGGCCTTCAGCGCGTCCTGGTTGCGCTTGAGGTCGGCCTGCCCGATCCGTTCGAGTTCGTCGAGCGGCGTATCGACGCCCTCGTTGGTCAGGATCATCTTCGAGAATTTCTCGGCGCCCAGCGCATAGCCGTCGGGCGTGCCCGGCTGCGATCCGACATATCTGGCGAGATCGGTCATTGCAGCGCCGGCCTTCGCTGCCGCCTCGTCGAACTGCTTCTGCAGCGCCTCGTCCTTGACCGAAGCAAAGGCTGCCTTGGCGTCACCCTTATAATAGTCGGCAAAACCGCCGAAGCCCGCCGTGCCATATTTGACGAAGGTCGCGGGTAGCGGAAGCTTCAGGTTAGCCTTGATCTGCGCCGCCGCGGCGGGGACCTTTTCGGCATAGGCGATGAACGCCTTCATCCGCGTCGTCGCGTCGGCATAGGGGCGCGCGATATAGACATTGGGGTCCAGCGCGCCGGTGTAAAAGGACGGGTTCTTCTGCGCGAAATCGGTGTCGCGGAGGAAGAAGAGCTGGCCCTGTGCGACGTGGACCAGATAGTCGCGTTCGAATTTTTCGGCATCGGTCATTTCGCCATCGAACGCCTTCGCGTCGGCGATCGCCTTTTCGAGATAGGCCGCCTGCTTCTCCAGCCCCTCGGGCGACCAGTCGGGCAGTTGCCCGTCATATTCGTGCTTGCCCTGATAGACGGCGAAATTCGGATTGAGCGGGAAATAGCCGGCGAGGAAATTATCGCGGAATTCGGTCCAGTTCTTCGCAGTCGATGCGGTCGCCGACTTGTTGTCCGACGCGTTGCAAGCGGTAAGGACCAACAGCGTCGCAGCCATCGCCGCGCCGCCGAAACGGGCAAATTTGCTTTTCATTCGAGTGTCTCCCTGACTCCTGTGGCGCGCTTCTGCCAGCCGTGCCGACCAATGACACCCGATAATCGACGAACGGCAAAGCCATGCCATCTGGACAGCCGCGAAAAGCGGGCTACGGCGAAGCACAATGGCAACGATCCCTCCACCCGAAGGCGAAGAGCCGGTTATGCCGGCACCGCTCGCTCCGGCCCCCTCCCCGCTCAGCTATCCCGACTTCCGCTATTTCTGGGTGGCGCGCTTCACTGCGGTAATGGCGACGATCGCGATGGTCGTGGTGATCGGCTACCAGCTTTATGACACCGCGCGCACCGACTATGGCATGTCGATCAAGGAGGCGTCGTTCCAGCTCGGGCTGCTCGGCCTCTTCCAGTTCGTTCCGCTGGCGATCCTGACCCCGGTCGCGGGCTGGGCGGCCGACCGGTTCGAACGCCGCAGCGTTGCGATCTTCTCGAACCTCATTGATCTGCTCATCGCCGCGACGCTCGGCTGGTTCACCTGGCATGATCAGCTGACGCTGCCGCTTCTGTTCGGTCTCGCCGCACTGCACGGTGTCGCGCGGGTCTTTTCCGGCCCCGCGATGAGCGCGATCGCGCCCAACATCGTCCCGCCCGCCGTTCTGCCGCGTGCGATCGCGATGAGCAGCATTGCGTGGCAGTCGGCGTCGGTAATCGGACCCGCAGCGGGGGGCTTGATCTACGCCGCGCATCCGGGCGCGGTCTATGTCTTCTCGGTGATCCTCCTCGCCATTTCGGCTTTCACCCTGAGCCGCGTGCGCCCCGTGCTGCCGCCTCCCGCTGAAGTCCGCCGTCATCCGCTGCGCGAAATGGTCGACGGGTTGCAGTTCGTGTGGGTCGAGCGCTTCCTGCTGGGGACGATCACCCTTGACCTGTTCGCCGTGTTGCTTGCGGGCGCCACCGCGATGTTCCCCGTCTTCGCCCGTGACATATTGCATGCCGGAGCCGAAGGCGCGGGGCTGATGCGCGCCGCCGTTGCCTTCGGGTCGGTCGGTGTCGCCGTCGGCCTCGCCATCCGTCCGATCGAACGCAATGTCGGCGTGAAGATGCTGTGGGCGGTCGCAGCGTTCGGCGCCGGAACGGTCGTGTTCGGCTTGTCGACCAACCTGCTCCTCTCGCTGGCCGTGCTGGTCCTGATGGGTGCCGCCGACATGTTTTCGGTCTTCGTGCGTGGCACGCTGATCCAACTCAACACGCCCGATCATATGCGCGGTCGCGTCAGCGCCGCGTCGGGACTCGCCATTTCGGCATCGAACGAGCTTGGCGAGATGCGCGCCGGCGCGATGGCGGCGGCGCTCGGTCCGGTCAGTGCCGTCGTCGTCGGCGGCGCTGCCGCGGTCGGGGTGACCGCGCTCTGGGCCTGGTTGTTCCCCGAACTGCGCCGGGCGCGAACATTCGAGCCGCAGTTCAGATCCACCGGCGACTGACACCAACCATTCACCGCAAGCCGCGCTCGATCCGCCCGAATCTTATTGTCAATTTATTTGGTTGAGTTATTGAGGCTACACCCGCCACCGCGGCTCCCTTCTCTCCCCGACGGAGCGACCGCCATGCAAAATTCGAATATCCATCACAAGATTCTCACCATTCCGGGCCTCTACAACAGCGGCCCGACCCACTGGCAGAGCCTGTGGGAACGCAGCTTCGCCCGCTGCGAGCGAGTCGAACTCGGCAGCTGGGACGAACCGCTGAAGGACCAGTGGGTCGAGCGGATCGCCGACGCGATCGCTGCCGAGCATGAACCCGTGCTCATTGCCGCGCACAGTCTTGGCTGCCACGCCTTCGCGCACTGGTTCGCGGCGGCGAGCAGCGTCGCGCGCGACCGCATCGCCGGTGCGCTGCTCGTTGCACCTCCCGACCTGACGGAACTGCGGCGCGACAAACGCGTCGACAGCTTCACCGACTCGCCCGCGCTGTCGTCGCAGACGCCGATGATCGTCGTCGCGAGCGATGACGATCCCTACGCCAAGGCGGCGCATGTCTGGCGCCTGTCGCGCCGCTGGGACGCGCGCTTCGTCAATGCGGGGCCGTTCGGACATATCAACGCGGACTCGGGCGTGGGGGACTGGCCTTATGGACAGTATCTGCTCGCCTCGTTACAACCCGCACCCACGCCGGCGTCGGCGGACGAGGCACGCTGGCTCCGCGCCGGCGACTGGCCAAACCGCGTCCGCCGCGACCCGCGTTTCGAATTCAAGGAAAGAGCGCACCGATCATGAAAGCCAATTCGATCCTCGATACCATCGGGAACACGCCGCACATCCGCATGGCACGTTTGTTCCCCGACGCCGAAGTCTGGGTGAAGTCCGAACGCAGCAACCCCGGCGGGTCGATCAAGGATCGCATCGGCCTCGCGATGATCGAAGCGGCCGAAAGAGACGGCAGCCTGAAGGCCGGCGGCACCATCGTCGAGCCGACGTCGGGAAACACCGGCATCGGCCTCGCGATGGCGGCTGCGGTCAAGGGGTACAAGCTCGTCCTCGTCATGCCCGAAAGCATGTCGGTCGAACGTCGCCGGCTGATGCTCGCCTATGGCGCGACTTTCGACCTGACGCCGCGCGAAAAGGGCATGAAGGGCGCGATCGAGCGCGCGATCGAACTGGTCGAAACGACCCCCGGCGCGTGGATGCCGCAACAGTTCGAGAATGAAGCGAACGTCGATGTCCATGTTCGCACCACGGGCCCCGAAATCCTCGCCGATTTCAAGGATACGCCGATCGACGTCCTGATCACCGGTGTCGGCACCGGCGGGCATATCACCGGGGTGGCGCAGTTCCTGAAGGAACATTGGCCCGATCTGAAGGTCTATGCGGTCGAACCCGACCTCTCGCCGGTGATCTCGGGTGGCCAGCCCGGACCGCACCCGATCCAGGGCATCGGCGCGGGCTTCATCCCGCGCAACCTGCATACCGACCTGCTCGACGGCGTGATCAAGGTCGACGCCGCCGATGCCAAGGATTTCGCGCGCCGCGCCGCGACCCAGGAAGGCACGCTCGTCGGCATCTCGTCGGGCGCCACGCTGGCCGCAATCAGCCAGAAGCTCGCCGAACTGCCGCCCGGCAGCCGCGTGCTCGGCTTCAACTATGACACCGGCGAGCGCTATCTGTCGGTTCCCGATTTCCTCCCGGAGATCTGAGCCCGGCCCGTGCGCCCCGACGGCGATTCATCGGCGTTGCCCCTGCGGCGCGACTGGACGGGCTGGCTGTTCGTCCTGCTCGCTGTCGTGGCGATCGGCGCGGTGCTCCATGCGAGCAATCCGCGGGGCGGCGACCGTTTCGCGGCACGGCCGCACCCGGTCGCGCCGCCTGCCGACGTCGTGCCCGACGTGCTGCCCACCGAACTCGCGCCGGTTACCGAGGACGATGCCCGCGCCGCCAACGCGCGCGTCGCGCTGATCACCAAGGGGTTCGTTGCGGCGCGGCCCTTCATCTACGCCGGCGGCGGCGATGCGAAAGCGCGCGCGCGCGACTGCCTTGCCGCGGCGATGCTCTATGAGGCCGGCGACGATGCGAAAGGCCAGCAGGCGGTCGGTCAGGTCGTGATCAACCGTGCGCGTCATCCTGCCTTTCCCAAATCGATCTGCGGGGTGGTCTTCCAGGGATCCGAACGGACCACCGGTTGCCAGTTCACCTTCACCTGCGACGGGGCGCTCGCACGCCGCTATTCGGACGCGGCATGGACGCGCGCGCAGGCGAACGCCGAGATGATGCTGTCGGGCACGACCTATCCGCCGGTCGGTCTCGCCACCCATTATCACACCGACTGGGTCCGCCCCTACTGGAGCGACAGCCTCGAGAAGATCGCGATCGTCGACACCCATCTATTCTTTCGCTGGCCGGGCTATTGGGGCACGCCGGGCGCCTTCCGCGGGGCGGTGTCGGGCAGCGACGGTCCGGTCGCGAAGCTCGCGGCGCTGTCGCCCCTGCAC
>NZ_DATMST010000346.1:0-60762 GCF_035565275.1 Sphingopyxis sp.
ATCTCGGCTATGTGCTGTCGGCCGCGCTGGGCGGCAGCCTCGTCACCGCGCTCGGCGCGATCCGGAACGCGCTGCCCGAGCTGGCGGTCGTGGCCGAACCGATGGACACGCCCCAGCAACTCGCGGCGCTTCTCGACGGCGCGCTCGATATCGGCTTTATCCGCCCGCGCGCGATCTATCCGGCTCAAATCGAAACGATGATTGTGCATCGCGATGCACTGTTGCTTGGATTGGCCGCAAGCCACCCGCTGGCAAGGCTCGATCGAGTGCCGCCTTCGGCGCTCGCATCGGAAACCCTCATTTTCCCGCAATTCGGCGACGGGGGTGATTTCGATACGACGGTCGACCGGTTGTCGCAGCGCGGGGGCTTTGTACCTTCGAAAATTCTGAAGACGCGCGATTTCATTACCGCGATCGCACTTGTCGCCGCCGAGCACGGCGTCGTAATTGCCCCTCAGGTTATGGCGAAGCTCGGGATCGGGGAGATTATTTTCCGTCCTATCGACGGCTATGATGATCAAGCGGATCTTTGCCTCGCCTGGCGCGTCGGCGCGAACCATTCGCTGACGCAGGTCGTGCGCGCCTGCTTCGCCCCTCTTGCCCCGTGATTTTCACCTGCTGGGCTAAACCGGTCCGTTCCTTCGACACTTTGACATTGTTCGGCGCAAAACACCCGGCATGTCGGTTAGGCCATTGCCACCGCCGCTGGCGTCACGGCGTCTGGCTTTCCCCGCTATCGCTGGGACATGATCGTGCGGAGTGGATAATCACCCCGAGGATCGAGTCCGGGAATGATCAAAGGAAAGCGCGAGACGTCCACTCCCCCTCACACACAGGAGCCATTCTCCTGGCTTTGTTGACCTCGGACGATTGGGCTGCGGCCTCGGCTTGTCTGTGAGCCCTCGGAGCGGATATTCTTATCCGTACAGCCAGGACTTTCACCAAAGAAAACCCGTTGCGAGGCGATAGCCGCGCTCGCCTGCTTTTCGTCGCCATCGCGGTGACGGCATGATTTGCCCTGAGCGTGGATGGCCATTGCATTTTCTTCCCGGATATTGTCAGCGATAGTGTAGAGCCATCTCCAGAATTCCGGACATCCGTGCTGTCATGGCTATCCCGATCGCCCTCTATTACGACCTGGTGATACAATGAGCGACTTCATCGCTATCGACTGGGGTACGACCAATCGCCGCGTCTACCGCATCAAAGGCGGCGAGATAACGGCCACCGAGCGCGACGATTGCGGCGTAAGGGCGATGGCGGGCAAGGATTATACCGCCGAAATCCAGGCTATCGTTGAACGCTTCGGCGACTTGCCAATCTTGCTGGCCGGAATGGTCGGCTCGACGATCGGGTGGAAGGACGCGGGCTATGCCGCCTTGCCCACCGGCTTGGCAGCGCTGGCGCGAGGCCTTTGCGTCATCGACGAGCGCACAGCTATCGTGCCCGGCGTCAAACTGATCGAAGGCGCGCGCTGCGACGTCATGCGCGGCGAAGAAATACAATTTCTGGGCGCCGCTCATGCGGGTCTGACACCAACCGGCGCGCTGCTCTGCCAACCAGGAACCCATTGCAAGTGGGCCCGGCTCGACGGGGGTAAAATCGTCGATTTCGAGACCGCCATGACGGGTGAGCTATTCGCTTTGCTCAAGACCCACAGTATTTTCGCTGGCAGCCTCGACGATGCCGTTGTGCCCGACGGCGCTTTTCGTGACGGCGTCCTGCGCGGTGCCGAAAACGACCTGTCAGCAGCGTTGTTCGGAGTCCGGGCAGCGACAGTGCTCGGATCGCTCGCACGGGAGAATGCCGCAAGCTATGCCAGCGGCCTGCTGATCGGTGCCGATGTCGCGAACCAGGTGTCGCCGGGACAGATGGTCCACATTCTTGCCGACCCGGATCTTGGTCGCCTCTACCAGACTGCTATCGACCTGCTGGGCGGAGCGGGCCGCCTCATCGACAGTCACTCTGCCTTTTCTGCGGGGATCATCGCTATCCAGGAGCTTCGTTCATGACCCACCGCGCGACATTCGATGCCGCTTTCGCGCGCTGCCCGTTGATTGCCATCTTGCGCGGCCTGCATCCCGAGGAAGCCGTCGACGTCGGCGAGGCACTCGTCGATGCGGGCTTCGGCCTGATCGAGGTTCCGCTGAACTCGCCTTCCCCGCTGAAAAGCATTGCCCTGCTCGCGCAGGCGCTCGCAGGCCGTGCGATGGTTGGCGCGGGCACCGTGCTCGACGCGCAGGCCGTAGAAGACGTCGCCGGCGCCGGCGGCAGCCTCATCATTTCGCCAAACTGCGATCAGGGGGTCATCGCGGAAGCATGCCGCCGCGAGCTCATTGCGATACCGGGGATCGCGACGCCGACCGAGGCATTCGCCGCACTGTCCGCGGGGGCAGCAGCGCTCAAACTGTTTCCCGCCGAATCCTCGTCCCCGGCGGTAGTCGGGGCCATGCTCGCCGTGCTGCCGCGCGGGACACGCATTCTTCCCGTTGGCGGGATCGCTCCCGAAACGATGGGGCCGTGGCTTGCGAAGGGAGCGGCCGGCTTCGGCCTCGGGTCCGCCCTGTATCGCCCCGGCATGACTGCCGCCGAAGCAGGCGCGAACGCGCGGGGCTTTCAACATGCATTACGGCAGCACAGCCGGATCACATAAGGGGTCGCCTGAACCGCTCTACCCAAACGACCCCGTGACCGGATGGATGCGTGAACGGTCTTCCACAAGCTTTTGACGCGATTTCGGTTGGCCGCACGGATATTCAAGCCGGCTTCCCGGCTCTTTTCCCGGTCGTTTGTACGATCGGGATGAAGCTCGGGAAACCGGTGCCGTTTCAGTCCCTAGAATTTTGCGGTTATCCCGACGAAGATCATGCGACCGAGCGGGTCATATACACCCGGATAGGTGTTGCCGTTTCCGAAAGAACTGAGCAGCCCCTGAGCGATCGCCGGAGGATCCTTGTCAAAAAGGTTGTTGATCCCCGCGCGGACCGTGAAATTCTCCAGCAGATCGACCGTGCCGGCAAGATCGAAATAGCTGTATGCGCCGATCTTGCTGTTGATGACATAGGGCGTGCCTTTGAGGAATTCGTTGTCGGTGTTGCTCGACAGTTTGGCGCTGCCGAAATAGCGCCAGTTGAGCGAGAGCGTCGCATTCGACCACGGCATTTGCCACGTCGCGCGCAACTGATGCCGCCAGCGCGGTGTCGGCTGGCCGCATGTCGGCCCGAACAGCCCCGCGCAGTCATAGGTTCCAAGCCCCGGAAGCGGCTGGACCTGATGCTTGTCGAGATAGGTGCCGACGAGTTCGAAATTAAGCTTGCCGCCGTCAGCCAGGCCAAGATTGTCGAGCCCGAAACTGTAGCTGGCCGTGGCATCGACGCCTGCCGATTTCAGATAGCCTGTGTTGAGCGTGGTCGCCGTAATATAGCCATTCGTACCAAAGATGACGCCGGTGGCGGGATCGCGGTTGAACAAGTCGCAGAAGAACGGATTACCCGTCTGGATGCATTGGTTGATCGTAAGGAACGGATCGACCGTCCCGATATAATTGTCGACCTTGATGTTGTAGTAATCTAATGAGATCAGCAGGTTAGGTATCGCTTGGGGAGTCAGGATCAGACCAGCGGTGTAGGTGTCCGCTTCTTCGGGTTTGAGCGCCGGATTGCCGCCACCCTGGGTGACACAGGTTTCCGCCGGACATTCGGGAATATTCCCGTATTGCGCCTCCGTCACACCGGTAAGCGCGCAGCGTTCCAGCGTCGCGATCGGCGTAGTTCCCGAGCACGGATCCTGTCCCTGGACATTGCCCAAGCCGCGGGCCGCGAACAATTCGGCGACATTGGGCGCGCGGATCGCGTGGTTGTAGCTGGCCCGGAAGCGGATGTCGCGTGATGGCGCATAGTCAAGTTCGGCCTTGTAGGTGGTCGCGCCATAGCTGGTTTTCGTGCCCTCGAGGCTGTCGTTGGTATAGTCCGAATAACGCAGGCCGAGATTGATGCTGAGCGAATGGGCGAGGGGCATGTCGGACAGGATCGGCAGTTCCAGTTCGCCGTAGACTTCCTTGACCTTGATCCTGCCCTGCGATTCGAGAGTCCCCTTTTGCTGCGCGAGCGCATCGGCGCGGAAGTCGAGCGTCTCGATCCGCTGTTCGATACCGATCGCGAAGCCGATCGCCTGCGACGCCCAGGGGCTCTGGATGCCATAGGCACCAAGTTCGCCGCTGACGCCCGCGTTGAGCACGGTGAGCTTCTGCTCGCCGCGCGTGAAGGTCGGGGCATAGATATAGTCATAGACGTCGGGATCGATGTTGCCGAAACCGAACACATCCATCGGCACGCAGTCGGGATCGCTGCCGTCGATGACCGATTTGCAGGTCGCCACGCCGTCGACGTTGACGACCTGAAGCGCCTTCTTTGCCTTTACCGGATCGATATCGTTCTGGTAGTTTTCGTTGAAGATCGCGATCGAGCGCAGCGCGCCGACATCATAACGGATTCCGGGCGCGATCTCGCCGCGTACGCCGCCCTGAAAGCGATAATCGGTATGACGCAGGTCATCGCGACGCGGCGCGCTACCTTCGCCGGTTATACGATAGCCGATGAAGGTATCGCGGCTGGTATCGGTGCCCGCCGCGGCGCCGCAAAGCGCTCCTGCCTGCTGCGCACTCATGAACGGATTGTCGCAGTTGATCGAATAGACCTCACCCTGGAACAACGCCGACGGTGCCGCCTGCGAAAAGGTGTGGTCGTCCATGAACATGAAGCTGCCATAGAGTTCGGCGGCCTTGGAAAATTCATAGTGGGCGAAGGCACCCGCAGTGTAGCGGCGGTCCGACCGTTGCATATAATTGGTCGGCGCATAGTTATAGCGGAAGCTGTCGTCGTACGGCACCCAGGTCTTTTGGCCGTCCTTGGTGTTGTTGTAGGTGACGGGCGAACCCGAAACCGGGTCGGCGAGAACGGTGAACAGGCCGAACTCATTGTTGCTCGATCCACCGCAGACGAAGGCGGTACGGGCGTCGTTGGGGTCGAGTGCGCAGGCCGAATAATCGCGCGAACCCTGCAGCACCGGATTGACGCGGCGATATCCCGCATAAGCGGTCACATTTCCGCGGCCGTCGGCAAAATTGGTGCCGGCTGCGAAATTGACATCGAGCTTTTCGCCATCGGTGACCGATTTGCGCGCGTTCTGATAACCGTTGCTGTCGATGAGATCGCGCAGCGACCCGTTGTTATTATTGTGCTGATAGAAGCTGTACTGGGCATCCGCGCGGACGCCATCGAGGTTCTTGCGCAAGATGAAATTCACCACGCCCGAAATCGCGTCCGATCCGTAAACTGCAGATGCACCGCCCGTTACGACGTCGACGCGCTCGACAAGCGAGGAAGGGACGAAATTTACGTTGATGGCCTGCGTGGGCAGCATGCGCTGGCCGTCGATGAGAACAAGCACGCGGTTCGAACCCAGATCCCGAAGGTTGACGTTCGACGTACCGTCCGAACCATTGGAGACATTTTCGTTGGCGTCTGCGGTGAATTGGGGAAGCCGGTTGAGTACCGATTCCACCGTCGTCGCTCCCTGGTACCGGAACTCCTCCTCGCCCACGACAGTCATCGGACTGTTGCTGTCGAGATTCGGTCGCCGGATGCGGGTACCGGTAACGACGATCGCTTCGCCTTGGTCGCCCGTCGCGGCAGGTGAGGCACCGGTCGCATCCTGCGCCATCGCCGGCGCAGCGAAAAATATCGTCGCTATCGCGCTGGCGCTCCCCAACAGATAGCGGGTGCGTGGGTCCTTTGTCATTTTATCCTCCCAATAAGCTCTGCGGCCCTTTGCCCACAGCGTCGCGAGCATGTCTGACAATTTAGAGCATGTCTGACAATTAAAAGTCAAATACATTATACGATTTTAAAGCACGCGTTTGAGATATCGCATAAACGATTGAGAATACGCTATAAAGTTGCCACGTGACGCGTACGAAACGCCGCAACGGGATGACTTTCGCTGGTCACCGCCGTGTTCAGACGGGGCAATGCGCTCGCCGAGTGCACGAGGCATTCGCGGCGCCACCCCGCTCATCGAAGCCTGGATCAAGCGGTCCTCAGGGCGCAGCGCGTCTGCCGCCAACGCCGGTCACACTTTCGGAGAGTTCGGCTATCGCCCCGACCGGCTCGGAACGCGACGCTTCGGTCTTGATCGGCGGGCCGGAAAGCGGGCGATCATATCGCTCCGCCCTTCACCCGCAGCATCACCGCTCCGTGGGCGGGCACAACAAAATGCAGATCGTCGACAGCGACCGCCGCGCCGCGCCACAGGTCACGCGCTTCGGTCAGCTGCGCCATATCCGCGTCGGCGGCCGTCGGCGCCATCGGGGCCGGATCGTCTCCGCGGTTGAAGAGCGCGAGTGCGACCGATCCGTCCGCCAGTTCTTTGCGCCAAATCTCCAGCTTGCCGTCCTTGCGGACCGCCCGACCCTGAATCCCCTTGGCGTCCTGATCGACGGCGATCACGTCACGGTTCGTAAGAAGACGCAGGGCGCTTTCGGGCGTCTGCCGCAGGTCGTGGCCCATGATCAGCGGTGCGGCCTGAATCGCCCACAAGGTCAGATGGGTAATATATTCGTCCTCGCTCATGCCGCCGTTTCCGACCTCGAGCATGTCGGGATCGTTCCATCCGCCCGGCCCGGCGTGGCCGAATTTCGGGTTACGTTCGAACCCGATATCCGACATCGTCTTGTAATCGTCGGTGATATCGCCGGTGGTGCGCCACAGATGCCCGCCGACCGACCGCCCCCATTCGGACACGTGGAACCGGCCATATTGGCACAGCGAATAAAGCATTGGCCGCCCCGTGGCCTTCAGCGCCAGCCCCATTTCATAATAGCTGCGCTTCACCTTGTCGGCATCGTTGTAAAACCATTCGCCCGAGCACAGATCGTGCTTCAGATAGTCGAAACCCCAGTCGGCGAAGGTCTGGGCATCCTTCCGGATATGGCCGTAGCTTCCTTCATAGCCGGCGCAGGTCCGGGGCCCTTGTGACGTATAGATACCGATTTTCAGCCCCTTCGAATGGACATACGCGGTCAACGCTTTCATGTCGGGAAACTTCGCATTGGGTTGCAGCACGCCGTTCGCGTCGCGCTTGCCCTGCCAGCCATCGTCGATGTTGACGTAAAGATAGCCGGCGTCGCGAAGGCCCGTCGAGACGAGTGTATCGGCCATCGCGCGGATCGTCGCGTCATCGATCTTGTCACCGAACTTGTTCCAGCTCGACCAACCCATCGGCGGCGTGGCCGCCAGGGTATCAGGGGCGATCGTTCCCAACGGCGGCAGGCCGGGGGCAAAGCGAAAGGCGCGCGCCTCGGCATCCTTCGCGCTGCCGCGGCGGCCAGCCTGTTCGACATGGGCATACCAGATGTCGCCGGTCAATTTGACTCCCGACGGGCTAAATTGCGCCGTCCAGCGGCGGGTGGGGTGCGCGTTGTCGTTGAGGTTGCGCAGGTCGAAGGTCAGCGTGTCGCCGTCGATCCGGCCATTTTCGAATGTCATCGGCCCATACCATTCGGTCGTTACGCTCCCGCTGATCGCGCCGGCGTCGTTCGCCACTTCGAGCATGGTGACCCCCGGATAGCTTGGCGCGTCGTCGAACAGCCAGACGCCTTCGGCCGCAGGGCGTGCCTGGGCGGGAACTTGCGCCGCAATGATCCAGCACAGCACGGCCAACAGAAATCGCATATTCTTTCCTTTGAACGGGCGGACGCGCGTCAGACCGCGACTTCGAATTGCATTTTCAGATCAACGAGTGTCGCCTCGATATGCCCTGCCAGCAACCGCTCGACGGTATCGCCATCGCGCGCCATCCACGCGTTGAGCAGGTGCAGATGTTCGATGCATGCTCGCGACCCGCGCCCCCATGGTTCGAGCTGCGCGACCACATAACGTTCCGAAAGGATCGAAAGCCGTTCGACCAGATCGGTTGTAAGCGATCGCTCTCCGACACGGACGAGCGCAGTGTGAAATTCGCGATTGCGCACCGCGACATCCGCAAGATTGTGACTGGCGGCGGCGTCCAGACGCTCGAACAGGAGCTGCGCCTCCTCGCGCGCCGCGTCGTCGGCATGGACGGCGGCGAGCGCGGCGGCGGCAGGTTCGAGCGCCAGTCGTAGCGCAAAGATTTCGTCCGCCTCGTCCATCGACATCGAACGGACGAGGTAACCGCGGTTGGAGTGACTGATCAGCAAGCCTTGCTGTTCCAGACGTGCAAGGGCCTCGCGTACGGGGATCCTGCTGACCCCCAACTCCTTGGCCAGCGCACCCTGACGGATCGGAATATCGCTCGCCAGTCCACCGACGACAATCTGTTCGCGGACGATATCGAATACACGCTCTGACAGGGTTTGAATCACAAAGCTCATTTCAAATGCCCCTGAAACCCTTTCCAGAAGCGATCCGAGTGAACCCGATCCCCCACCGACCGAAACTCAGGCTGCTTTCGCACTGACGGCGGCGGGACGTGTGGCCGCCGCCTTTTCGACCATCGCAATCACCTCTGCCCGGCGCGCGCCGACCAGCGGCAAGCGCGGCGGCAGCACCCGCTCGGAGCCGCGGCCCATGACCTGCTCGGCAAGCTTGATCGACTGGACCAGGTCATGCTCTGCGTCGAGATGGAGCAACGGCATGAACCAGCGATAGATTTCCATGGCGCGGGCATGATCGCCGCGCTCGAACGCCGCCACCAGCTCGACCGATTCCCGCGGGAAAGCGTTGGTGAGGCCGGAAACCCAGCCCTGGGCGCCGAGATACAGTCCCTCCAGCGCAACGTCATCGAGACCGGCGAACAGGACATAGCGATCGCCGAAACTGTTGCGGAAATCGGTAAAGCGGCGCGTGTCGGGAGCCGATTCCTTGACCGCGACAATATTTTCGACATCGACAAGCGCTTCAAGCACAGCCTTGTCGATCACCGTGCGATAAGCCGGAGGGTTGTTGTAAAGCATGATCGGCAGTCCCGTCCGGTCCGCCACACCCTTGAAATGGGTGACCAGTTCATGCGGCTGCGGCACATAGACCATCGGCGGCAACAACATCAGGCCATCGGCGCCGGTCTTTTCGGCCGCCACGGCATAACGCACCGCGCGGCGCGTATCATATTCGGAGACGCCAGTGATCACCGGCACGCGCCCCGCCACCACTTCGACGATCGCCGCCAAAACCGAGATCTTTTCGTCATATTCGAGCGAATTATTCTCGCCCACCGTGCCGAGCGCGATCACGCCCGTCACGCCGTCGCGAATAAGGTCGTCGACCACGCGCTGCGTGTCCGCCAGATCGATCGATAAATCCTGACGCAGCTGCGTCGTTACTGCCGGGAAAACACCCTTCCAACCAATTGCCATGTCAAATCCTGCTCTTGAACTCGTATATCGTATACTGTAGATAATCAGACATTGCAAGGGAGAGCGCTGTGCTTGTTATAATTGCCTGCCTCGCGGGAGCTCGCCAGTCGAACGATCGGCCGTTTGCGTGAGGCGCCTGCTTGTCGCGACCTGCCTGCTCCTTGCCAGTTGCGCGGAGCCGCGTCCCGTCATCGGCCCGCCACCGCCCGCGCTGGCGCTCGATCCGTTCTACACCCGTTCGGTAACTGCGGCGGGTATCCCGATCAGCGCCTCCGACGCGGTACCCGACGAGGCGCTGTTGATCGCACGCCGGATCGTGCTGGCGATGCTCGAAAAGCGCCCTGATCTGGCCCGGTCGCTCGAAGCCGCCGGGCAGCGCGTGATGATCATGGGTGTCGACGAGCAGACCACTGACGTTCCCGAACAGCGCGACTGGAAAAAGCCGGCGATCGATGATCCGCGCCTGACGACTTGTGAACGCAAATTCTATGCGGAACGGATCGGCCGGCTATCCGACAGCGAATATTGGAACAAGCGCGCCCGGGGAATGGGCGGTCTTCTGACCAGCGGGGCAACCGAAAATCTTCTGGCCATGCCGGGGACGCGATATTTTGGCGAAACCATCCTGGTCCACGAATTTTCGCACGCCGTCTTCGATGCGATGGAGCGCACCGACCCGGCCTTGTTCGCAGAAGTCCAGAAAGCCTATCGCGAGGCGATGTCGAAACATCTGTGGGATGGCCAATATGGCGCGACGACGGCGCATGAATATTGGGCGGAAGGAACACAATTCTGGTTCAATTCGAACAAGCTCGCGGTGATCGACGGCAAGCGCATCCTGTCCGATGCCGACCTCAGCCAGCATGACCCCGCGCTCGCCGCAGCGCTGAAGGCGGTTTATGGCGATCGGCATCGCTTGCCGGGCGATCCCTTCTACCGTCATTCCGCGCGCGTTCCCGACGGTCCGCCGTCCCAAAGCACCGGAGAGGCTTGCTGACCGCCGCCACTCGCGGGTTCAGCTTTCACAGGGCGCTGCGGTCTCATCCGGTTCGGCCTCCGGAACCGCAACGCGGGGTGCCAAGGCTTCCCACTCCTGCACCCCGACCCCGGCGCGGGCATGGCCGTCGCCCGAAGCATCGAACACCGCACGCAAGCAGCGTGTGGTGATCGAGGGAAATGCGACCGTCTGAAATTCTCCGGGCACGGTGCCATAGGCGCGCACCCCGCGAACAGGCTTCCAGCCCTTGTCCCAATATTCGATGTGCCAGCCGCGCGGCGGCGCCACGCCAACGCTCGCCCCCGCCGGCTGGTCGGCAAAGAACCAGATACGGCTTCCGGTCAGCGTCACCGGACGGTGCCACCGATATTCGATCCACGGCCGCGCAGGATTCTTGCCGGTCCAGCTACCCCACATTTCGGGCGGCAGCGGATTTTTCCGGACTTTGCCGTCATTGAGCGCCCGAATCCAATATTGAACCGGAATCGGCTGGTTCGACGCGGCGGCTGTCCCCGCGCCCGCGACGTTGCGTGTGGCCACCGCCGCGGGCATTGGCGCGCGGGTCGGCATGACGGGCCGGATCGCCGCCGGCGCCACGCTGTCATCCCATTCGAGCCGGTCGAGCGCGACCGATCGGCGGAAATGGCCGCCGCCCATGGCGTCAGCGGTATGGTAGGCAAGATACCATTGCCCGTTGAATTCGACCGCGCCGGCATGGCTGGTCGTCGACGAAACTGGTTTCAGGGCCACCCCCCGCCACGTCCACGGTCCCAGCGGCGAACTGGCGGTGCCATAAGCCTGGCAGGCGTGATAAACGGCGGGTGTGCAAGGACTGTCTGGACCGGCGTTGTTGCCCGCATAGAGCATGTAATACACGCCCTTGCGCTTCATGATCCACGGTGCCTCGAAGAAACCCGTCAGCCCCTCGATCACATGCTCGGGGCCCGCGGCGGTGACCATGTCACGCGCCAATTCCATGCCGCGCAGCTGCCCGAAGGTACCCCAGTAAATATAGGTCCGGCCGTCGTCATCAACCAGCACCGTCGGGTCGATATTCTGGATATCGTTCGTCTGCGGCACGCGCTGCGAGATGATCGGCCCGGCGGGGTGCGCGTCGCGCCAGGGTCCGAGCGGCGTATCGGAGACCGCGGCGCCGATGGCGAAGCGGTCTTTCGCGTCGCTGCTTCTCTCGAGGACCGAGGCATAGAAATAGAAGCGCCCGTCCCTGCCCTTCACGACCTGTCCGGCATAAGCACGTCCGGACTCCGCCCAGGCGAATATGGCGTCAGGCCGCATGGTCGCAGGATAATGCTGCCATTGTCCCGAAGCGGGGTTTCGCGTTGCCAGCATCTGCCATTCGTTCATGATGAAGTCGTTGACGTCCGGCGCCGCTTCGTCGCGTCCCGCCAGGATATAGAGCGTATCGCCGACCACCAGCGGTGCCGGGTCGGTCGAATAATAGCGGCCATCGGCCAGGATCGGATTGCCCTCGCTGGCGATCGCCTCTGGCTCCGGAGCATCTTGCGCGAGGCAGGTCGAGGACGCGGCCAGCATCAGGCCGGCAAGGAACGCCTTCCGCCTCATCCTATTTGTCCCCGGCATAGGGGCCTTTCCCGCCGTCGGCGATCAACTGATCGACGCGGCGATCGATTTCGGAAATCGGCACCGATCCAAGCGAAAGCACCGCGTCATGAAAGGCTTTGAGGTCGAATTTCGGTCCCAGCCGCTGTTCGGCGCGCCGGCGTGCGTCGATGAATGCGAGCTCTCCGATGTAGTAGCTGAGCGCCTGTCCCGGCCATGCGATATAGCGATCGACTTCGGTCTCGATCTCATGCTCGGCGAGCGCGGTGTTGTCGTGCAGGTAGCGTTGCGCCTCCTCGCGGCTCCAACCCTTCGCATGAAGCCCGGTGTCGACGACCAGCCGCGAGGCGCGCCACGCCTGATAGGACAGCATCCCGAACACTTCATAAGGCGTCTGGTACATGCCCATTTCTTCGCCGAGGGTTTCGGAATAGAGCGCCCACCCCTCGCCGTAGACCGACAGATAGGTGTCGCGCCGGAACGCGGGCAGATCGCGATTCTCTGCTGCGAGCGGCATCTGGAAGGCGTGGCCGGGGGCGCTTTCGTGAAGCGTCAGCGCGGGCAGCGAATAGAGCGGCCGCGATGGCAGGTTCCAGGTGTTGACCAGATATATGCCCGGTCCCCCGCGCCCGCCGGTGTAGAAAGGCGCCAGCTCATCGGGCACTGGCTCGATCGCAAACCGGCTGCGCGGCAAGCGTCCGAAATATTGTGCTGCCTTGCCGTCGAAACGCTTTGCGATCCATGCCGCGCGATCGAGCAGTTCCTGCGGTGTCTTCGCATAAAATCGGGGATCGGTGCGCAGGAAGTGCAGGAAGGCGGGCAGATCGCCCTTGAACCCGACCGCGTCCATAACGTCCTGCATCCGGACGCGGATCTTCTTCACCTCCGCAAGCCCGATGGCATGGACCTGATCGGGCGTCAGATCGCGGGTGGTGAACTCCGCAATCTTCGACTGATAATAGGCGCGACCGTCGGGCAGGTCATAGGCTGCGAGGCTTTTGCGTGCACCGGGAATATATTCGTCGCGGAGGAAGACCAGCAGCTTGGCGTGCGCCGGCACCACCGCCCCGCGGATGGCCGCTGCCCCCTCGGCCGCAAAGGCAGCGCGGTCGTTCGGCGCGATGGTCGCCGGCCATTCGCGGAATGGCGCGTAGAAGGGCGATTCTTCGACCGATTTCGCCTCCGCGACCTCGGCGACCCCGATGTCGCGTCCCTTCAGCGTGATTTGCGAAGGGGTGAAGCCGCGCTGGAGGCCTGCGCGCATATTGACAATCTGCTGGTCGAAATAGCGCGGCATGTCGTGCAGCATCGCGATATATTGGCGGTAGTCGGCTTCGTTCCCGAACGGCGCGCGCGCCCAGCCCGCGACGTCGCCCCAAAAGCTGGAGTCCGAATTGAGCGGCTTTTCGAACTCGCGATACCGCTGTTCGCCCAGCAGCGCCGCAATCTGCTGCTTGTAGACGATATAGTTTACATGCTGTTCGGCCGACAGCTTGGCGGGATCGATCGCCTCCAGCGCCTCCGCCGTCCGCGTCCAGCGTTGCAATCGTTCCGCCTGCGCAGCGGGCCCGACGTCGGGCAATTGCCGCGGGGCGCCCTTTGCGCTGTCCTCGTCGGGCGCCTGCTGTGTCTGTCGCCATTGATATTCGGCGCTGGAAAGCGCCTCGAACTGACTGTCGGCAGTATTTTCCGCCGCCCGGACATCGGTTGTCGCTGCCATCGCCATCGCCGTCGAGATTACCAACCACGCATATTTCAACTCACTCTCCGATCAGCATGATGTCATCCTGAAACCGCACGGGCTCGCCCCGTGTTCGCGGCGCCCGAACTCATGTCGTGGCACCGGGCTTCGCGGTGACGAGGCGGATGCCAAAGACCGGCCCCGCGGTGCTGCGATCGTGCGGCACGACACGCACCCGGACCGACGCCTTCCCCTTGGTCAACGCCGGAGGCACCGGATATTCGACGTCGAAGAATTTGCCCGGCGCATCATGGCCGAGCCGCTGGGTCGCGACCAATTGACCATCGATCAGGATGTCAAAGGCGCGCGGACGTTCATCGCCCCAATAGCTGGCCTGCAGGACCACCGGCCCCGGCTTCACCTTCATGTTGAACTCGAAGAAGCCGCCCGAGCGGGCGTCGCGTCCCTGACGGCCGCGATAGGTCACAGGGTAGCTGATATCGCTCGTCAGATCATGGTCGCGTTCGGGCTGCATCTCGCCGAGGAACATGACGTCGACCGACCGTGCGGCAACATCCTTCAATCGCGCCTGTTCCGCGTTATAGCCCGCTTCCTCGCTTTGCCATGCCGCTTCGCTGAAGCGTTTGAAATAGATGGCGCTGCGCCGTTCATACTGGCGATAGAAGGGGACGAAATTCAGGTCGGCGGGCCGAACCACGCCGCGCGTTCCATAAATCGCCCTGTCGGCGGCGACCGCACCAAAGCCGCCGAGCAGGTCGGCACCGACGAGCGCCGGGTCAGCGCGCTCCCATTTCTGCTCATTTGGCCCAAGGTCGGCGGCGAGCACCAGCGGACCGCGGAGCACCGAGACGACCCTGTCGTCGCCCGGCGTCGCTTCCAGCCGAAGGTCGAGCGGCAGCGTGATCGCGACCGTGTCCCCGGCCTTCCAGCGCCGCGACACAAGGGCATAGCCCCGGACGCAGGTCGGCGTGACCGCCTCGCCATTGACCGTCACCGCAGCCTTTCCGGCCGCCCAGCCGGGAACACGAAGAGCGACCTGGAACGAACCCGAACGGAGCTTGTCGAACCGCACCGTCGAGGTGGGCCCATAGGGATAGGTCGTCTCAAGCGTCACCGCGGCCTTGCGCGCGGCCCATTGCACCGCGGCCGGGATATAGAGATTGACGTAGAAGGTACCGTCCTCGCCTTCCCAGAAGATCGAATCGCCATGCTTGGCATGGCTTTCCATCCCCGAACCGACGCAACACCAGAAAGCGTCGTCGTCGGTCGACGAGTAGCCGCGATCGGTCCCCGACATCAGCGGAGTCATATAGGTAAAGCCGCCGGTGGCCGGGTTCTGGGCCGCCATCACATGATTGAGATGCGCGCGCTCATAATAGTCGAACAGGGCGCCATCGGGCTCCCATGTCCATAAATGCCGCGTCAGCTTCAGCATATTGTAGGTGTTGCAATGCTCGCACGTCGCTTCGGTAATATGTCGCGCGGTCGTGTCGGGTTCGAAGAAATATTCGCGGTCGGCATTGCCCCCGATCACATAGCTGTGATGGTGGACGACGCGGTCCCAGAAGAAGGAAGCCGCGGTCGCCTTGGCCGGTTCGCCCGTCAGTTCGTGAATCCGCGCGAGGCCGATCAGCTTGGGCACTTGCGTATTGGCGTGGAAGTTGGCGAGCTTGTCCTCGCGCGCCGCGAGCGGGTCGAGGACGCGCTTGTCATAGAAAAGCTCGGCCATCGCCAGCCAGCGCTTGTCGCTGGTGCGGGCATAGAGCTCGGCAAAGCTTTCGTTGATCCCGCCATATTCGCAGGCCAGAACCTCCTGAACCTGTTCGGGGGTCAGCGCGGTGAAAACGCCCTCGAAATAGCCGGCGAGGCCGGTCGCCACATCCAGCGCCTTTCGATTGCCCCACGCACCATTGATATCGAGCAGGCCGGCGAACAATTTGTGAACCGTGTAGAGCGGCGCCCACGACCCGTTGAGATCGAAACCGCCCGAGCGGATGTCGCCCTTTTTGATCTCATCGAAAATCTCGATGCCGTCAACGATCGTGCCGTCCTTGCGCTTCCGCCCGAGGCCGCCGAAATAGCCGTTCCCGCGCGCGGCCTGCGTGGCGGCGAGCTCCTCGACGATATAGTCCGCGCGCCGGCGCATTTCGGGATCGCCCGTCTGTTGCCAGGTCAGTACCAGCGCCGTCATGTAATGGCCCAGCGTGTGCCCCGCGATCGTGTCGCTTTCCCAGCCGCCGTAGATCGGAGCCTTGGGTTCCATCCCCGCATAGACGCGAAAATTGTGAAGCAGGCGGTCCGGATCGAGGCGATGGAGATAGGTGCGGTTCACTTCGACCGCCGTCGCGTAATCGGACGGCTTCAGACGCACTGCTCCCAGCGGCAGCGGCCGCGCCTTGCCGCGAAGGTTGGTCGGACCACGCGCTGCGAAGGCCCCCGGGGCATGGGCAAGGATGGCGAGTGTGCCAACGCCGAACATCAACTGCCGACGGCTGGTTTCCCGAAATGACATAATCCGCTCCTTATCAATATCGTATACAGTCATACATGAAAGTGACTGTCAATCGTCGAAAGGGTCGACCCTGATTTGACGACAGCGCGTGAAGGCATCGGCGACGAGGCGGAGCGGGGTACGGTCCACGTCGCTCCGGGCTTCGCTTATGAGGAGCGCGAAACGGGCATAAATCTCGGGATACTCGCGCTCGGGGCCGACATCGCGCTCGACGCCATCGATCGCCAGCCGTGCGCCTCCCGCGCTAAGCAGGAGCGTGCCGGCTTCGGTTTCGGCGGTGATATCCCACGTCTGCGGCCCCTGTTGGCGCCAATCGAAGACGGCATGGACCGGCGCGCCGTCGATGCCGACCATCTGGAGCTCGGCAGCAATGGGTGCTGCGCGATTGGATGGAATTTCCAGCCGCCCGTCACGCAGATAGAAATGCTGTGGCAACACATGCGTGGCGATCGACAGCGCGTTGATGCCGGGATCGAACACGCCGAAACCACCGGGCTCCCATATCCATTGCTGGCCCGGATGCCACCGGCGAACATCCTCTTTCCAGACGATATCGACGCGGCGGATATGCCGTCCGGCCAGCCAGGCACGCGCTTGATCGACACCGGAGGCGTAGCGCGAATGCCACGCTGCGAAGAGTGTCGTGCCGGAAGCTTCGGCGAGCCTCGTCAGTGCCTCGACCTCCGCCAGCGTGGCGCCAGGGGGTTTTTCCAGCAGCACATGCTTGCCCGCCCGGACCGCTTTCGCCGCCGCCTCGAAACGGGCCTGCGGGGGCTGACACATGGCGATAGCGTCGATCGCGATCCCCGCGTTCAATAGCGCATCCACGGTCTCGAAGACCGGCACGCCTTCCATCGTGCCCGCAAGGCTCGCGGCCGCGACCAGTTCGAATTCGCCCGACGCCGCAATTGCCGGAATATGTTGATCATGCGCGATCTTGCCGAGACCGACGATGGCGACCCGAATGACCATCTAAAGGACTTTCACTGCGGCAGCCGGCGCCGCCGCGCGGGCGATCGGGTTGCGGACCGGCAGCGTGAACGGCGCAGCCTCGATCTCGAGCACATCACCTTCGCGCGTTTCGATTCCCTCGCTGAACGACAGCGTCGCGGTGCCGAAGAAATGGACATGGACATCGCCGGGACGCCTGAACATGCCATATTTGAAATGGTGATGCTCAAGGTTGGCGATGCTGTGCGACATATTGGCTTCGCCCGACAGGAAGGGCTTTTCCCACAGAGTCTCGCCATCACGCACGATGCGGCTCACCCCTTCGACATGCGCCGGCAATTCGCCGACGAGCAGTTCGGGGCCAAGCGCTGCGGGGCGCAACTTCGAATGGGCGAGCCACAGATAATTGCCGCGCTCGGTGACATGGTCCGAAAATTCGTTGGCAAGCGCATAGCCGAGGCGGACCGGCGTGCCATCGTCGGCGATCAGATAGATGCCCGCAATCTCGGGCTCCTCGCCCGCGTCGAGCGCAAAATCGGGCGACAACAGCGGCGCGCCCGGAGCGACGAGCGAGGATCCATCGCCCTTGTAAAACCATTCGGGCTGAGCGCCCCCGGCGCCGGTAGCGGGCTTGCCGCCTTCGACCCCCATCAGGAACATCTTCATCGAATCGGTCTGATGCGCCGTATCGTCCAACGCCCGGTGCATCTTGTCGCGGCCTTCGGCGGACCCGAGATGGGTCAAGCCGGTGCCGCTGAGCAGCAGATGAGCGGGATCTTCATGGTCGATCGGCGCGAGCAGTTCGACCGACGCAAGATCGACCGGCGCCCCATCGCCAAGCGACGCCGTCAGCGCATCCAGCGTGGCGCCCTCGGCCAGCGCGCGGCGGGCAAGCGCAAGCGTGCCCGAAACGCCCGGAAGCCTCGATGCGACGCCTCCGTCGCGGATCACCGCGACCCCCCGGTCGCCGTCCGCATCGCGAAATTGCACCAAAGAAATCATGCCATCCTCTCCTTATCGCATTCCTTGCCGCCTCAGGCGAGGGTCAGCACACCATCGATACGCCGCGGGGCGCCATAGGGATTGTCCTGTCGCAGCGCGGCCGGCAGCAGGCGGTCGGGCAGATTCTGGTAGCAGACGGGCCGCAGGAAACGCATGATCGACAACGCTCCCACCGATGTGGTGCGGCTGTCGCTCGTGGCGGGGAACGGGCCGCCGTGGACCATGGCGTGGCATACCTCGACGCCGGTGGGCCATCCATTGGCGAGAATCCGCCCGACTTTCCGCTCGAGCAACGCGATCAGCGGAGCAACCAGTTCCTCATCGGCCTCGTCGAACAACAGGGTTGCGGTCAACTGGCCCTCGAGGCCGCCGACGAGTCGGACGACCTCCGCCAGATCCGCCGCGCGAACGACGATCGACGACGATCCGAATATTTCGTCGCCGAGCGCGGCGTCGCGCGCGAAAGCTGCGGCGCTGGTGCCAAAAAGCGCCGCCTGCGCCTGGTTGTCGCCCTCTCCCGCCGGACCGCGGGCAACGGTTTCGACGGCCTCGTGCGCGCCCAGAGCCTCGACGCCGCGCTGGAAGGCCGAATGGATGGCCGGGGTCAGCATCTGCTGCGCGGGCAACTGCCCAAGCGCCGCGGCCGCCGAAGCGACAAAAGCATCGAGGTCGCTGCCCTCGAGCGCGATCACCAGGCCGGGGTTGGTGCAGAATTGGCCCGCGCCCATCGTCAGCGACGCCGCATAGGCCTCACCCAGCGCGGCGCCCCGCGCCTTTGCCGCGGCGGGAAACAGGATGACCGGGTTGATGCTCGACATTTCGGCATAGACCGGGATCGGCTCGGCCCGCTCGCTTGCGATGCGAACCAGCGCGAGCCCGCCGCCGCGCGAACCGGTGAAACCCACCGCCTTGATGCGCGGATCGGCCACCAGCGCAGCGCCGAGGCCATGGGTCGTACCGGGAAGATAGGAAAACACCCCTTCGGGCAAGCCGCAACGCTCCACCGCCCGGCGAATCGAACGCGCCACCAGTTCGCCGGTTCCGGGATGCGCGGGATGCCCCTTCACGATCACCGGACAGCCCGCAGCGAGGGCGGAAGCCGTGTCGCCGCCGGCGACCGAGAAGGCGAGCGGGAAATTGGACGCGCCGAACACCGCGACCGGTCCCAGCGCGACGTTGCGACGGCGCAGATCGGGCCGGGGCAGCGGTGCGCGATCGGGCATGGCGCGATCGATCGTCGCGTCGATCCACCCGCCTTCGCGTACGACCGAGGCGAAAAGACGGAGCTGGCCGATCGTACGTCCGCGCTCGCCCTCCAGCCGCGCGCGCGGCAGGCCGCTTTCGCGCATGGCGCGCTCGATGAGTGTATCCCCGATGTTGGCGATCTCTTCCGCGATGGTTTCGAGGAACAGCGCCCGCGCCTCCGGTGCCGTTTCGCTGAATGGCGCAAAGGCCTGTTCCGCCAGCGCGGCGGCATCGGCGACATCGGCCGCGCCCGCCTCGTGAAAGTCCGGACCGATCGCCTCTCCGGTCGCGGGATCGATCGCGGCGAAGCTTGCCCCGGTGATGCGGTCGGTGAATCCGGTAAGGATAGCGCCGGTGATTTCCATGGTGCACTCCGTTAAGTCTGACAGTATACTATTGTGCCCCGATTGCAGATTGGCGGGGCAGCGTCAAGGAGAGGATGATGACAATCACGGCCGTTTCGCCCGCCGGTGCAAAGCTTGGAGAGGGCGCATTATGGGATCCCGATCGCGAAATCCTGTGGTGGGTCGACATCAAGGCACCCGCATTGCACGCTCACAATGCCGCGAGCGGCGCGAATCATCGGCAACCATTGCCCTTCCGGCTTACCGCGCTCGGGCTGGCGCACGGCGGGACGCTGGTCGCGAGCGGCGATCCCGGTTTCGTACGCCTTGCGGTCGCCGATGATCTTTCGGTTTCCATCGGCGACGTCATCGCGGTCGTCGATGAGCCCGCCGGCAATCGTTTCAACGACGGCAAGGTCGATAGCGAGGGTCGGTTCTGGGCCGGAACGATGGACGATGCCGAAAAAGCCGCGCGCGGATCGCTCTATCGTCTCGATCCCGGCGGAACCGTCACGGCGGTCCGCGGCGGCATCATGGTACCCAACGGGCCGGCGTTCCTCGCCGATGGCACCATGCTCGTTACCGATTCGGCCGCGCAGCGGATCGCCGCGGTCACGCTGGACGCTGACGGCAATCCTGTTGCCGAAAGGCCTTTCGCGTCCTTCAGCCCCGAACAGGGCTATCCCGACGGCATGGCGGTCGATGCCGAGAATCATGTCTGGATCGCCTTCTGGGACGGATGGTGCCTGCGCCGCCTGTCGCCCGACGGCCGGATCGTGCGCGAGATCCCCATGCCCGTCCAGCGTCCGACGTGCCCGGCGTTCGGCGGGCGCGATCTCGACCGACTCTATATTACCAGCGCCACCGTCGGCCTGACTCCGGACGCGCTTGCGCAGCAGCCGCTTGCCGGCGCGCTGCTGTGCCTGACCGGCGAAGCGGGACGCAGTCCGCCCCGCTTCGCCGGTTAGCGTCAAAAGGCGCCGGTCCCGGCGGCTTCCGGCGTCTCAACACCTGCCGGAGCCTCCCCCGAAACGACGGGTTTCGACCCCCACAAGGCATAAAAGAGAATATAGAGCTCGCACGCCGCGGTGAGCAGGAAAGACATCTGCAATCCATAAAGGTCGGCGAGCCAACCCTGCACCACGACGAGCGCACCGCCCGCGATCGCCATGATCAGCAGGCCCGACCCTTCCTCGGTCAGCGGGCCGAGGCCGCGAATCCCGAGCGCGAAGATCGTCGGAAACATGATCGAATGGAACAGGCCGACGAGGATCAGCGACCACATGGCGACGGGACCATGGGCAAAGACCGTCACCAGCATCACGATGAAGGCGCCGACCGAAAATACCGCAAGCAAGGCTTCGGCGCTGACCCGCTGCATGATCGCGGCGCCCGCGAAGCGTCCGATCATCATCCCGCCCCACAGAAAGGTCAGGTAATTCCCCGCCTGCTCGTGCGTCAGGTTCGCGATGTCGGGCTGGCTGACGAAGTTGACGAACAGGTTGGCGACGCCGATTTCGGCGATCAGGTAGATGAAGATCGCCGGAATGCCCCACACGAGGTTGCGGTGCCGCCACAGCGAATGCTGCTTGCGCTCCTCGCGGTCGACGCGGCTGGTCGCTGCCCCCATCGCAGGAAGCGGGAAACGCGCGATGACGACCGCGAGCACGAGGAGTGCCACGGCGACAAGCCCGTAGGGAAGGATCACCGAATGGGCGTCGGCCAACCGCTCCGCCTGCGTCAGCACCGTGCCGGCTTCGGCCGTGCCGCCTTTCGACCGGCCGAGAATCAGATAGGCGCCGAACATCGGTGCGAGCATCGTGCCGGCCGAGTTCATCGCCTGCACCAGGTTGAGGCGCGACGAGGCCGTCGCCGGATCGCCCACCACCACGACATAGGGATTGGCGGCGACCTGAAGCAGGCTGATGCCGCAAGCGATCACGAACAGCATCACCAGCGTCACGCCATAGGACGGAATGCTCGCCGCGAGCATCATGCCGAGCGAACCCGCCGCCATGATCAAGAGCCCGACCACCAGCGACCGCTGGTATCCGATGCGTTCGATCAGCTTGGCCGACGGGATCGAGGCCACGAAATAGGCGATGAACCACACCGATTCGATGAGTGTTGTCTGCGTGTAGCTGAGGTCGAACACGCTGCGCAGGTGCGGGAGCAGAGTGTTGTTGATAACGGTGATGAAGCCCCACATGAAGAAAAGGCTGGCGAGCAGCGTGAGCGCCGCGGTGTAGCTCTGCGCCGGGCCGACCGAAGGGCTCCCGCTGCTGATGGGGGCGCCGGATGGGGCGGGCATAGACGATTTCTCCCTTTTTTTCGCGCCGACAGCAGCGGCTGCTTTACAATTTGTCTGACTGTATACTATCTGGTGCAATCGTCAATCGGTGAGGAGAGGTCCATGTACGTCGTCAGCAGCAGAAAGGTGGCAGCAAAGCGGTTTGCGACATGCGCCGCCATCGCCGCCATCGCCGCCATCGCGATCGCGCCGGGCGTTCATGCGGCCACCGCCGAGCGAACCGAACTCGGCAAACTGGCCGACGGTCGCACGGTCGAAGCGATCACGCTCACCAATGACACCGGCGTCAAGGCCCGCATCATCAGCTATGGCGCGACGCTTCAGGCGCTGGAAGCGCCGGACCGCGCGGGCGCCCTCGCGGACATCATACTCGGCTATGACGATCTCGCGGGCTATGTCGACAAGCCCAATTATTTCGGCGTCACCGTCGGCCGCTATGCCAATCGTATCGCGGGCGGCCGCTTTACGCTCGACGGCCGGCCCTATCAGCTTCCGCTCAATAACGGCGCCAACTCGCTCCACGGCGGCACGGAGGGTTTTGACAAGCGCCTGTGGACGATCGCATCGGTCAGGAACGGATCGACCGCCAGCGTCACGCTGACGCTGACCAGCCCGGCGGGCGACCAGGGTTATCCGGGCACCCTCGACGCCGCGGTCACCTATTCACTCGATGAAGCAGGGGCGCTGACGATCGATTTTGGCGCGAAGACCGACGCGCCGACGATCGTCAACATGACCAACCATGCGATTTTCAATCTGGCCGGCGAAGGCGCGCCGCGCAGCATCCTCGATCACAAGCTGACGATCGCGGCGCAGCGCTACACGCCGGTGAACGACGCCCTGATCCCGACGGGCGAGTTGAAGCCGGTGGCGGGCGGCGTATTCGACTTCACCCGGGGGCGGATCATTGGCGAGGGTATCCGCGACGGTCGCGATCCCCAGATCGTCGCCGGCCGCGGATATGATCATAATTTCGTGCTCGACAAGGGTGCCACCGGCCAGCCGCAACTGGCTGCCCGGCTGGAAGACCCGATATCGGGCCGCGTGCTCGAGGTGCTCACCACCGAACCGGGCGTGCAGGTCTATACCGGCAACTTCCTCGACGGCACGCTTGTCGGCAAGCATGGCCATCTGTATCGCATGGGCGACGGCATCGCGCTCGAACCCCAGAAATTTCCCGACACGCCCAATCAGCCCGCCTTCGGGTCGGCGCGGGTCGACCCGGGCAAACCCTATCATCACCGCATGATCTATCGCGTCTCGACGACGCGCTGATCGCAGGAGCAGAATATCCATGTCCGACGCCCCGGTTCCCCCGAAACTGCGTAGCCGCGCCTGGTTCGCGAATGACGAGAATATCGACATGACGTCGCTGTATCTCGAACGCTACCTGAACTTCGGGCTCAGCCTCGACGAACTGCGCTCGGGCAGACCGATCATCGGCATCGCGCAAACGGGATCGGACCTGTCGCCGTGCAACCGGCACCATCTGGTGCTCGCCGAACGCGTTCGCGAGGGAATTCGCGAAGCGGGCGGGATCGCGCTGGAGTTCCCCGTCCATCCGATCCAGGAAACCGGCAAGCGGCCCACCGCCGGGCTCGACCGCAACCTCGCCTATCTGGGCCTTGTCGAAGCGCTGTACGGCTATCCGATCGACGGGGTGGTGCTGACGACAGGATGCGACAAGACGACGCCGGCGTGCCTGATGGCGGCGGCGACGGTGAACCTGCCCGCCATCGCGCTGTCGGTCGGCCCGATGCTCAACGGATGGCACAAGGGCGAGCGGACCGGATCGGGCACCATCGTCTGGAAGGGCCGGCAGATGCTGGCGGCGGGCGAAATCGACGAGGAAGGCTTTATCAGGCTCGTGGCATCATCCGCGCCATCGACCGGCTATTGCAACACCATGGGCACCGCGACGACGATGAACTCGCTGGCCGAGGCGCTGGGCATGATGCTGCCCGGCTCGGCGGCGATCCCGGCACCCTATCGCGATCGGCAGGAAGTCGCCTACCTCACCGGCAAGCGCATCGTCGAAATGGTGGCCGAGGATCTGAAACCGTCGGACATCATGACGCGCGAGGCCTTCCTGAATGCGATCGTCGTCAACAGCGCGATCGGCGGATCGACCAATGCGCCGATCCATCTGGCCGCCATCGCCCGGCATATCGGCGCCGAATTGACGATGGAGGACTGGCAAGTGCACGGGCACAAGATCCCGCTGCTCGTCAATTTGCAGCCCGCCGGCGAATATCTGGGCGAGGATTATTATCGCGCGGGCGGCGTGCCGGCGGTGATCGGACAGCTGATCGACCAGGGACTGATCCACGAAAACACGATGACGGTGAACGGTCGCACGATCGGCGAGAACTGCCGCGGCGCCGAGATCGAGGACGAAAAGGTCATTCGCCGGTTCGAACAGCCGCTCGTCTCCGACGCCGGCTTCATCATCCTCAAGGGCAATTTGTTCGACGTCGCGATCATGAAGACCAGCGTCATCAGCGACGAGTTTCGCGCTCGCTACCTGTCGAACCCCGATGATCCCGAAGCCTTCGAGGGGCCCGCGATGGTGTTCGAGGGTCCGGAGGATTATCATCGCCGTATCGACGATCCCGCCCTCGGCATTACCCCCGACACCTTGCTGTTCATGCGCGGCGCGGGCCCGATCGGATATCCCGGCGCGGCAGAGGTCGTGAACATGCGCCCCCCCGCCTATCTGATCCGCGAAGGCGTCGGCGCCCTGCCCTGCATCGGCGACGGCCGCCAGTCGGGCACGTCAGGTTCGCCGTCGATCCTGAACGCCTCACCCGAAGCAGCGGCGGGCGGCGGCCTCGCTCTCCTGCGCACCGGCGACCGGGTACGCATCGACCTGCGCAACGGCACCGCCGACGCGCTGGTCGACGACGAGGAGATGGCGCGGCGCCGCCGGAATCTCGTGGAAGCGGGCGGCTTCGCCTATCCGGCATCGCAGACGCCCTGGCAGGAAATCCAGCGCCAGCTGGTCGGGCAGATGGACAGCGGCGCCATTCTTGAAGGCGCCGAGAAATATCAGCGCATCGCCCAGACCGCCGGACTGCCGCGCGACAGCCATTGACCCCGTGCCGGGCAGCGCCACCGATGGGATCGCCGACTTCGCCGCTGAACCGCTGGAAATCGAGGCCCGGGCGCGGGTCAGTCGGGCTGCAGCGAAATTTCCGTATCGATGAGGGCGAGGCGAATAAGTTCGGCCATCGCCGCGTGCGCGGCGCGCGGATCGCCCGCGGCCACCGCGTCGAACAGGGCGCGGTGATCGGGAATCGGGTCGCGCGGCAGTTCGCGCTTGCGCTGCTTGTAGATGGTCGTCCAGGCGATCGCGGCCATGATCGAGCTGGCCAGCGCGATCACGGCATCGTTTCGGCTCGCCTCAAGCATGACCATGTGGAATTGCTGGTCGGCGAGACGTCCGGCTTCGGTCGCCAGCCCGTGACGCGCCATCGCGTCGAGCGAGTTGCGCATCGCCTGCACCTGCTCGTCCGTGCGGCGCTCGGCGGCCAGTTCGGCGGCGCTCGGTTCGACGATCATCCGCAATTCAAACAGGTCGTGAAGGAATTTCAGGCTGGGTTCGGCCTCGAACTGCCATGCGAGCAGATCGGGATCGAGCAGGCTCCAGTGACGCCGCGGGCTGACCCGCGTTCCGGCCTTCGGACGGCTGTCGACCAACCCTTTCGCCGACAGGGTGCGAAACGCCTCGCGCAAGGCGGAGCGCGAAATGCCGATCTGTTCGGCATATTCGATTTCGCCGGGGAACATATGGCCCTCGGGCAGCACGCCGGTCAGGATCTGGACCGCCAATTGCTGCGCCAGCGAGCCCCGGAGCCGCTTGCCATTGCCTTGCTGGATGAGCGCCCCCGCGATCGGTTTGAGGCCAAAGCTCTTGATCTGTCTGTCCATTGCCACTTCTTCTAGCGCCCCGGCCATCCTGTCCACCATCATTTTTATTATATAGTCCTACAATATACAGTATATTATTTGTCGGACTGCCGTTATCCCCAGCTGGGTCCGACAAAGCGGAGAGAAGCATTGAACCAGAAAACAGTGACAGGATGGCGCCGCGGCAAGGCGGCGTTTTCGGCGGCATGGCTCGCGGGCGGCGCACTGGCCGTGGTGGCAGCAACCCCCGCGCTGGTCGCGCAGGAGCCACCAAAGCCGCAGTACAAGCCGATCACGACGAGCGAATATCGGGTCGGCGATCTGGTCGTCGCGCTGCGCGCCGACACCCAGACGCTGGCCCGGCTCTCGCCCGGGGCCGAACCCGGATTCAGCTTTGTCCCGACCGCGCGCGAGGCCGAACGGGCCGGCGACGGCTATAATCATATTGGCGACCTCAACCTGCGGGTGCGGGCACCTGGCGGAGCATGGCGCGATTTCGCGTCGTCGCACGCGCGCCGCGCCATCCGTCCGCTACCCGCCGGCAAAGCGACGATCGCGGCGGCGGACATCACCGCGAGCATGGGCAATGACGCCCCGTTCGGCGTCGAGCGGCGCTGGTTCGATCAGAAGGGCCAGCTGGCGCTGTCCTTCCGCATCAGCAACACCTCCGGCCGACCGCTGGAAATCGGCGTGCTGGGCATGCCGATGGTGTTCGACAACATCATTACCGATCGCAATCTCGATCAGGCGCACAGCGAGGCCAGCTTCGTCGATCCCAATATCGGCCGTGATGCGGGATATCTGCAGGTGACGCGCCTGAACGGCAAGGGGCCGGCGCTGCTCGTCCTGCCGCAGGGAAAGAGCCCGCTCGAGGCCTATCAACCGCTCAAAAATCCGCGCGAGGCCGAAGAAGGCTCGATCTTCACGGACAAAAGCCAGCGTGGCCAGACCTCCGAGGGCTTTTACGACTGGACCATCCATTCGGCCGGTTATGCCGATCGCGAATGGAAAAAGGCCGGCGAGCAGTGGAATGCACCGACCAGCCGTACGCTACAGCCGGGCGAAAGCATCGACGTCGGGGTCCGCTTTGCCCAGGCGCCGACGATCCGCGCGATCGAGCCGACGTTGATCGCAAACAAGCGCCCCGTCGCGGTCGGCATTCCGGGCTATGTCGTTCCGATGGATCAGCAGGCGAGCCTGTTCGTCAAGGCGCCCGGCCGCATCACCTCCATCGAAAGCTTTCCCGAGGGCGCGATCGAGACCGTGCGGGCGGGCGATGCCAAGGGCTGGACCCGCTTGACGATCCGCGGGCGGCAGTGGGGCCGGGTTCGGCTGACGCTCGGCTATGCCAATGGCGAGAAGCAGACGGTCAGCTATTTCGTCACCAAGCCGCTCGAACAGGCGATGGCCGATCTTGGCCGCTTTTCGACCACCCGGCAATGGTATGAAGGCAAAGGCGATGCCTTCGGCCGCTCGCCCGCCATCCTCACCTACGACAACGAGGCAAAAAAGATCGTCGACGTCGAGCCGCGCGCCTGGATCGCGGGAATGAGCGACGAGGGCGGCGGCGGCAGCTGGGTCGCGGCGACGATGAAGCAGCTCGACAACCCCGATCCCGCCGAAGTCGCCAAGATCGAGCGTTTGGTGAACGAAACCGTTGTCGGCCGCCTGCAGGTCGCGGACGGCCCGCAAGAAGGCGCGGTGAAGAAGAGCCTCTTCTACTACGACCCGGTAAAATTCCCCGGGGCCTATGGCGGGTTCGACGCCGACGACTGGAAATCCTGGACGGCCTGGAACGAGAAGGCCGCAGGCGACCTGGGCCGCGCCTATAATTATCCCCATGTCGCGATCGGCCATTGGGTCCTCTATCGCACCGCGCGCAACCACCCCGGCCTCGTCAAGCGTCACGATTGGCGATGGTATCTGGGCAAGGCGTATCAGACGACCGTCGCGATGATGCGCGATGCGCCCTATTATGCCGAGTTCGGACTGATGGAAGGCGACGTCTTCGTCGACATATTGAAGGATCTGAAGCGCGAGGGCCTCACCGCAGAGGCGGCCGAGATGGAACGGCTGATGAAAGGCCGCGCGGACCATTGGCGCACCCTTCAATACCCCTTCGGATCGGAAATGCCGTGGGATTCGACCGGACAGCCCGAAGTCTATGCCTGGATGCGTTATTTCGGGTTCGGACCGCAGGCCGAAGTCACGCGCGAAGTCATATTGGGCTATGATCCGGCCATCCCGAGCTGGGCCTACAACGGAAACGCGCGCCGCTATTGGGACTTCCTCTATGGCGGGAAATATTCGCGGATCGAACGACAGATCCATCATTACGGGTCGGCGCTCAATGCGGTGCCGTTGTTCGATTCCTTCCGCCGCGACCCCGCCGACCTTCACCTGCTGCGCGTCGCCTATGGCGGGATGATGGGCGGCATCACCAACATCGATCAGGACGGATTTTCCTCGGCCGCCTTTCACGCCTGGCCCGACATGATGAAATGGGATCCGTATAGCGGCGACTACGGCATGGGGTTTTACGGCCATGCGATCGCGGCGGCGACCTACGTCGTCGATGATCCGACCTTCGGCTGGCTGGGCTTCGGCGGCGATGTGAATGCCGCCAAGGGCACGATATCGATCACGCCCAGGGATGGCGCGCGCGCGCGGCTGTTCATCGCACCCGCCGGCCAGTGGGTCACGCTGGAGGCGGGCAAGATCGCGAGCGCCACCTATGCGCCCGCGACGGGGCGGATCGAATTGACGCTCGACCCCGCCGATGCGCATACGCCGCACGCACGCCTGTTCGTCGAGGGCACCACCCCGACGGCCCGGCAAATGACCGTGGCTGGTGCGAAGGCGGAGCGTGGAGGCTTCACCATCCCGCTTGGTGCGAAGCCCGTCACGGTCATCCTGACCCCGCGCTGACCATCTTCGCGACTGGAAGGGAGTCATCGATGGCCGATATTCGCGCGATTTCGGCGCTGTGGCTTGTCGCGCTCGCCGGGTGCAGCAGCGGCGCTCCGGGTGCCGGCCCGCTCGCTCCTGTCCCGGCGGCGCCACGCGCCGGTTCCGGTGACGACGCGTGCATCGCCGGCGGTTGGACCGTCGCCCCCACCGACCCCAACGACAAGGTCAACGGATCGCTGCCGGTGCGGCATGAAACGACGCATTTCGCGTTCCGCTGGCAGGGCGATCTGGTACCGATGGCCGAGGCGCGGGCCGCCGGCGAGCATCTGGAGTTCGTCTGGGGCGAGTTTATCGATTCCATCGGCTTTCCCCAGCCCGATTGCCAGCAAACCCGAAAGCTGAAGGCCAACATCTACGTCGCCGCAGATTACGGGCTGTCCGGCGGCGCCGACGAGCTTGGTCAGATGGGCATGTGGATCGGCCCGGGCGGCGTACGCGACCGCTTCGGCCTCGCGCACGAATTCGCCCATGCGCTGCAGGCGAAAACCGGTGCCTATCGCGCTTCGCCCTATTCGCAATGGCTGTGGGAAAGCCACGCGAACTGGATGGCGCTGCAATTGCCCGAATTCAGGGCCAACACCCATTGTTCGGTGCTCTCGGTCAATTATCCGCACCTCTATTACGGCTCGTCGCGGGTCCGGTACTGCAATTGGCAGTTCCTGGAGTACATCAAGAACCGCTTCGGCTATCCGGCGGTCAATGCGCTATGGTCGGACGCGCCGAAGGATGGGGATGCCGCAGGGACGAGCGCCGACCCGATCGAGGTGCTGATGCGCAGCCGCGGCTGGACGCTCGCGCAGCTCAACGACGCCTTCGGCGACTGGGCGATGCGCAACGCCAACTGGGAATACGTCAATCCCGACGGCAGCGATCAGGGCGCGGTCTATAGGCGCGAATATGGAGGTTATGAGCCACAGGTCGGCGACCGGCTGCGGCGCACGACGATCCTCGATCCGATCGACCTCGCCCTGCGACGCTTCGCCGTACCCGCGGCATGGGCACCGCAGCGCTGGGGCTATAATATCGTTCGCCTGCACCCCGATGCCGGCGCGAACAGCGTGACCGTCACGTTCCGCGGCATCACCCAGGACGCATCGGCAACGGAGAAGCTGCCGGGGCTCGCCAACGAACCGGCGGCGATCGCGGCGCCGTCGTCGGGCTGGCGTTGGGGAATCGTCGCGGTCGGCGGATCGGGCCGCGCACGCTATTCATCGCTGGAGCGTGGCGCCGACGGGCAGGCGACGCTTTCGCTGTTGCCGGGCGATCAAGGTCTTTACCTGATCGTTATGGGCGCTCCCGACAGCTTTCATCATATCGGTGCCGAACAGCCCTATTATTCGATCTATCGCTATCCCTGGATGGCCGCATTCGAAGGCGCGATGCCCGAAGGATTCCAGCCGGGCGCTTCGGCACCGCTATCGGGCGGACATCGCCATCCGAACGGCGGCGGCCGGGTGGCGGCGGGGGCGACGGTCGATCCGACCGCCTATGTCGGCCCGTGGGCACGCGTCCTTTCGGGAGCGGTGCGCGACCATGCCCGCGTCGAGGATCATGCCGTCGTCGACGGCGGCCAGCTCCTCGGCAACGCGCGCGCCAGCGGCCTGTCGGTGATCCGCGGCAACACGATCGTCAAGGATCGCGCGCGCGTCGATAGTGCATTCGTCGGCCTTGGCGAATTTGAACGGAATATCGTCCTGTCGGGCACCGCGCAGAATATCGGCGACGTCGAACAGCGCGGCGCGTCGTTCGCCAAAGGCGTCTACTACGGCTTCGTCGACCAGGCCGCCGCGGACGATCCCGCACGCGGTGCCAACCTGACCGCGCCCGTCGCCGAAGTCACGGCAAGGCCGGTCTATATCTGGCGGCCGTGATGCCAGTGATCCTGTACCGGGCGGATACGTCCTTCTGACGACCGGATGCAAATGGGCCGCGGCACTTTCATGCCGCGGCCCCGATTGCGACCGATCGAGAAGCAATATTTGGGTCAGAAGCGGAAACGAACGCTGCCCTGAACGGTCCGCCCCAGCGTACGGACGCCGAGCGGCAGCAGGTTTTCCTTTCCGAAATAGCGATAGACGTCGTGCCCGAGGATATTTCCGCCCTCGAGCGAGAGCGTCATCCACTTCACCGGCGTGTAGTTGATCGCCGCGTCGAGGCGGTATGTATCGTCACTATACCAGGAATAATCGGGGTTCTGCGTCCAGACGAAGAGACGATAGGATGAGCGGTAATTGAGCGCGACGCGGGCGCTGAACTTGGGCGTGTCGTAAAAGAGCGCCGCGTTCGCCGTCCACTTCGACGTGTTCGGGGAATCGAAGGCGCCGGGGAATTCCTCGGGATAGGGATATTCCACCCGCGCTTTCAGGATATGGCTGGCGTTCAGGCTGAGCCCGAAATTCTTCGCGAAACCGGGCAGGAAATCGAAGAAGCTCTGAACCGACCCTTCGATCCCCGCGAATGTGCCGTCGCCGGCGTTGCGCTGCTGCTCGACGAAACCCCTTTCGCCGGGAAACCCGTACATGTCGAGCGGCTGGTCCCCTTCGCGGCTATAGTAGAGGAAATTCGTTGCCTTCTTGTAATAGCCTGCCAGCGAGATCAGCCCGCCACGGCCGAAATAATATTCGGCGCTGGCGTCGAATGCCTGTTCGCGTTGCGCCTCCAGCGCGGGATTGCCCGCGAAGATGATTTTCGGATCGGCGCGGGTTTCGGCAAAAAAGAAAGGCCGCGTGTCATAGAAGCTCGGGCGCTGGACGTTGGTCGTATACGACAGGCGCAGTTGCAGTTTCGGCGTGAAATGGAGCAGCGCGGTGAAACTCGGCAGGATGTCGGTGTAATTGCCGCGCCCCGGGGATTCCTCGACAATGTCCTGAAAGTCGTTCGACGCATCGCCGGGGCGGAAGTTGAAGCTGTTCGAACTGCCCCAGGTGTTGACGAAGCGAACACCCGCCGATCCGTCGATCGGGAAACCGAGCGCATCGAAGCCATAGTTGAGCTGGCCGTAGAAGGCGAAATTATTCTCGGTCGACCGGAAGGTCTGGCCGCGGTCGCTCGGCGGGAATTCGCTCGAAAAGCGCTCGGCGTTGCCGGGATCATATTGCTGGATATAGCTGCGGATGGCATCGATATTGCCGAGGACGTTCGCGCCGGGAATACGATACCAGGACAGGCTGTCGATGCCGCCGATCGTCGGCCCGGTCAGGCTGGCGTCGCCGCCGCCCGGAAAATCGGTGAGCGGCGTCCGCGCACCACCGATGCGCGGGAAGCCGTCGCGATAGCCATAGTATCGGCTGGTGAGACGGCGGTTGTAGCGGAAACCGACCTGGAGGTTGCGCAGGAAATGCGCGTCGCTGAGCCGCAGCGTCAAATCGGCCTGCGCCGCGAATTCCCTGTTCTTCGATCCGCCCCGGTTGTCCTGGAAACGATCGACGACATAGCTGCTGACGTCGGAAAGGTCGGCGCCGTTGAAGGTGATCGACGGCACCCCGCCCTTATACTGGTCCGAGGCGAAATCGACGGTTGCCGACGTCAGCGCGCCGGGGCGCAAGATCTGCTCGACGAAATAATTGCCCTCGTTGCTCCAGTTATACTGGATGCTCGCATTGATCTGGGCGCGGTCGCCGCGCCAGTGCGTCTCGAAATTCGTTGTGTAGAGGTTCGAATGGAACGAGTTGTAAAGCGAGTCGATCCCCCCGGCGATCCCGTTCGGGTTGGAAATCGTCAGCGACTTTACCGTCGTGCCATCGGGCATGAGCACGACGTCGCTGTAACTTCCCGCTGGCGCGAAAGGTATGTCCTGCACGTATAGCCGCTCGACCGAGCGCTTCTCGCGCGATCCAAGATAGCCCCCTTCAAGCACGAAATCGAGGTTGTCGCTCGGCTTCCACTGGAGCACCGCGTTGATCGAAGGGCGCGTCACACGGCCTTCCTCGATACCATATTGGGCGCGATAGGGGATCACGACCGTCGAACCGTCGATCGTCGTGTCGAAGGGCGATTCACTCTCGATATAGTTTTCGTTGTAGAAATTCTTGGCCCACGACGCGTTGATCAGGAACCCGATCTCGCCGTCGCCCGCATTCATCCGGTTGGCTACGAGCAAGCTGCCATAGGGGCTGGTCTTCTTGGAGATGTCGTCATACACCCCGCGCGCGCTGCCCGCGATCGTCCAGCCGCGATTGAGATCCATCGGGCGGCGTAGTTCGACATTGACGGTGCCCGCGATCCCGCCCTCGACCTGGTCCGCGGTGCGCGTCTTGTAAACATCGACCTGTTTCAACAGTTCGGCCGGAATGTCGGCGAGATTGAGCGAGCGGCCATCGCCCAGATTGGTCTGGTTGCCGTTGATCGTCGTCTGGATCTCGGAAAGACCGCGGATCGTTACGCCTTGCCCCTGGCCGCGCGCGCGGTCGATCTGCACGCCGGTCACGCGCGAAAGCGCCTCCGGCACATTGTTGTCGGGAAGCTTGCCGACGTCTTCGGCGACCACCGAATCGACGATCTGTTTCGACTTGCGCTTGGTGTCGTTGGCTGCCTCGACACTGCCCCGGATGCCGACGACAACGATGGTCGCGTCGTCACGTGTTTCTGCATCACCCGAAACGTCATCCGATTCCTGTGCCACCGCGTTTCCGGGCAGGCATCCAAGCACCATTGCCCCGAACGCCGCCGAACACAGGATCGCCGATTTAATCCGCATAGCCCTACCCTCCCGTTTTTTACTTCGAATCGTTAACTCCTACAATATATCGTATACTGTCCGTCATCAAGCTGCAAGCCTGCTTCACCTGCCTGCCCGAACGGGCGGGATCCGGACGCTAAACCGGGATGCATTGTCAGGCGTGGCGGTGCGAAGCCCGACATGTGCCCACAAATCCGAGCGGGACGCGGGCGCCAGGCCGACCGACAGGAGCGGCGCTTTGTGGCTCGAAAGCCAAACTATGCTTGACGAGATCAACTCAACCAATCAAGTTGAATTAACGGCTTGATCCTGACCGGACGCAATTTCGGGATTCGCGGCTTTTGACCGGGAAGCAGCTTGCTCCGCGTTACCAACAGCTAAAGCGCGCGATGCTCAGGCGACAGCGCCAGGTATCGTGTTCCCCTCATTGAATGAGGTGATACGATGCACATCCCCCCGCCGCGATAACCCCGCGTC
Source organism: Sphingopyxis sp. (assembly GCF_035565275.1). GTDB lineage: Bacteria > Pseudomonadota > Alphaproteobacteria > Sphingomonadales > Sphingomonadaceae > Sphingopyxis. The sequence goes on from NZ_DATMST010000346.1 coordinate 34,071, forward strand.
ATAGCGGTGCGCCACCCCGTCCCGCGCGCGCCGGAACCTCCATTGGCACCCAGCCTTCCATCGGGATCGCATATGATCGCCGACTTGCCTGCGTGCGCCAGGCGCGCCGTCTTCCCAAAGGAAACTCTTCATGACCGTCCAGACACTCGAGCATAACGCCGCTACCGCACTCTTCGACATCACGCCGCTTCAGCCCAGCCTCGGCGCGCTGGTCAGCGGGATCGATCTCGCGAGGCCGCTCGACCGGCCCACCTATGATGCGCTCCGCGCCACACTTCTCAAATATCGTGTCATCTTCTTCCGCGACCAGAATCTGACCCGCGAGCAGCATATCGCGCTCGGTGCGGCCTTTGGCGATCTCGAAGAACATCCGGTCTTTTCGCTACCCGACTATCCGCAAATCCTGCCGCTGATTTCGGAGGAGCTCAAGGAGCGGCTGCCCGGCGGCTACCGCCAGACGAGCGATGGCAACTGGCATGCCGACACGACTTTTCGCACCGACCCGTCGGCGGCATCGATCCTGATCCAGCGCGTGTCGCCCTCGCTCGGCGGCGACACCGTCTTCGCCAACGCCGTCGCGGCCTACGAGACGCTCGACGACGAAACCAGGGCCCGGATCGACGGGCTGACCGCGATCCACGACACGCAGACCTTCCTGCGCTTCCTCGACACGGAGGAAAAGCGCGAGGCGCTCCAGAAGAGCTTTCCGCCTGTCGAGCATCCGGTGGTGCGCATTCATCCCGAGACTGGCGAGAAGGTCCTCTACGTCAATTCGGTCTTCACGCGGCGCATCGTCGGCCTCCCCGAGGCGGAGAGCGACGCTCTGCTCGCGAAGCTGTTCAATCAGGTGAAGCGCCCCGAATTCCATGTGCGCTGGAGCTGGAAGCCCGGCTCGATCGCCTTTTGGGACAATCGTTCGACCCAGCATTATGCCGTCCCCGACTATAGCGAAGCGCGCCACATGGAGCGCGTCACGATCGTCGGCGACCGCCCCGTCGGTCCCAAGACCGCCTGACCGCAGAGCACGGGGTATCGGCCAAATGAAACTCTCCCTCACTCCGCTCCGCGCCCTTGCGCTTGGCGCCCTGCTGACACTCTCGGCCTGCGGCGGCGCCGGCAGCGGCGCCGACGGCACCACGCTGAAGGTTGCCGACCAGCTGCACGCGCTCAAATCCTCGCTCGATGTCGCGGGCGAAGGCCAGCCTGCCGACTACAGGATCGAATGGGCCAATTTCATCGGCGGCCCGCCGATCATCGCCGCGCAGACCGGCGGCTCGATCGACGTCGGCTGGATGGCCGAGACCCCGCTGATCTTCGCGCAGGCGGCCGGAAGCCCGGTGAAGGTCGTTGCCGTCAGCCAGTCGGCGAAAGCCGGCGGGTCGGCCTATGCGCTGGTCGTCAAGCCCGGCTCGCCGATCCGCACCGCCGCCGACCTCAAGGGGAAATCGGTGACCTTCATGAAGGGCACGGTGCTCCATTATTTTATCGCCAACCTGCTCGAGAAAAACGGCCTGTCGCTGAAGGACATCAGGCCGGTGCAGGCGACCGGCTTCGGCACCGGTCTGCTCGACAAGGGCGCCGCCGACGCGGTAATCCTGACCGAGCCATTCCTCTCCGAGCTCGAACAGGCAGGCAAGATCCGGGTCATTGCGACCGGCGCCGACTACACGCCGGGCTTCAACTATCTCGTCGCATCGGAGGCGGCGCTCGCCGACCCCGCGAAGGCCAAGGCGATCGGCGACCTCGTCGCGCGCGCGGCGCGCGCGCAGCGCTGGCAGCGCGAACATGTGAAGGAGGCTGCCCCGGCGCTTGCGAAGCAATATAGTGTCAGCGCCGCGATCGCCGAGAGGATCATCGAGCGTTCACCCTCGCGCTATGCCCCGATAGACGCCGACGTGATCGCAGAGCACCAGGCCGAGGCCGACCTCTTCCTCAAGGAGGGCCTGATCCGCAAGAAGCTCGACGCCGCCGCGATCTTCGACAAACGATACAACGATATCGCCGCGGCGCAGGAGACGGCGAAGTGAACGCGCCGACCGCCGTGCCCGCACGTACCGACCCGGGGCGTCTCGTCCAGCCCGTGGTCCGGCAGACGAAGGGGCGCTCGGAACGCCTGTCGTTCGCGCGCCGCACCATCGGTCCGCTGATCCTCGTCGCAGCCTGGGCGATTTCGACCAGCGCGGGATGGATCGACCCGTCAATCCTCCCCTCGCCTTCGGGGCTCGTTCAGGGCTGGCAGCAGCTCTGGACCGAACAGGCACTGGCCCATCAGGTCGCGACATCGCTCACCCGCGCGCTGGCCGGCGGCGCGGCGGGGATCGTCCTGGGGCTCGTCCTTGGCACGATCGCCGGACTGTCCAAGCTCGGCGAGGAATTGTTCGATGCGCTTCTCCAGATGCTGCGCACCGTTCCCTTTCTTGCGCTCGTCCCGCTCTTCATCGTCTGGTTCGGGATCGGCGAGGCGCCGAAGCTGCTCCTCATCGCGCTCGCGACGATGTTTCCGATGTATCTCAACACCTATGCCGGGGTGCGCAACGTCGACCGCAAGGTGATCGAGGCGATGCGCAGCTTCGGGCTGGGCGGCCGCCGCCTGATCCTCGAGGTCGTGCTCCCGCTCGCGCTGCCGCAGATCTTCACCGGGCTGCGTTTCGCGCTCGGCGTCTCGGTGCTCGTTCTGATCGCGGCGGAGCAGATCAACGCGTCGGCAGGCCTCGGCTATCTGCTGGGCAGCGCGCAAATGTACCAGCAGGTCGACGTGATCCTGATCTGCATCGCCATCTATGCGGTGCTCGGCCTCGGCGCCGACCTCATCGTCCGCACCCTCGAGAAACACTTCATGCCGTGGCGCGCCAGCGTTGCGGTCCGCTAGGAGACATTTTCCCCATGTCGGTCATTTCCTATAATTTCGCCGCCGCCCGGGAGGTCGCCGAACCCGGCTTCGCGCACCATCCGGTCGCGGTCGAGGTCGCGGGCGTTACCCGAAGCTTTTCGGGCAACGTCGTCCTCGATGCGCTGGACCTGACGGTCCACGCCGGGGAATTCGTCGCGCTGCTCGGGGCATCGGGCAGCGGCAAGACGACGCTGCTGCGTATCCTCGCCGGTCTCGACGCCCCCGACGGCGGCGAGGCCTGGGTGCCCGAGGCCCGCACGGTCGTCTTTCAGGAGCCGCGCCTCGTCCAGTCGAAGACGGTCTGGAAGAATGTCGTCATCGGGCTGGGCGGCGCAGCCGCAACGCGATCGCGCGCCGAGGCCGCGCTCACCGAAGTCAATCTCGCACACCGCGCCGATGCCTGGCCGGCGACACTCTCGGGCGGTGAGGCCCAACGCGCAGCGCTCGCCCGCGCGCTGGTTCGCGAACCCCGGCTGCTGCTGCTCGACGAGCCCTTTGCCGCGCTCGACGCGCTGACCCGGCTCAAGATGCAGCGGCTGATCGGCGATCTTTGCCAAGCGCATGGTCCAGCGACCTTGCTCGTCACCCATGACGTCGAGGAAGCGATATTGCTCGCCGACCGCATCCTTGTCCTCAAGGAGGGCCGTATCGCATTCGACGAGCGCGTGCGCCTGTCGAATCCGCGTCGCGCCGGCGATGCCGACTTCGGGGCGCTGCGCGACAGGCTGCTCGCCGAACTCGGCGTACCGCAGGCCGAATAATCTCCATCTCCTGTCCAGGGAACCCGCCATGACCGAGACCAAAGATTCGCGCCCGAACATCCTGCTCATCGTCGTCGATGATATGGGCTTCTCCGACCTCGGCGCCTTCGGCAGCGAGATCGATACGCCGCACCTCGACGCGATCGCCGCCGAGGGCGTGCGTCTCACCGACTTCCACTCCGCCCCCGCCTGCTCGCCAACGCGCGCGATGCTGCTTTCAGGCGTCGATCATCATATCGCCGGCATCGGCTCGATGATCGAGACCGTGCGCCCCGACTTCAAGGGCGCACCGGGCTATGAGGGCTATCTCAACGACAGCGTCGCGGCGCTTCCCGAACTGCTTCGGGACGCGGGTTATCGCACGATCCTCTCGGGGAAATGGCATCTCGGGCACACGCTCGACCGCGCGCCGCACGCGCGCGGGTTCGAACGCAGCTTCGCTTTGCTCCCCGGCGGTGCCGACCATTTCGGGGGCGGCCCGCTCGACCGGATCGCGGCGCGCGGCCCGATTTATGCCGAAGACGGCGAGTGGGTGACCGAACTGCCGACGCCCTTCTATTCGACCGACTATTTCACGACGCGGCTGATCGAATTTTTCGGAGAAGCCGATGCCGCAGGCGACGATCGGCCCTTCTTCGCCTATCTTCCCTTCTCGGCGCCGCACTGGCCGCTGCAGGCGCTCGATGCCGACATTCAGAAATATCGCGGCGTCTATGACGATGGCCCCGACGCCCTCCGCGCGCGGCGTCTCGACCGGCTGAAGGATCTTGGCCTGGTCGCACCCGACACGACGATCGCAGCGGTCGTCGCCGAGGGCGAGCCCGAATGGGCCGACCAGACCCCCGACCAACGTGCGCATTCGGCACGGACGATGGAGATCTATGCCGCGATGGTCGACCGGATCGACCAGAATGTCGGCCGCGTGATCGGCCACCTCAAAAGCACCGGGCAATATGACAATACGCTCGTCATCTTCCTCTCGGACAATGGCGCCGAGGGCGCGATCGTCGAGGCGATGCCGATTATGGGCCCGGTCTTTGCCAAGCTGATCGCGGAGCATTGTGACAACAGCCTGGACAATCTGGGCCGTCCGGGGTCCTACGCTTGGTACGGGCCGCGCTGGGCGCAGGCCGCGACCGCGCCGTCACGGCTGGTCAAGACCTATACGACCGAGGGCGGCATCCGGGTCCCGACGATCATCCGTGCGCCCCGCGGCCAGCGCGCCGGCGAGATTTCGCAGGTGTTCGGTACGGTGAAGGATGTGACGCCGACGCTGCTCGAACTCGCCGGCATCGATCATCCGGGCACCCGCTACAAGGGCCGCGAGGTCGCCGAACCGTCGGGGCGCAGCTTCGTCGCCTGGCTCGACGGCGCCGAAGTCATCCATCCCGGGGGGACGGCAACGGGCTGGGAATTGTTCGGACGCCGCGCGATCCGCAAGGACGAGTGGAAGGCGGTCTATGTACCGGGCGCCGATGGCCGTTCGCAATGGCAGCTCTACGACCTCTCGAAGGATCGCGGCGAGGTCCATGATCTTGCCGGAACCTTTCCCGACAAGCTCGCCGAACTGCTCGCGCACTGGCGCGATTATGTCCGCGACAACGGGGTGATCGAAGAGGCGATCAGCTTCTTCGACAGCGATCCCGCCGCCTTCGAGGCCGGCTGGATTTCGGACCCGCGCGAACGCGAGACCGCATGATGAGGCGCAAGGCCGACATCTACACGGTGTGCCGCGCCCGATGCTGCAGCTCCGCCTGAAGCGGGCCTTGCAAATTTTCTCCCGAAGAAGAGCCTTGCGCAAGACGTCTATCGACAATCGGATTGTCCCGTCTCGAACCACGCGTGGGAACGAGACAATCCGAACGACGCCAAAACGTCGGAAATTCGGATATTGATGGAAAAATCATGGATGCCCCGTGAGGATTCGAACCTCAATAGACGGAATCAGAATCCGTAGTCTTACCATTAGACGACGGGGCAATGAGGCGGGCGCAATATGATTGCGCGAGCCTGCTGTCAAGACCGGCGGGGCGACTTGAACAAGCCCGCTTGCCCTCACGCATTTCGCCGCTAGCATCGCATCAACAATAAAGGGGGTCGCGCCCCGGCGCGGAACACCCGTAAGGAGTGGACTGATGCGTCATGTCGCGATCGTCGGGTCGGGTCCCGCGGGCTATTATACCGCCGAAACATTGCAGAAGGCGGAGGATATCGCGGTCGACGTCATCGACCGCCTGCCCGTCCCCTACGGCCTGATCCGCACCGGCGTCGCCCCCGATCATCAGTCGATCAAGGCGGTATCGCGTCGCTACGAGGGCACCGCACTGACCGACAATGTCCGTTTCGTCGGCCATGTTTCGGTCGGCACCGACGTGACGATCGACGAACTCGTCGGCCTGTATGACGCGGTGGTGCTCGCGACGGGCGCGCCGAACGACCGGCCGCTCGACATCCCCGGCGCCGATCTCGCCGGGGTGATCGGCAGCGCCGCGTTCGTCGGCTGGTACAATGGCCATCCCGATTTCGCCGACCTTGATCCGCCGCTCGATGCCCCCGGGGTCGCGGTGATCGGCAACGGCAATGTCGCGCTCGACGTCGCGCGGATCCTTGCCAAGACGCCGGGCGAATTCGCGGGCAGCGACATCGTCGCGCACGCGCGCACCGCGCTCGAAGCGAGCGCGGTGCGGCACATCCAGATCCTCGGCCGCCGCGGTCCGCACCAGATCGCGATGACCCCGAAGGAACTCGGCGAGCTCGGGCATCTCGAGCGCGCCAGCCCGCGCGTCGACCCCGCCGACCTGCCGCCCGAGGGCGACGATGCGATGCTCGAGCCCGGAATGCGCAAGTCGGTGACGCATTTGCGCAGCTTCACCGCAAACCCGGTCGCCAAGCCGGTGACGATCGACTTCGACTTTTTCGCCATGCCGGTCGCGATCGAAGGCGACGGACGTGTCCAGCGCGTCATTGTCGAACGCACGACGCTCGATGCCGACCTGCGCAGCCACGGCACGGGGGAGACCTATGCGGTCGATGCCGGGCTTGTCGTCAGCTGCATCGGCTATCAGACCCCCCCGATTCCCGGCGTCCCATACGAACACGGCCGCGGCCGCTTCGCCAGCGACGAGGGGCGGATCCTGCCCGGGCTCTATGCCGTCGGCTGGGCGCGGCGCGGGCCGTCGGGGACGATCGGCACCAACAAGCCCGATGGCGCGCGCATCGGCGAAATGGTGATCGATGATATCGGACGCGGCGCGGGCAAGGCCGGACGCGCGGGACTCGATGCGCTGCTCGCGAGCCGCAACGTCACCCCCGTCACCTTCCGCGACTGGCGCCGGATCGAAGCGGCCGAGGTCAAGGCGGCGCTCGACGGCAATCCGCGCGAAAAATTCACCAGCATCGAGGCGATGCTCGGCGCGATCGGGCGTTGAAAGCGCGCATCCGTATCGCGCTGTGCTGGCTGCTGGCGTTGGCCTATGGCTATGCAGGCTATCGCCACCTCGCCACCCCCGCTCCGTTCCTCGCGATCACCCCGCCATGGGTGCCGCGGCCCGACATGGTGGTCGCGGCGACCGGCGTTGCCGAGATAGTGGGCGCGATCGGGCTGGCGATCCCCGCCGCGCGCAAGGCCGCGGGCCGGGCCCTCGCACTTTATGCGCTGTGCGTCTGGCCCGCGAACTTCCACCATGCGTTCGCCCGGATCGCGATCGACGGCGAAACGTTGAGCTGGTGGTATCACGGCCCGCGCCTCGCCGCACAGCCGCTGATCATCTGGTGGGCGCTGTGGGCAAGCGGGGCGGTCGAGTGGCCGTTCGGCCGTCGTCCCTGACCCCTATTTCGCGACCGGCGTTTCACCCGGAAGCTGGCCCTTCTGGCTCGCCGCACAGGCTTCGACCGCCTTCAGTACGCGCAGCATATTGCCGCTTGCGATCTTTTCGAGATCGGCCTGGCCATATCCGCGCTTCGCGAGTTCGGTGAACAGCGCGGGGTAACCCGACACATCCTCCATACCGGCCGGCGCCGAATCCATCCCGTCATAGTCGCCGCCGAGCCCGATATGATCGACCCCGATCGTCTTCCTGAGATGGTCGATATGATCCGCCACCTTCGCGACGCTGGTCTTCGGCACCGGATTGGCCGCATCCCACGTCTCGAGCGCGGCATCGGCCGCCGCCGGATCGCCCGGATACATTGCCTTCAGCCTCGCCTGTTCGGCGGTGCGCGCCAGCCCCTGCGCGCGGACATCGGCGTCGAGAAAGGTTGGCAGCAGCACGACCATGACGATCCCGCCATTGGCCTTCACCGCGGGCAGCACGCTGTCGGGGACGTTGCGCGGATGCGGATTGACCGCACGCACCCCCGAATGGCTGAACATCACCGGCGCCTTCGACGTTTCGAGCGCATCCTTCATCGTCGCCTCGCTGACGTGGCTCAGGTCGACGATCATCCCTATGCGATTCATTTCGCGAACGACCTGTCGTCCGAAATCGGTCAGTCCGTCGTGCGCGGGCGCGTCGGTTGCGGAATCGGCCCAATTGAGGTTCTTCGAATGGGTCAGCGTCATGTAGCGCGCACCGAGGTCGTACATCTGGCGCAGCACCGCGAGCGACGAGCCGATCGAATGGCCGCCCTCCATGCCGAGCATTCCGGCGATCTTGCCAGCCTTCATCGCCCTTTCGAGTTCGGCCGACGTCGACGCGAGCGCGAGATCGTCCGGATAGCGCGCGACCAGGCGCTTCATCACGTCGATCTGCTCGAGCGTCTGCTGTACCGCCAATTGCTCGTTGGGATTGCTGGGCACATAGACCGACCAGAATTGCGCACCCACGCGTCCCTTGCGCAGCCGCTGAAGGTCGGTGTGCATCGCGATCTCGGGCGGGGTCGCGTCGGGCCGGGCGGTGTCGGTCGTATCGACGAAGTCGAAATTGTTGATGACATTGTCGACGCGTCCCCGCAGCGCCCACGGCACGTCATTGTGCCCGTCGAACACCGGCGCCTTCCGGAGCGCGGCTTCGGCGGTCGCCTCGGGTGACTTTTGCGCGGCTGCGGGGGAAGAGATCAGGGCGAAGGCGGCGAGGCCGGCGAGCAGGACGGGCTTGTTCATGGCGCGCAACTTAATGATCGAAGCACAGAAATCGACCTCAAATTTTCTGTTCCTCGGGCCCGGCGACACGGATGCATCCCGGCCCAACTTGACGCTTACGTCAATCGCGCCCAGCATCGCTTCATGACAGCCTTCGACGACTGGCGCGCACGCTCGCCCTATTATGACGAAACCCACGAAGCACTGGCGCAAAGCGTCCGCCGTTTCGTCGCGCGCGAGATTGCGCCGCACATCGACCGCTGGGAAGCCGAAGGCGAACTGCCGCGCGAACTCCACAAGAAAGCGGCAGAAGCGGGCATTCTCGGGCTGCGCTACCCGGAACAATATGGCGGGCATTCGGAGGGCTTCGACAATTTCCACAGCCTCATACTCACCGAGGAACTCGCCGCAGTCGGCGCCGGCGGCCTCGGTGCGTCGCTGATGACCCACGGCATCGGCCTGCCGCCGATCCTCGCTCTCGGATCGGAAGAGCTCAAGCAACGCGTCGCGCCGCCGGTGCTCGCGGGCGACAGGATCATCGCGCTCGGTATCACCGAAGCGGGCGGCGGCAGCGACGTCGCCAACCTCAGGACCACGGCTGTGCGGGACAGTGACAGCTACATCGTCAATGGCGGCAAGATGTTCATCACCAGCGGCATGCGCGCCGACTGGCTGACCTGCGCGGTGCGCACCGGCGGGCCGGGCGCCGCAGGCATCTCGCTGCTGCTGATCGACATGAACTCGCCGGGCGTCGAGCGGACGCGACTCGACAAGATGGGCTGGCGCTGCAGCGACACCGCCGCGATCCATTTCGAGAGCGTCCGCGTGCCCGCCGAAAATCTGATCGGTCCCGAGAATGGCGGCTTCATCGGCATCATGCGCAACTTCAACAGCGAGCGGCTCGGCATGGCGATGGGCTGCTGCGCCTATGCCCGCGTCGCAATGGCCGAAGCGGCGGAGTGGGCACAGCAGCGCGAAACCTTCGGCAAGCCGCTCGTCGGCCACCAGTCGATCCGCATCAAGCTCGCCGACATGGAACGCCAGATCGAGGCGACACAGGCGTGGGTCGATCTCGCCGCCTGGCAGGTCAAGCACGACAAGGCCCGCCCCGCCGATTTCGCGATGCTCAAGGTGCAGGCGACACGGATGCTCGAAGCCGTCGCGCGCGAGGCCGCGCAAATCCTCGGCGGCGCGAGCTATATCACGGGCAGCAAGGTCGAACGCATCTACCGCGAAGTTCGCGTCAACGCGATCGGCGGCGGCAGCGAGGAAATCATGCTGGATCTGGCGGGTCGGCAATTGTTTGGAGGAAAGAAGTGAGCGAGATAGCCCGAAGCTGGCCCGCCGAGGCCGAAACCCTCCTCCCCGACCTCGTCGACCTTCGCCGCGCGATTCACCGCGAACCCGAACTCGGCCTGCAAAATCCGAAAACGCTCGCAAAGATCAAGGATGCGCTCGCCGGCCTGCCGCTCGAATTTCGCGAGGGGCCGTCGACGACCGGGCTGATCGCGATCCTGCGCGGTCCCGCGAACGGGCGCACCGTACTGCTGCGCGGCGACATGGATGCGCTGCCCCTGCTTGAGGATACGGGGCTCGATTTCACCTCCGAGATCAGCGGCGCGATGCATGCATGCGGGCACGACACGCATGTCGCGATGCTCGTCGGCGCGGCGAAGCTGCTCTGCGCGGCGCGTGACCGCCTGCCCGGCACCGTGATGTTCATGTTTCAGCCGGGCGAAGAGGGGCATCACGGCGCGCGCTTCATGCTCGACGACGGGATCATCGACCCGCTGCCCGATGCCGCCTTTGCACTCCACATCATGCCCAACGCGCCGCACGGCATCTTTGCCGGTCGCGCGGGACCGCTGCTCGCTTCGTCCGATGTCCTCTCGATCAACGTCAAGGGTGCGGGCGGCCACGCGTCGATGCCGCACGACAGCATCGACCCGATCCCCGTCGCCTGCGCGATCGTCACCGCGATCCAGACGATGGTGACGCGGCGCATCTCGGTCTTCGATCCCGCAGTGATCACGATCGCGAAGATCGCGGCGGGCACGACGAACAATATCATCCCCGAGACCGCCGAGATGCTCGGCACGATCCGTACGCTGTCGCCCGAGCGCCGCGCGATGGTCGCACGCGAACTCAGGCGCCTCGCCCCCGCGATCGCCGAAGCGCATGGCTGCACCGCCGAAGTGACTATCGAGGAGGGCTTCCCCGTCACCATCTGCGACAGCCGTGCGGTCAGTTTCGGCCAGTCGGTCGTCGAGGAGACGTTCGGCGAAGAAGCCTGGCTGACCATGGACAATCCGGTGATGGGCGCCGAGGATTTCTCCTATGTCCTCGAAAAGGTACCCGGCGCGATGTTCTGGCTCGGCGCGAGCGAGGCGGGCAGCGACTGGCGCCAATGCTGCGGCCTCCATTCGAATCATATGGTGCTCGACGAGAGCGTGATGGCGCGCGGTGCCGCTTTGCACGCCGCGCTCGCCGAACGTTTTCTGGGCGAAGGATTCAACGCATGATCAACATTATCGGCGCGATCCTCTCGGGCCTGATCATCGGGGCGCTTGCGCGCTTCTTCTATCCCGGCGCGGTCCACATGGGCTGGATCGCGACGATCCTGCTCGGCATCGGCGGTTCGCTCCTCGCCGGCCTCGCGACCTCGCGCGGCCGCGGCGACTTCAGCCGCGCGGGCTGCCTTGCCTCGGTGATCGGTGCGATCGTGCTGATTTTTGTCGGGCGATTGCTGGATATCGGCGGTTGAGAAGAATGTCTCACGCAAAGGCGCGAAGGCGCAAAGAAGGGGCGCGAAATCAGTTGCGATGATTATTCAAGACGCGCTTAACGCCTTGCTTGAATGTTTCGCCGCCAAAGTTGATCAGAAGCCCCAACGGCAAGTCAAGCAGGCGAAGATAGGTGAGAACCTGTTTTCCGTGCAGCGGCGATAGCCGCTCCACCGATTTCAATTCGACTAGCAAGATGCCCTCTATCGCGCCTTTGCGTGAGATTATTTTCGAACCGTCCTCACGGCACCAGCACCGTATCGACCGCCTGCGGCAACAGCTCCGGATAATCGAGCGTATAGTGCAGCCCGCGGCTTTCCTTGCGGTGCAGTGCGCTGCGCACGATCAGCTCGGCGCATTGGAGCAGGTTTCTGAGTTCGATGAGGTCCGTCGTGACGCGGAAATGGCCGTAATAATCCTCGACCTCGTGCGTCATCATGTCGATGCGATGCCGCGCGCGTTCGAGCCGTTTCGTCGTCCGCACGATCCCGACATAATTCCACATGAAGCGTCGGATTTCGGTCCAGTTCTGCTTGATCACGACCTCTTCGTCGGAATCGGTCACGCGGCTTTCGTCCCACGGCCGGATCGCGGGCGGTGCGTCGAGCTGGTCCCAGCAATCGATGATATGCCTTGCCGCCGCCTCGCCGAACACGAAACATTCGAGCAGGCTGTTCGACGCCAGACGGTTGGCGCCGTGAAGCCCGCTTTCGGTGCATTCACCTGCCGCATATAGCCCCGGCAGGTCGGTGCGCCCGTCGAGGTCGATCAGCACGCCGCCGCAGGTATAATGCTGCGCGGGCACCACCGGGATCGGCTGCTTCGTCATGTCGATGCCGAGCGTCAGCAGCTTTTCATGGATGTTCGGGAAATGCCCCGCGACGAAATCGGGGTCCTTGTCGCTGATGTCGAGGTGGACATAGTCGAGGCCCGAGCGCTTGATCTGGTCGTCGTTCGCGCGCGCGACGACATCGCGCGGCGCAAGCTCCGCCCGCACGTCATAGTCGGGCATGTAACGGTGCCCGGTGACGGGGTGCTTCAATATGCCCCCTTCGCCGCGGACCGCCTCGGTAATCAGGAAATTCTTGACGTCGAGATTATAGAGGCAGGTCGGGTGGAACTGCATCATCTCCATGTTCGACACGCGCGCGCCCGCACGCCACGCCATCGCGATGCCGTCGCCCGTTGCGCCCCTTGGAGCCGTGGAAAACTGGTACACGCGCCCCGCCCCGCCGCTCGCGAGGATCGTCGCGCGGCCGACATGCGCGCGCACCTTCCCCGTCTTTTCGTCGAGCGCATAGACGCCCCAGACGCGGCCCGAACCCGAATAGCGTTCCTCGTGCCGCCCGGTGATCAGGTCGATGCACGCCTGCCCGGGCAGCAAGGTGATGTTCGGATGCGCCTCGGCGGTCTTGAGCAGCGCCGCCTGCACCGCCCAGCCGGTCGCATCGTCGACATGGACGATGCGGCGGTGCGAATGCCCTCCCTCGCGCGTCAGGTGCAGCGCCTCGGCATCCTTGTTGAACGGGACGCCCATCTCGACGAGCCGCTCGATCGCGTGCGGGGCGTTCTCGACGACGAACTCGACCGTCTCGCGCCGGTTCAATCCACCGCCCGCAATCATCGTGTCCTCGATATGATTCTCGAACGTGTCGCCCGCGTCGAGCACCGCGGCAATCCCGCCCTGCGCCCACGCGGTCGACCCACCCGTGAGCTCTCCCTTCGCCAGCACGAGCACCTTGCAATGGTCGGCGAGGGCGATGGCGGCGGTAAGCCCGGCGGCGCCGGAACCGACGATGATGACGTCGTGGGCGGCCGGCTCAGCCATTGGCGGCGCGCGTCAAATTCAGAAACACATCTTCCAGATCGGCCTCGCGCGTCGACACGTCGACGATACCATGCCCCATCGCGTTAACCGCGGCGAGCACTTCGCCCGCGTTCATGCGATCCTTGTTATAGCTGATAGCCAGCCCCCGCTCGCCCTCGCGCTCGACCTTCTCGAACGCCGGATGCGTCGGCAGCACCGTGACATCGGCGTCGAGCGTCACGACGACGATCTTCTCGCGCGCCATGTCGACCAGCTCGCGCGTCGGCTTGTTCGCGATCAGCTTGCCATGGTTGATGATCGCGATCCGGTCGCACAGTTCCTCGGCCTCTTCGAGATAATGCGTCGTCAGCACCACTGTCACGCCGCGGTCGTTCAAGGATTGCACATATTCCCAGAGCTGCTGGCGGAGTTCGATGTCGACCCCTGCGGTTGGCTCGTCGAGCACGATGATCGGCGGCGAATGCACCATCGCCTTGGCGACGAGCAGCCGACGCTTCATGCCGCCCGAAAGGGTGCGCGCGTAGGCATCGCGTTTGTCCGACAGATGGACAGCCGCGAGCAGCTCGTCCGAAATGCGCCTGTCCCGGGCCACGCCGTAGAGCCCGGCCTGATTCTCCAGCGTCTCGAACGGCGTGAAAAAGGGGTCGAAGACGATTTCCTGCGGAACGATGCCGATCGAATATTTGGCATTGCGCGGATCGGCGTCGATATCGAATCCCCAGATGCTTGCCGACCCGCTCGTCTTGTTGACCAGACCCGCGAGGATGTTGATCAAAGTCGACTTGCCCGCACCGTTCGGCCCGAGCAGGCCGAAAATCTGACCGCGCGGCACGTCGAAACTGACATTGTCGAGCGCCTGCTTGCCGCCGGCATAAAGTTTGGAGACGGCGTCGATGCGGATGGCGGCTTCACTCATGGCGGCTTCCATAGCCGCGCGCTGCGGCGGGCGAAAGTCTTCATCTCGGTCCCGATTTTCTGCCCGGCGGCGCGTCAACGCCAGGTTGGAACTCGCCGCGAGAACCGGTTCGGGGAAGATCGGCCCGGGCGAGCGCCGCACAGATTGCGCAGACCGATTGCGGGCGCCGGCCACGCTTGCTATGGGCGCGATCGATGACCCAGCCTGCGCCCGAAACCATCCGCACTCCCAAGAGCCGCATTGCCTGCGATGGCACCGGCGACGGCCTCGCCGACGCGGCCCTCGGCCACCCGCGCGTGTGGCTCGAAATCGATGTCGACGAGGGTTTCGCCGACTGCGGTTATTGCGACCGGCGCTTCATCCTCATCGGCGGGATCGCCGACAAGGCGTGATCTCCTGCGGCGAATAAGCGCCGCCTTCCCTATCCTTCGCGGCACGCCTGGCAATTTCGGCCCGCAACAGGCCTTTGCGTCGATGCCTCGCGCCCCTATATCGGCACCATGACAAGCCCCACCGATCCCCGCCGCTTCCTCTATCGCGCCGACGCGCTCGACCCTGATCTGGCGCAGGCGCTCGCGCGCGAGGCGCTCGCCAAGGCCGACGACGGCGAGCTTTACCTGCAATATCGCGCGACCGAGAGCTTCGGTTTCGACGACGGGCGCCTCAAGACCGCCGATTATTCGACCGATGCCGGTTTCGGCCTGCGCGCCGTGTCGGGCGAGATGACGGGTTTCGCCCACGCCAGCGACATCAGCGCCGGCGCGATCCGCCGCGCCGCCGAGACGCTCGCCCTGCTCGACCCGTCGAATCAGGCGCACGCCGCGCCGCCGCCGCGTACCAATCGCCATCTCTATGACGAGGCAAACCCGCTCGACCTTATCCCCTTCGCCAAGAAGGTAGCGCTCTGCCAGGAAATCGACGCCGCGGCGCGCGCGCGCGATCCGCGCATCGTCCAGGTCTCGGTCGCACTCGCGGGCAGCTGGTCGGTGGTCGAAATCGTCCGCGCCGACGGCTTCCTCGCGACCGACATCCGCCCGCTCGTCCGCCTCAACGTCTCGATCGTCGTCGAGGAAAACGGCCGCCGCGAAACCGGCTATTTCGGTCTTGGCGGCCGTTATATGTACGATCACCTCTTCGAACCCGCGCAGTGGAACCGCGCGATCGACGAGGCGCTGGCGCAGGCGCTCGTCAATCTGCGCGCGGTCGACGCGCCCGCGGGCGAATTCACCGTGCTGCTCGGCCCCGGCTGGCCCGGCGTGCTGCTGCATGAAGCGGTCGGCCACGGGCTCGAGGGCGATTTCAACCGCAAGGGCACCAGCGCCTTTTCCGGCCGTATCGGCGAACGCGTCGCCGCTGCCGGGGTGACGGTGGTTGACGACGGCGCGATGGACAGCCCTGTCGGAGGCGGCCGCCGCGGTTCGCTCAGCATCGACGACGAAGGCACGCCGACCGGCGAGACGGTGCTGATCGAGGACGGCATTTTGAAGGGCTATATGCAGGACCGCCTCAACGCGCGCCTGATGGGCGTCCAACCGACCGGCAACGGACGGCGCGAGAGTTTTGCGCATGCGCCGATGCCGCGGATGACGAACACCTTCATGCGCGGCGGCAATGACGATCCCGCCGAGCTTCTGTCACGCGTCAGGAACGGCATTTTCGCCAAAAGCTTCGGCGGCGGACAGGTCGACATCGTGTCGGGCAAGTTCGTCTTCAGCTGCACCGAGGCGTACAAGATCGAGAACGGCAAATTGGGCGACTCGATAAAGGGCGCGACGCTGATCGGCGACGGGCCGAGTGTTCTCACCAAGGTCACCGGCATCGGCAATGACATGGCGATCGACGAAGGCATCGGTGTCTGCGGCAAGGGCGGCCAGAGCGTCCCCGCGGGCGTCGGCCAGCCGACCTTGCTGGTCAGCGGGCTGACCGTGGGCGGCACCGCTTGACCTCTTCCCATTTCGTCGCGCCCGGCCTGTGATCGCCCTCACTTGGCGTTCGCCGCTCCCGCGCATATAGGACATCCAAACAGAAACAAGATTCGGTCGCATCATCCGTGGGGGGCATCCCTCGCAACAGGGAGGATATCATGCGTTCGAATCTGCGTTTCGTTTCCGCGGCGGCCATCGCCGCAATGCTCGCCGCCGTTCCCGGCTCGGCACAAAAATCGACCGGTCCCAAAGAGCGTTACGAGATGGATGTCGCAACGATGTCCGGTTTCGCCGCAATGGGCGGGGGCAAGGGAGGTCTCGGCGGCGCGATGGGGATGATGTTCGGCGGTGATCCGTCCAGCAAGGTCGCGCATCAACTCCTGCTCCGCCTCGGCTCGAACGACGCCGCCACAGCGCCGCCACCCAAGGGCGACCATTTTTTTCAGCCGCAGGCGAAGATGGGCAAATCGGTTCCGCTGTTCTGGGAGGAAGGCAAGGAAGAGACGGGGACGACCCCGTTCGAGCGCCCGAAGGGCCGCCTGCTCCTTTACTGGGGCTGCGGCGCGAAGGCGGGTCCGGGGCAACCGGTGGTGATCGATTTCGCCAAGGTGGCGGCGGGGCAGATGCCGCCGAACCTCTTTTCGAGCGCGGTTCCGGTGATCCGCGAGGTCAGCAAGGCGAACAGCCGGTCCTACATCGACTGGCCGAACAAGAAGGGCGGGCGCCAGCCCGGATCGGGCTCGTCGTTGCTCGGCGCGCACCGTGTCGCGAGCAATATCGGCACCGACATCAATTTCACGCTGGCGCAGGATTATATGCAGGGGCTCTCAGCCTCGACCGCGATCCAGGGCGACCAGTCGGTGATGGTGCGCTGGAATGCGGTGCCCGGCGCCACCGGCTATGTCGCGTGGACGATCGGCGGCATGGGCAATGGCGGCGGCAAGAATGATCTCGGCGATATCGTCTGGTGGACGAGCAGCGCGTCGAAGGAATTCGGCGGCGGACTGTGGGACTGGCTGCCCCCGTCGGTGGTCGCGAATCTCGTCACGAAGAAGATCGTGATGCCGCCCGCGCAGACGAGCTGCCAGATTCCCGCCGAGGTCAAAAAGGCGTCGGGCGAGATGATGATCGGCAATCTCAATGCCTTCGGGCCCGAGGCCAATTTCTCTTATCCCCCCAAGCCCGCAGGCAATGCGACCTGGAACATCGACTGGACCGCGAAAGTGCGTTTCCGTTCGCACACGATGCTGATGGTCGGCGCCGATTTCGGCGGCCTGAGCGGGTCGGGGAGCGGAGCAAGCGCGGGTGGCAGCACGCCCACCGAACCCGCGAAGAAAAAGAAGTGCAAGGGCCCGCTCGGTATCCCGCTCCCCGACGGAGCGTGCTGACTTCGCGACGAGTCAGCCCCTGTTCACCCGCCCGCGCCTAGGAAGGGCGCGGGTAGGGTATGAAGAAGACAGGAGTCTAAACCATGCGTCACCTGATACCGACGCTTCTTGCCGCCGCCGCGATCGCGGCCACCCCCGCCGCTTCGGCGGCGAAGGAGCGGCTCGCCCCCGAAGCACAGCTCGCCAAGCTGCTCGAAGGCCGCGTCGCCGGCGAGCCGCAGGATTGCATCTCGCTGCCGGCGACCAACAGTTCGCAGATCATCGACAAGACCGCGATCGTCTATCGCAGCGGCGGCACCCTCTGGGTCAACCGCCCCAAAGGCGGCGCCGAATCGCTCGACGATGACGATATCCTCGTCACCCGGCTGACCGGCAGCCAGCTCTGCAGCATCGACACCATCGAACTGCGCGACCGCACGAGCCGCATGTACAGCGGCTTCGTCTCGCTCGGCGAATTCGTGCCGTACCGGCGCGCCAAGGCCGAATAACCTCGTTCGTCGTGCGAAAAGCGGCAATCCGGGGCTTGCGTAAAGCGCCCCGGATTGCTTCGCTGCATCCGCAATGACGAACGATCCCGACACGCCCGCCGCTCCGCCCGCCGACTGGGACAGGCAATTGCTCGCCTTCTGGTTCGATGCCCACGGGATGGACGACTGGTACGGCGGCGGCCCCGATTTCGACGCCGAGGTCCGCGATCTCGCCGAAGGCTGGCACGCCGCGCTGCGCACGCAGCCCGCAGAAAGCTTCCTGACCGACCCCGACACCGCGCTCGCCGCGACGATCCTGTTCGATCAGGTGCCGCGCAATCTGTTTCGCGGCCACGCCGACGCCTTCGCAACCGACGATCTCGCCCGCGCGATCGCGCGCGGTATCGTCGCCCAAGGCTGGGACCAGGACTGGCCCGACAACCGCCGTCAATTCGCCTACCTTCCCTTCGAACATAGCGAGGAGATGGCAGACCAGCGCGAATCGCTGCGCCTGATGAGCCAGCTCGCCGACCCCTTGTTCGCTGATTACGCGCAGAAGCATTTCGACATCGTCGACCGCTTCGGCCGCTTTCCCCACCGCAACGAAGCGCTGGGCCGTGCGACACGCCCCGACGAGGAAGCCGCGATAGAAGAGGGCAGAAATTGGTGATAGGGCGGGCGCGATACGGAGAGCAGCCATGGCCGAATTCACCGACACGCTGACTGACAAGCATATCGCCTTCATCGAAAGGCAGCCGGTCTATTTCACCGCGACCGCCGCGGAGGGCGCGCGAATCAACCTGTCGCCCAAAGGCTATGCCGACAGCTTCCGGGTCCTGTCGTCGTCGCAGGTCGCTTACCTCGACCTCGGCGGCTCGGGCAACGAGACCCACGCGCATCTCGCCGCCGACGGGCGGATCACGATCATGTTCTGCGCCTTCGACCGCAGCGCGCTGATCCTGCGCATCTATGGCCGCGGCCGCCCCGTGCTGCCGCAGGACGACGAATGGGATTCCGTCGCCGCGACCTTCACCTTGCTCCCGGGCACGCGCCAGATCTTCGTTATCGACGTCGAAAGCGTACAGACGAGCTGCGGCTGGGGCGTGCCGATGATGGAATTGCAGCACGAACGCGACACGCTGCAGAAATATCACCGGCAGGCCGACCGCGCCCTGTGGGTCGAGAAATTCCGGGAGCGCGACCGCAGCATCGACGGTTTGCCGACGCGTCCGACCGACCGTTTCATCGCGGGTGACGCTCAGGACGTAAATCCGTAGATTGCGCGATCGAGGTTTGAAGCGATTTTGTTCAGGGCAAGGAAGCGAGACGCAGGCATATGAATATATTCCAAGGCGCGCTGACGCGGCCATGGGCAAAATCGGTCAAATCCCGAAGGGACGCCGAAATGGCTTCGATCTCGGACCCGCGCGGCCTTGCAGATGGAACCACCATCCGCAGCGGCCACGCAAAGCCGATATCTTCGCCATTTCGACGCCTTGATCGCGCAATCTACGGATTTACGTCCTGATGCCCCTCGTCGAACTGGTGCGCCTGCCCAATGGCGCCGAAGCCGAACTGCTGCGCGGCCGGCTCGAAAGCGCGGGAGTGCACGCCGTCTGCTTCGATGCGGGGATGAACATCGCCGAAAGCGTCGGCCTCCTCATTCCGGTACGCGTGATGGTGCTCGACGAGGATTTGGGCGAAGCGCAGGCGCTGGTCGCCGAATTCGAGGCCGGCGGGAACGGAAACGCGGCCTGAGCGCTTGAAAAGCACGTCATGATCAAGGTTGCCAGCTACAATATGCGCAAGGGCATCGGGCTCGACCGGCGCCGCGATCCGGGCCGGGTGCTTTCGGTACTCGGCGAACTCGACGCCGACATCGTCGCGCTGCAGGAGGCCGACCGGCGTTTCGGCACGCGCGCAAGCGCCATCCCGCCGCACATGTTCGAAGACCGCAGCGATTATGTTCCGGTCGACCTGCTGGGCGGCCGCCCCTACGCGATCGGCTGGCACGGAAACGCGCTGCTCGTGCGCAAGGGCGCCGAGGTCGAGGAAAGCCATGCGCTGCACCTGCCGACGCTCGAACCCCGGGGGGCGGTCGCGGCGACGATCCGTATCGGCGAGACCCGGCTGCGCGTCGTCGGCATGCACCTCGACATTTCGGGGCTGCGCCGCCGCCAGCAGGCGCGCGCGATCCTGAACCATGTCGCCGAGGGAGAGCCGCTGCCGACGATCCTGATGGGCGACTGCAACGAATGGCGCGCCACGGGCGGCTGCCTCACCGATTTCGGCGTGCATCACCGGCTCGTCGACACCGGCCACAGCTTCCACAGCCGCCGTCCGGTCGCAAAGCTCGACCGCATTTTCGCAACCCCCGATCTCGAAGCCGTCGATGCGGGGGTCCACCGCAGCCCGCTCGCCGCGCGCGCGTCGGACCATCTGCCGATCTGGGCGCGGTTCAAGGCGGCAGAGTAGGCTGCCCAAAATTTAGGCAGACGCCGGGCTCGCCTGCCCAGCGAACGAACGATTGTTCGCTCAAGCACCGACCAAACCGTCACAAAATGTCAGCCTGAACCCCGGTCGCGCAATTTGGCACGGCTGTTGCACTGCAACATGATGCCACAGGCAGAAGGGGGCATCATGAAGCTGATTCTGGCAATCATCAAACCGTTCAAGCTCGACGAAGTGCGCGAGGCGCTCACCGGGCTCGGCATCGCCGGCATGACCGTGACCGAGGTCAAGGGATTCGGACGGCAAAAGGGGCAGACCGAAATCTACCGCGGCGCTGAATATGCGACAAACATGGTGCCCAAGGTGAAGATCGAGCTCGTCTGCGACGATGCGCTCGCCGCAAGGGTCGTCGAAACGCTGCAGCAAAGCGCCGGCACCGGATCGATCGGCGACGGCAAGATTTTCGTTCTCGACGTGGGTCAGGCCGTGCGCATCCGCACCGGCGAGACCGGCGAGGCGGCACTGTAATGACGAAGGGGGAAAACATGACGTTCGCAAATAAATTTGCGGCCGGCGCCGGGGCCGTCGGCCTTTCGCTGTTCGCCGCGCTGCCCGGCTGGGCGCAGGAAGCGGTGCCCGCCGCGGCCGAAGCCGCCGCGCCAACGCCCGACAAGGGGGACACCGCCTGGATGATGGTCGCAACCGTGCTCGTCATGGCGATGATCGTTCCTGGCCTCGCGCTTTTCTACGGCGGCCTCGTCCGCACGAAGAATATGGCCTCGGTCCTGACGCAGGTTCTCGCGGTCGCCGCGCTCGCAATGATCCTCTGGGTCATTTACGGCTATGGCCTCGCTTTCGGTGGCGACGCCAACCAGTTCATCTCGTCGGGCAAGTTCTTCCTCGCGGGCATCACTGCGGATTCGACCGTCGCGACCTTCACCGATGGCGTCGTCATCCCCGAATTCGTGTTCATCGCCTTCCAGATGACCTTCTCGGCGATCACCGTCGCGCTCGTCCTCGGCGGCCTCGTCGAACGCATGAAATTCTCGGCCGTCATGGTCTTCGCGATCGTCTGGCTGACCATCGTCTATTACCCGATCGCGCACATGGTCTGGTATCTCGGCGGTGACGATGCCTCGACGGGCCTGATCTTCGGCTGGGGCGCGCTCGACTTCGCGGGCGGCACCGTGGTCCACATAAACGCGGGTGTCGCCGCGCTCGTGGGCGGCTTCATCATCGGCAAGCGCACCGGCTACCAGAAGGACATCATGGCGCCGCACTCGCTGACCATGACGCTGATCGGAACCGGCCTCCTGTGGGTGGGCTGGTTCGGCTTCAACGCCGGCTCGGCGCTCGAAGCCAATGGCTCGGCCGGCCTCGCGCTGATCAACACCTTCACCGCCACCGCCGCCGGCGTCCTCTTCTGGATGCTCACCGAGCGCGCACTCGGCCACAAGGGTTCGCTGCTCGGCGCCTGTTCGGGTGCGATCGCGGGCCTTGTTGCCGTGACCCCGGCCGCGGGCAACTCGGGCCCGTTCGGCGCGATCCTCCTCGGCGCGATCGCTGGCATCGTCTGCTGCTGGTTCGTGATGAAGATCAAGCCAAAGCTCGGTTTCGACGACTCGCTCGACGTGTTCGGCATCCACGGCATCGGCGGCCTGATCGGTTCGATCCTGACCGCGGTCACGATGCTTCCCGCACTCGGCGGCCCGGCTGGTGACGACTACGCCCTCGGCGCCCAGTTCGGCATCCAGATCAAGTCGGTGCTGGTTGCGGTCGCCTGGTCGGCGGTCGGCTCGGCCATCGCCTTCTATGTGGCCAGGGCGGTCACTGGCGGACGCGTCTCCGAAGAGGTCGAACGCGAAGGCCTCGACCTCGGCGAGCATGGGGAGCGCGCCTACAATTATTGACGAGACAGGATACCCGTCGCCGCACGCTCTCTCTCCTTTCAAACGGCGGCGGCGGGGTCCTAACGAGGTTCCTCCTGCGAACCACTTGTGGCCGGGATGCAACAGCTCCCGGCCATTTTTTTGCGTCCGCGGCCAAGGCTCCAATCGCCCTGAAATGCTGCACGAAATTTGCGCAGCATCGCATCGAATTTAGGCCTTTTCATCATGACATTAATATGGCATTCATTGCGTCAACAGTTTCAGGAGGGGAGAGCCTGAAAGGCTGGGCCGGAACGAAAGTTCCGGCCCTCTTTTTTTGTGCGCATCATAAAGAGCGCCAAAAAATCGCAGTTTTCAGGGCATGCTGCGGCAGCAGCGCAACATGCGAACACGCGCCAGTAGCCGTCGCCCTGCAAAACCGAATCGCTGACGACGAGCGAATCCGCCGTCTCGAGCCGATAGGTCGAGCGGCCGATTTTCCATGTCGGCGCTCCTCCGGTTTGCGGTCCATTCCGCGCCGCCCATGCGGCCCGAAACGGAGCGGGCAATATTTCGTTTATCCGGCGTCCGCCGGGGGCGCACTCAGCCTAGCGCCGCTTTCACGAAATCGGCAGCGCGCTCGCCGATCATGATGCTCGGCGCGTTGGTGTTGCCCGAAACCAGCCGCGGCATCACGCTCGCGTCGGCGACCCACAGGCCCTCGATACCATTGAGCTTGAGCGTCGGATCGACCACTGCGTCGGCGTCATTCCCCATCCTGCACGTGCCCACCGGGTGATAGACGGTGTCGGCTCGGGCACGGATCAGCGCATCGAGCGCAGCATCGTCGGCGAGGTCCACCGGATGCCGGTCGGCACCCGCATAGTCGGCGAGCGGCGGCGCCGCGGCGATGCGGTGCATCATGCGCACCCCGGCGCGCAGCGTCGCCATATCGCGCTCGTCGGTCAGAAAGCCGGGATCGATCGCCGGCGCTGCCGCGGCATCCCCCGACGCCAGCGTCACCGATCCGCGGCTTTCGGGCCTGAGCACGCAGGCATGGCACGAAAAACCATGCCCTTTCACCTTCGTCCGCCCGTGATCCTCGAGCATCGCGGGGACGAAATGATACTGGATGTCGGGCGCGGGCAGGTCGGGGTTCGATTTCCAGAAGCCGCCGGCCTCGGCAAAGCAGGTCGTCATGATGCCGGTGCGCCGCCCGCGATGTTCGAAGATCGCCTTCATCATCCGCCACGTCCCGCCCAGACTGTCGCCGAACGGTTCGGTCGAGCGCGTCTCCCAGCTCGACACATAGTCGATATGGTCCTGCAAATTCGCGCCGATGCCGGCGCGGTCGGCCATGACCTCGATCCCCTTGTCCCTGAGGTGCGCCGCGGGCCCGATCCCCGACAGCATCAATATCTGCGGACTGTTGAAGGCCCCCGCCGACAGGATCACCCCGCCGCGTGCACGCAGCGTCTCGCGTTTCGACCCGCGCCGGATCGCCACCCCCGTTGCACGCCCGTTTTCGACGAGAATCTTCTCGACCAGCGCGCCGGTGCGCACCGCGAAATTGCCATGCTCGCGCAGCGGCTCGACATAGGCGCGCGCCGCCGACCAGCGCTCGCCCGCTTTCTGTGTCACCTGATACAGCCCGAAACCTTCGTTGCTCGCGCCGTTGAAATCGGCGGTGCGCGGCAATTGCAGCGCCGCCGCGCTCTCGATGAAGCGCCGGCTCGTCACATTGGGCCAGCGCTGGTCCATCACGTTGAGCGGCCCCCCGCTCCCGTGATATTCGTCGCCGCCGCGCTCGTTATGTTCGGCGCGCTTGAAGAAGGGCAGCACCTCGGCATAGCTCCAGCCGGTCGCGCCCAGCGATGCCCACTGGTCGTAATCGAAAGCATGCCCGCGGATATAGACCATCGCGTTGATCGCACTCGATCCGCCGAGCCCGCGCCCGCGCGGCTGGTATCCGGTGCGGCCGTTCAACCCTGCCTGCGGCACCGTCTCGTACCGATAGTTCGACGCTTTCGGGATGAAGGGCATGAAACCGGGGGTCTTCACCCGCACGCTGTCGTTGCGCCCGCCCGCCTCGACCAGGCAGACCGTCCGCGACCCGTCCTCGGCCAGCCTTCCCGCCGCCGCGCTCCCCGCGCTGCCGCCGCCGATAACGATGATGTCGAACTGATCCATGCTGCGACTCTCCCTCGCGCCGCCTGCTGGCGGTCGCCCGGATGCTTACATGAATGTCATTAGGGGGTGAGGCAAGCCCATTACATGTCGCCCCCGCGCAGGCCGGGCGGCTATCGGCCTCGCGCACCATTTCCGGCGACCCTCGCTTTCGCGAGGATGATGATTGACTACTCCGCCGGCTCTTCCGCGGGTCGCCCCGCCGCCCAGCGTTCCTTGATCATCGCGCTCGTCGCACGGCTGCCGTCGTGGCTCCAGCCGGGTTCGCGCCACATATAGCCCGCCTTGTGCTTCCACGGCGCGTGCCAGACGTCCTTCGCAATCCCCACCCATTCGTGCACCGCGGCCCAGAGGATATTGAAGCTGCCGAGCTGCTTGACGATGCCGTAGCGCACCGGTTCGTCATCGCGTTCGGCAACGAAGCTGCCGAACATCTTGTCCCAGATGATGAAGACCCCGGCATAATTGGCGTCGAGATAGCGCGGGTTGACCCCGTGATGGACCCGGTGATGCGACGGCGTGTTCATCACCGCCTCGAACCAGCGGGGAAGCCGCCTGATCGCCTCGGTGTGAATCCAGAACTGATAGATCAGGTTCAGCCCCGCGCAAAAGAAGACCATCGCGGGCGGAAAGCCGATCAGGAACAGCGGCAGGCGGAACAGGAAGGTCAGGCTGAAAAAGCCCGTCCACGTCTGCCTGAGCGCAGTCGATAGATTATAATGCTGCGAGCTGTGGTGGATGACGTGGCTCGCCCAGAACCAGCGCACGCGGTGCGCGCTGCGATGAAAGGCATAATAGGCGAGGTCGTCGAGGAAGAAGCAGAGGATCCACGCCCACCACCAGCTTTCGAACTCGATCCCGATGTCAAACAGGCGGAATTGATAGACCCATACCGACATGCCGATCACCGCCGCGCCGACGAGCGCGCCCGCGACCTGACTCACCGTACCGAGCATCAGCGAGGTCAGCGTATCGCGCGCCTCGTACCGGCTCTTGTCGCGCCGCAATGAGATGATCATTTCGGCAATCAGCAACAGGATGAAGGCAGGGACGGCATAGACGACGGGATCGGGAAGCTCAGGCACGACCGATATCCCGCATTCGCGATGCCCACATCCCCGCATCCTTCCCCAGTTGCAGCGTTACCGCGCCAAACGTCCGCTCCGGCGTCGCCAGCGTCAGGAAATCCTTGTCGAGCCGGCCGACCACGCTGGCATCGACCGGTCGTGCGGCAAAGAAATTGCCGTGCGCGCGCACCAGCATCATCCGCCCTTCGGCGTTTTGCACGATCGCGGCAAAGCCCGCACGATCGCGCGCAACCTCGATCCCCCGAAATCCCGCCTCGGCCTCTTCGGCAAGGCGGATGGCGTGCGCAGCATCGGCGATCCGCGGATCGCCCCCGAGTCCGATCTTCCCGACCAGCCAGGCGATGAACAGCACTGCGAGCAGCGATGCGCCAAGCTGGATCAACTCGGCTTGCGTCATTTTTCCCCCGCGAGCGCGTCCAGCATCGGGCGCAGGCCGGCCAGGTCGTAACCCGCCTTCGCCGCCGCTTCCACGATGCCGTCGACATCGTCACCCGCGCGCGCGCGGGTCAGCGCCCACAGGTGGGTCGAACGCGTGCCCGAACGACAATAGGCGAGGATGGGGCCCGTCGCATCGCGCAGCAATTTGTCGAGCGCATCGATTTGCGCATGGCTGAAACCCGCATGCCCTACCGGGATCGCGGCATAGGCCAGCCCCTCGGCGGCGCAGGCGGTCGAGATATGCTCGCCCTGCGGCGCCGCCGGCTCCTCGCCGTCGGGCCGGTTGTTGACGACCATGGCAAAGCCTTGCGCCTTCGCCTCGGCGACATCCTCGATGCCGATCTGGGGTGCGACGCTATATTGGGCGGAAAGGGGTCTGAAATCGCTCATGCCGACGATCTAATCCCACCGCACACTTGCTGACAAGCGTGAAGGTGCGATCAATATTGCCGGATGACGTTCAGGAACGCGTCGCCCCACGCCTCGAGCTTCTTGCCGCCGACGCCCGGGATATCGGCCAGCGCGCTCCGCGTCGCGGGGCGATCGCTCGCCATCGCGCGCAGCACCGCGTCGTGAAAGATCACATAGGGCGGCACGCCGACCTCGGCGGCAAGCTCGCGCC
>NZ_DATMST010000347.1:0-6862 GCF_035565275.1 Sphingopyxis sp.
ATAGCGGCCTGCAGACGTGCGTCAGCAATACCAGGATCGTTAAAATCGGCTGAAATCCGCGATTCTTTTGGGGATCGACGCAACTCATCGCGCCTCGCCACCGGCTCGGATTATTTATTTTGACAAATTGTTTTTTATATTCTGATAGTGGGTCAACGGGTCTGATGACTCGCAGCTGGGCGACCGGAAGGCGCCGGATAATGAGTGGGGGCGCACAGCCCCTCGAACAGGGATGTCGATGAGATGAAGGCAGGACGAATCCATTCAGCCGGGACGCGTGGACGCGATCGGCTGGTACGCGAGTTGATGCTGGGCGCGGGCGCGATGGCTGCCCTCTGCACTGCCGGACAGGCGTTCGCGCAGTCTGCGCCCGCGCAGACCGCCCCCGAAGCGCAGCCGCCGGCAGATGATGCGGCGACGGCGCCGGGCGACGCAATCGTCGTCACCGGCTACCGTAAATCGATCGAGCAGAGTCTCGAGCAGAAGCGCGAGGCGAACTCGCTGATCGAGGTCATCACCGCCGAGGATATCGGCAAATTCCCCGACAAGAATGTTGCCGACGCGCTGCAGCGCGTGCCCGGCGTGATCATTACCCGCGACGGCGGCGAGGGCAGCCGCGTCAGCATTCGCGGACTCAAGTCCGACCTGACGCTGACCCTGCTCAACGGCAATTTCATCGCCGGCGCCGACAGCGGCGATCCGTCGCGCTCGTTCAACTATGTGCTGTTGCCGTCGAACTTCATCGCGAGCACCGAAGTCTATAAATCCTCCGAAGCGCGGCTCGAAGAGGGCGGCGTTGGCGGTACCGTGATCCTCAACACGCGCCGTCCGTTCGACCTGCCGGCCTGGTCGGGCTTCGTCTCGGCCGAAGGCACCTATTCTGATACGGCCAAAAAGTTCGACCCGCAGATCGCTGGCCAGATTTCGTGGAAAGATCCTGAAGAGCGGCTCGGCTTCCTGATCGGCGCGACCTATCAGGAGCGCGCGAACCGCGAGCTGCGCGGCTCGACCGAAACCTGGCGCTGGTGGAGCGACCGCGACGCGAATGGCGATATCCTTACCCCCGCCACCGACGTCAACGGCAATCCGTTCGAGAATGACGACGCGATTTCCTATTGGCCCGGCGAAGGCGTGACCGCACAGGACGGCACGCATTATTCGGGCTATTGGGCACCGCAGTCGGTCAACGCCGAAATCTTTTCGCAGCAGCGCAAGCGCCTCGGCATCCAGGCGACCGCGCAGATGCGCCCGATCGAGAATCTGACCGTCACCGCAAATTATTTCCGTTTCGACTACAAGAGCAACTGGCAGAACAATGTGCTCAAGATCCCCGAGTGGGGTTATGGCAATTTCTTCACCGGGCCGACGTTCGACAAAAGCGGGACAATCTTCCAGTCGGCGAATTTCCAGGTCCCCGCGGCGGGCACGGGGTGCCTCGTCAACACGCCGCCGTGTACGATGGAAACGCCGCAGATCGCGGGTACCTACAGCCGCGAAAAGCAGGTTTCGAATACGTTCGAGACCGAGGTCGCGTGGAATCAGGACAATTTCGACGCGGTGCTGAAATTCGGCAAGACGCGCGCGACCGGCGGCCCGTCGCTGCGCTTCAACGTCGGCGCGAAGCCGCGCCTTACGGTGCCGGGGCAAGAACAGAACGGCAACTTCCTGAGCGGGTGGGATTTTACCGGCGGCAACCTCAACATGGAATTCTCGCCCGAACTGCAGGAGAATATCAAGAACGGGATCGCGCAGATCGACGTCGGTTCGACCGGATCGAACTACACCAACAGCGCGATCACGCAGCGTTATGCGCAGCTCGATCTCGTCCGACGCTTCGACAATTTCCTCAGCGCGTTGCGCGTCGGCGGCAAGTGGCGCGAGATGAGCATCCACCGCGAAACCGGGCGTAATGAATGGTATGCCGACCCGGCGACCAAGCGGCGCTATCAGGACACGCCCGAGGGCGCGGTCGCGCGGCCCGAATATTTCTATGACAAGCCGATCGGCAACATCGCCGGCGGTTTCAGTGCAAGCAGCTTCCCCGGCATCAATTTCGGGAATTATCTTGATTATATCAACTCGACCTACGGCCCGTCGGTTCGCGTCCCCGAACTGGACAATATTTATGATCTGAAGGAGCGCGTCTTCGCCGGCTATGTGCAGGCGGACTTCGAGGCCGGTCCGCTCCGCGGCAATATCGGCTTGCGCGTTGCGCAGACGAAGCAGTCGGGTCTGAATTCGGATCGCCTGCAGTTTCTCAACGATTATTGCGTCGATGGCCCGGGCGGCCCTTTCGATCCCGACCGGCCGATCGGGTCCGACGGCAATTGCCAGCTCCTCCCGCTGTCGGAGCGTGAGACGATCGTCAACACGCCGGTCGATCAGTCGAAGAGCTACACCGACTGGTTGCCCAGCCTGAACGTCGTTTATGAGGTCACGCCCGATATCGTCGTGCGCGGTGCGGTCGCCAAGGTAATCGCGCGTCCGTCATTCAACGATCTGGGGTCGCGAAGCTCGCTGACCTATCGCTCGGCAGCTTATGCCTTTGACCGCGGCCAGTTCGGCGAGTTCGAGGGCTGGTCGGGCGAGGGGGGCAACGCCAATCTGAAACCCTTTTCCGCCTGGCAGTATGACCTGGGCGTCGAATGGTATTTCAAGCGCGGTTCGGTGCTCGGCGTCGGCCTGTTCCGCAAGGAAGTCTCGGACTTCGTCGTTCCGCTCGTGATCGACGTGACGCGCGAAGTGAACGGCGAGCAGGTGTTGATCCAACCCTATTCGACGATCGCCAACGGCTCGAACGCGGTGTCGCAGGGCGTCGAACTCTATGCCCAGCACAGCTTCGACTTCGGCCTCGGCGCGCAGGTGAACTTCACCTATAACGACACCTCGGTCGCCGACATCACGCTCGACGGCCAGACGGTCGGCAAGTCGCCGCTTGTCGGCAGCGCGAAGACGCAGGTAAATGCGTCGGTCTTCTACGAGAACGACAGCTTCCTGATCCGCGCTTCGTATAACCGTCGCGGCGAAGTCGTCGAAGCGCTCCAGTCGGGCCTCAACATCTACAGCGCTCCCTATGAACAGGTCGACATCAACGCATCGTACGAGCTGATGGACGGCTTGATGCTCACCGCTTCGGTGATCAACCTCACCAAGTCGGAGGAGCGCCAGCACCTCGGCAACGACACCGATGCGCGCTTCGTCCACAGCTATTATACCGGCCGCCGCGCCTATGTCGGTGTATCGTACAAATTCTGATGGGGCCCATACCCGCTCCCCCTCGGGTGGCTCCGCGAGGAGCCACCACTTCTTTCCGGGCGAGCGGGTTCATGTTTCGATGCGGCAAATTGCTAACGGATAGACGGGGAGGGACGTGCGCGTGCATGTCGGGTTGAAATCGCTGGTTCTGGGTGCGGCGCTAACGGCCGGCGGTATCGCCGCGGCGCAGAATCCGATCATTCCCGGCTGGTACGCCGATCCCGAAATCCGGGTCTTCGGCGACCGCTACTGGATCTATCCGACCTATTCGGACCATGGCGAGACGCCCGATCTCTCACAGCATTTCAATGAGCAGCAGAAGAAGCTGCGCGAGCAGAAGACGGTCCGGCCGTCCTATCATTTCCAGACCTTCTTCAACGTCTTTTCATCGCCCGACCTCGTCCACTGGACGAAGCACGACCACGCCCTCGACGTCGAGAATGTGTCCTGGGCCGCCTATGCCTTCTGGGCACCGTCGGCGATCGAGAAGGACGGCAAATATTATCTCTTCTTCGGCGCCAACGACATCCAGTCGGACCACCAGCGCGGCGGTATCGGCGTCGCGGTCAGCGACCGCCCCGAAGGACCGTTCAAGGATGCGATCGGCAAGCCGCTGATCGACGCTTTCCACAATGGCGCGCAGCCGATCGACCAGTTCGTCTTTCGCGACGACGATGGGCAGCACTATCTCTATTATGGCGGCTGGAAGCATTGCAACGTCGTTCGGCTCGGCGACGACCTGACCTCGATAGAGCCTTTTCCCGACGGCACCACCTATAAGGAAATCACGCCCCCCGGCTATGTCGAGGGTTCGTTCATGGTGAAGCGGAAGGGCGTCTATTATCTGATGTGGTCGGAAGGTGGCTGGACCGGCCCCGACTATTCGGTCGCCTATGCGATGGGGCCGTCGCCGACCGGTCCGTTCAAGCCGATGGGCAAGATTCTTCAGCAGGATTTCAGGATAGCGCGCGGCGCAGGCCATCATTCGGTGGTCAATGTGCCCGGCACCGACGACTGGTATATCGCCTATCACCGCCGGCCGCTCGATCAGACGAGCGGCGAGCGCCGCCAGCTCGCGATCGACCGCATGATCTTCAACGCCGACGGCACGATCGCGCCGGTCATCATGACGAACAAGGGCGTCGCAGCGCGCCCGCTGCCGGGGTCGGCGGCAAACCGGGGAGAGACGAAGTGAAGACGATCCGCAAGACGATGCTGGGCGCCGCGGCGAGCGCGCTCGTGCTGAGCAGCGTCGGTACGCCCGTCGCGCTCGCGCAGTCGAGCGCGCAGCAGATCGCGCTCGTCGACTACGTCAACCCGCTGATGGGCACTGATTCAAGCTATCGCCTGTCCTACGGCAACACCTATCCCGCGGTCGCGGTGCCGTTCGGCATGAACAGCTGGACCCCGGTGACGGGCGAACCCGGCAGCGGCTGGGGCTATACCTATGACGGCGAGAAGATCAGCGGCATCAAGCAGACGCACCAGCCGAGCCCGTGGATGAACGATTATGCCGCCTTCGCGCTGATGGCCGAAACCGGCCCGGTGAAGGTCAAGCAGCAGGAACGCGGCAGCTGGTTCAGCCACAAGGCCGAGGTCGCGCGCCCCTATTCGTACAAGGTCTATCTCGCCGACTATGACGTGACCGCCGAGGTCGCGCCGACCGAACGAGCGGCGCAGTTCCGCTTCACCTTCCCCGAAAGCGACGACGCGCACATATTGCTCGACGGTCTCGCGGGCGGCTCGATGGTCAAGGTCGACGTCCAGAATCGCCGCATCACCGGCTATGTCCGCAACAACAACGGCGGCGTGCCCGACAATTTCCACAATTATTTCGTCGCCGAATTCGACCGCGACTTCACGCTCGCGCGCACCTGGGCGGGCGACAACGCGCCGACGAACGAGCTGGCACGCGAGGGCGATCATGTCGGCGCGGTGCTGAGCTTCAAGACGAAAAAGGGCGACAAGGTCCACGTCCGCGTCGCCTCCTCGTTCATCAGCCCCGAACAGGCATTGCTGAACCTGCGCAGCGAAATCGGCAGCGACAGCTTCGATGCGACGCAGGCGAAGGCAAAGGCGGCGTGGGAAAAGGAACTCTCGCGTATCCGCGTCACCGATCCCGACCCCGAAAAAATCCGCACCTTCTATTCGTCGCTCTATCGGATGCTCCAATTCCCGCGCGTCTTCTATGAAAAGGACGCGAACGGAAAGATCGTTCACTACAGCCCGTACGACGGCAAGGTCCACGACGGCTACATGTTCACCGACAACGGCTTCTGGGACACGTGGCGCGCGGTCTTCCCCTTCTTTGCGCTGATGTATCCCGACCTCGACAGCCAGATCATGCAGGGACTGGTCAACACCTACAAGGAGGGCGGCTGGCTGCCCGAATGGGCGAGCCCCGGCTATCGCAACGTGATGATCGGGTCGAACTCGGCGAACCTGATCGCCGACGCCTATTATAACGGCGTGCGCGGCTTCGACGTCGAGACGCTCTACGAAGCGATGATCAAGAATGCGACGACGAGCGAGGGCCGCCCGCGCGACAAGGCGGGCAAGGTGATCGCCGCGGTCGGACGCGAGGGTGCCGAATATTACAACCGCTTGGGCTATGTCCCCTATGACGTCGGCATCAACGAGAATGCCGCGCGGACGCTCGAATATGCAACCGCCGACTTCTCGATCGCGCAGCTCGCGACATTGCTCGGCAAGGATGCCGATGCGAAGAAGTACACCGAGCGCGCGCTCAATTACCGCAAGCTCTACGACAAACAGAGCGGCTGGATCCGCGGCCGCAACCAGGACGGGTCGTGGTCGACGCCGTTCAACCCCTACAAATGGGGTGACGCCTTCACCGAGGGGAATGCGCTGCATTACAGCTGGGCGGTAATGCAGGACGTTCAGGGTCTGATGACGCTGATGGGCGGGCGCGAGAAATTCGTCGAGCGGCTCGACGCGATCTTCACCACGCCGCCGATCTTCGACGAAAGCTATTATGGGCAGGTGATCCACGAAATCCGCGAAATGCAGATCGTCGACATGGGCCAATATGCCCATGGCAACCAGCCGATCCAGCATATGCCCTATCTCTACAATTGGGGGGGGGCGCCGTGGAAGACGCAGCATCATGTGCGCGACATCATGGCGAAGCTCTATTCGTCGGCACCCGACGGCTATCCGGGCGACGAGGATAACGGCCAGACCTCGGCCTGGTATGTCTTCTCGGCGCTGGGCTTCTATCCGGTCGCGTCGGCGACGGGCGAATATGCGATCGGCAGCCCGCTGTTCCGGAAGGCGGTGCTGACGATGCCGAACGGCAAGACGCTGACGATCAACGCCGCGAACAACAGCAATGCGAATGTCTATCTCCAGTCGGTCGCGCTCGGCGGGAAGCCGCAGACGAAAACCTGGTTCACCCATAGCGCGCTGTCGCAGGGCGGGACGATCGACTTCGTGATGGGCGCCAAACCCAACAAGCAATGGGGTACCGCTCCCGCCGACGCGCCTTTCTCGATCAGCGGCCGTGGAAAGTAGGATGAGCATGACCCCCAACCGCCGCGAGATCATGGCCGGCGTCGGCGCGCTCGCGCTCGCTGCCGCGATGCCC